>JAFSEW010000058.1 GCA_017435525.1 Oscillospiraceae bacterium | reverse complement strand
TTATGGTTTTCCTTGCCGGTCTTGGTACGCTGCTTTATCCCTACATTTATGGGGCAATCGTTGACCATGAAATCACGATGAACGCAGAAGCGTTTTTAAGCTGGGTGGATATTATCCCGGCAATAACTGACCCGGACGAACCACCGCTGATTGAGGTCACAGAACCGGAGGAAACGGAGCCGGTGGAAAGCGAGCCAAGGCAGTACCCGGAGCTTTGGGAGGATATGGTTGCCTATAACAACACCATCTATGCCCAGGGGCAATCCGGTCTGTCCTGTGAGTATGACTATCAGAAACCCAGTTTCTTTCTCCGGGAATACGGCTTAGAGGATGAAACCTTTGGTGTGATTTCCATTCCGGCTATGGATTTGGAAATGCCCATCTTCCTTGGTGCAACCGATTCCCACATGGCTGAGGGTGCGGCACATCTAAGCCAGACCAGCCTGCCCATCGGCGGCGAGAACACCAACTGCGTGATTGCCGGTCACAGAGGATATTCCGGTGCCAGCTACTTTCGCTACATCGAAAAACTCCGTCTTGGGGATGAAATCACCATCACGAACCTGTGGGAAACGCTGACCTACAAGGTGGTGGAAATCAAGATTATCTACCCTTATGAGGTAGAGCAAATTCTGATCCAGGACGGACGGGAGCTGCTGACCCTTTTGACCTGTCACCCATATGCTTCCGGGGGAAAACAAAGATATGTTGTTTACTGTGAAAGAGTTTCCGACATTAAGAACCAACGTACAAATCAACAATAAGAAATAATCATTATTGTTTGTAGAAGCTTGACAAAGGCATCATCCGAGAATCGGAAAAACTTAAGTGTTGAAATACGTTGAAAAACTGTTATTATATATCATATGAGTTATCTTATGGCATACAAAAATGATGTGATAGCAGGTGATTAGATGAAAAAGAAATTTGCTAGTCTGTATGAAACACTTAAAGGAGTTGCCAACAATATCATTAGTAATGCATTGTGGGAATTAATTAGAGCTATTCTTGTACCTACAGTTACAGCAAGTCTTTTGGCATATTCAAAGGTTCCAATAATAATTGCTGTGATTATTTCTCTTATGTCTTTAGCCAGCCTTGTAGCACTAATTCTAAAATACAGACATATTGATTTTCGATATATGTTTCTCGAAAAAACTATTTATTTCGAGTATAAGGAATCGTACAGTATATATAATACTGACCACAAGGTTAGGGCACTGGCTAACAATGTGGATAGATTTTATGGAAGATATACATGGGACTACAATAAAGTAAATATGCAGTGCAAAGCTCCAAGCAACAGCAGTATTATACCGCACCCGGTAAATGATGCCTACCAAAAGTATGATGTTTATTTTGGCGGAAGAAGATATAATGTCGGTGATGTTTTCAAAGTAGAGCTTGAGTCAAAAATGGATGGAGAAATCCAATTTCCATTGTTTGCAACTACAGTGATTAAACCGACTAATCTTTTGTATATCTATATTAAACTCCCATTACATCTACTGAAAAGTAACAAAATCAGGCTTGTAACATCCCCATCTCCTGCAGAGGTTGGAATATCCAAAACTGAAGATGCGGAATTGGATGAACATGGAGAATATATTTGGAAAATTAAAAAACCGAAATTAACCTATGAATATGCAATCGAATGGGATTTTATTGAGGAAAAGCAAGCAATATTCAAAAAATAATAAACAACCCGCTTCAAACGAAGCGGGTTTTCTTATGCCAGAATTAGGAGGCGATCGATAAAATCAATGTAGAATTAACCCATGTGAGCCTGTTTTCCGGCATTGGCGGTCTTGATCTTGCGGCGGAGGCTGCGGGTTTCCAGACCGTTTGCCAATGCGAATGGGCAGACTTTCCATACTCCGTATTGGAAAAACGCTGGCCGGATGTTCCCAGGTTCCGGGATATCACTACCTTTACGAAGGAGGCGTTATTTGAGAAAACAGGACTTGAAACAGTCACCGTCATTTCCGGCGGATTCCCTTGTCAGCCATTCAGCTCAGCTGGAAAGCGGAAGGGATTTGAGGATACCCGCTACCTCTGGCCGGAAATGTGCAGAGTTATTACCGAGCTGCGGCCCGCTTACGTGCTTGGGGAAAATGTTGCTGGCTTCATCAATATGGGGCTCGACAAAACGATTTTTGACCTGGCAAAAGCGGGATACGCTGTTCTCC
This sequence comes from Oscillospiraceae bacterium, assembly GCA_017435525.1. GTDB lineage: Bacteria > Bacillota > Clostridia > Oscillospirales > Oscillospiraceae > Faecousia. Next base: position 64,966 of record JAFSEW010000058.1, on the reverse strand, counting down.
CATTCGTATTTCCGGCTTGTGGCATCGGCGCGTGGCATGAGCGCCAGCGAACTTTTATCATCGCGGCTGATGTTTCCCACGCCCCTTGCTTCCGACACAAACACGAACAGGGATGCGCAAAACCTGGATGTATTCCTGTCCGAAGCTGGGATTATTCGCAAGAGGAACAAGAGCGGTTCGATTTGGAGCCTGTCCCTGTCGGCTGCGGTGTTCTATCTGACCCCGGTGGCGTCGGACGGCTTCCGCTCGACCCTGAAACCATCCTCCTTCGATCCCAGGAAGAAGGATGGGAACCTATCGGCGCAGATGGTGTATTTGGAGAAACCGGAGGCGGACGATATGGCTCTGAATCCCGATTGGGTGGAATGGCTCATGGGATTCCCCCGGGGATGGACGGACGTGTCCTTTGGGCCAGAGAACCGGACGGAGTGCCCCGCATGACGGATCGCATGGACGGCCGGGCCCTGCGGCTGAAAACCCTGGGCAACGCAGTCAGCCCTCCCCAGGCATATCCCATTTTCCATTATATCGCTGCCATTGAGACCGGGGCGTGTCAAAGCATCTGCCCCTATGGAAAGGATGGTGGATCTGAATGAAGGAAATGAAAGCGCCTGAAAAGGTTGCGCAGAAAATGACCCATGACGGCGCTGTGGCAGAAAATATTGCCACCGGCGAGGTAGAACGCATCAGCGGCCGTGAGGAAGAAACCCACTTCAATCCCCAGGAGGAAACCGTATCCTTTACAGAAACGGCGACGGAGCAGGCTGCCCATGCTTATACCCGGCACCGGGAACGTAAAGCAGCTAAGGAGGATGCCGAAAGCGTCCGTGAGGGCAGCGAGGCCCGGCAGCGCCCATCCTCCCGGCTGCAATTTACCGACGAGGAACGTGTTGATCCTGCCCTTCAAAAATATATTGAGCGGTCTGACCGGGCAGCGGACAAGCTGGATGCTGCCAAGGCAAAGATCCCTACCAAAACCGTAAGGGTGAAGGAACGGGTATTCGACGAGACCACCGGCAAGGGCAAAACCTCTATTCGTTTTGAGGAAGTGGAGAAAAAGCCCAACGGCAAGCTGCGGCACAATCCCCTGGGCCGACCGATCCTGGAAATTTCCCTTGCCGCCCACAACAAGGTTCACGAAGTGGAACAGGAAAATGTGGGCGTGGAGGCCGGACACAAGACCGAGGAAATGGTGGAACAGGGCGTGCTTTATGCCGGAAGCAGGGTACGGCAGGCACTCCATCACCACGAAACAAAGCCTTGGCGGGATGTTGCCAAGGCAGAGCAGGACACAATCCGGGCTAACGCGGACTATCTATACCAAAAGGCTATCCACGATGATCCCAGCCTTGCGGCATCCAATCCTGTGTCCCGGTATCTGCAGAAAAAGCGTATCCAGAGGAACTATGCCAAAGAGGTACGTAACGCAGAGAAAAACACGCAAAAAACAGCGACAGCAGCAAAAACGGCAGCGATCAAGACGAAGGAGGCGGCACAGAAAACCGCTGCCTTTGTCAAGAAGAACAGCAAAGTAATCCTGCCCATTATCGGGATCGCGGCTATCGTTGTTATGCTGATCGGCGGTGTATCCTCCTGTGCTGTGATGGCTGGTTCCGGCATCAGCAGCGTACTCAGTTCTTCCTATCTTTCCGAGGATAGTGATATTCTGGCGGCTGAGGAAACCTACTGTGCCATGGAAGCAGAGTTGCAAGAATATCTGGATAGCTATGAAAACACCCATAGCTTCGATGAATACCATTTTGACCTTGATACTATCGAACATGATCCCTATGTTTTGATTTCCATTCTCTCTGCCCTCCATGAGGGAACCTTTGCCATTGACCAGGTACAGGACGATCTTGAGATGCTGTTTGAAAAGCAATATATCCTGACGGAGACTGTGGAGACAGAGACCCGGTACAGGACAGAAACTGAGATCATCGAACGTCCGAAACGTGATCCTGTCACCGGGGAGTTCATTCTTGATGAAGACGGCAGGCAGGTCATGGAGGACTACGAGCAGGAAGTTGAAGTGCCCTACACCTACTACATCTGTACCGTGTCCTTGGAAAACTTCAATCTGTCCCATGTTCCAGTATACATCATGGACGAGGACACGCTTGCCATGTACGCAACTTACATGGGCGCCCTGGGCAATCGGGAGGATCTATTCCCGGACAGTTCCTATGTCTCAAAGTACACGGAGCCGCCGGAGATCTACGAGATCCCACCGTCGGCATTGGAGGATGAAACCTTTGCGACCCTGATCGCGGAGGCGGAGAAGTACATTGGCTATCCCTATGTTTGGGGCGGTAGCAATCCCAACACTTCTTTCGATTGTTCCGGCTTCGTATCCTGGGTGCTGACCAACAGCGGCCTATGCAATACGGGCAGGCTGGGAGCCCAGGGGCTTTACAACATATCTACCCCGGTATCTTCTTCCAATGCACAACCCGGCGATCTGGTGTTCTTCGTGGGCACCTATGATACACCGGGTATCTCCCATGTGGGTATCTATGTGGGTGGCGGTATGATGCTGCATTGCGGTGACCCGGTCCAGTATGCAAACTTGAATACGAATTACTGGCAATCCCATTTCTATGCCTTTGCCAGACCGCCTTACGGATAAGGGGGTGCATTATGAATATTGTGTCCTATGGAGGTGGTGCTAACAGCACCGCCTTACTTGTTGGACTGCAACAGCACCGTATCCCGGTGGATCTGATCCTGTTTGCGGATACCGGAGCTGAGCACCCTCATACGTATGCCTATCTGGATATTATGGACGAATGGCTGAAGGATCATGGAATGCCGCCCATTACCCGCGTGTACAAGTACACTCAGAATGGCAAACGACTGACCCTGGAAGATGAATGTCTGCAAAGCGGCACTTTACCATCTATCGCCTATGGCTATAAACGGTGTTCGCTGAAACATAAAATTGGTCCCCAGGATAAGTATTGCAACAACGATCCCAGGTGCCGTGCAGTATGGGATCGTGGGCGGAAGGTAGTCAAATTTGTGGGCTATGATGCTGGGGAGGAATACCGGAGCGAAAAGGTTCTGCTTCGGGATTTGGCCGATCCCAAATACAGCAAATGGTATCCGTTGATGGAATGGGGCTGGTGCCGGGAAGATTGTATCCAGGCTATTGAGGCAGCAGGTTTGCCTCAACCGGAGAAATCCTCCTGTTTTTTCTGCCCCAGCATGAAGGAAAAAGAAATCATTGCATTGCGTGAGCACCACCCGGATCTTTTCCGGCGTGCCTGTGCCCTGGAGGATAACGCCCAGGCTAATTTGAAAACCGTGCAGGGCCTTGGGCGTAATTTCTCATGGAAAAACCGTTATGGAAAGGAGCTATTTGAACTTGGCAACAACTGACAAGATCCGAAAGGATATCGAGAAAACGAAAGAAAAGATCTCTGATCTCCAAAAGAAACTGCGTTCTCTGGAAATGCAGCTTACGGAGGAAGAAAATCTGGAAATCGTCCGCATGGTCAAGGCAGTAAAGATGGACAACAGGGAGCTGACCGCTTTCCTGAAGGCTTATGCAAGCGGTCTTATTACGCTGCCTGAAGACCTGATGATAGCAGACAGCGAAGCTCATACCGATGATATGGAGGGCTATCCTGATGAAGAATAAACGGGGATTTAGACTGCTTGCCCTTATGCTACTGATCGTGATATGCATGACTTCATTTTCTGTGACCGCTTTCGCTTCTGCGAACGAACCTGCAGAGGAATCCACAGAGTCAACGGAAGCAACTGAGCCTACCGAACCTACGGAGCACAACAAGGAACCTACCACGGGTGGTATTCCTCTGACTCCTGACGGCAATATGACCCTGGTGGATGATATTGAGGGCGAGGCTACCGGGGACAAGCAGTTTATTACTGTGGTATCCAAAAACGGAAACTACTTCTATATCATCATTGACCGGGCAGATGACGGCGAAAACACTGTCCACTTCCTGAACCAGGTGGATGAAGCGGATCTGCTGGCCCTGATGGAGAAAGGACAGACGGAGGCTGCCCCTATCGTCTGTTCCTGTGCCGACAAGTGCCAGGCCGGTGCGGTCAATACCACCTGTAAGCTCTGCATGACCAATATTAGCGAGTGCGTGGGCAAAGAGGCGAAGCCTGTGGAGCCCACGGAGCCGAAAGAACCTGCAAAGCAGACCAACATGGGTGCAATCCTTGCACTGGTGCTGATTCTTGCAGCCGGTGGCGGTACCACCTACTATTTCCTGGTAATGAAGCCTAAGCAGGTAAAGAATGTTCCTTCCGATCTGGACGACTTCGATCTGGAAGATGAAGAATACCTAACAGAAGAATAAAAATATCTCCCCCACCGTTGGATGGGGGAGATATACTCAAAGTTTTGCTTCAAGGAGTGATTTAATGCTTTCGTACTGGTAGCTACTGATGCTCTTTTTCATTGCTTCAAGGTCGGCAAGTGCTTGAGTGATATCACTCTGGGAATACCTGCCACTATCAAGCATGGCCATAATACTGGCAACCGAAGAATATCTTTGAGACATAAACTAACCCTCCTTGTTTGGTTTCAATTTAATTATATCTTACTCACTCAAAATGTCAATATCAATAAATTTAACAACGTAAAAACAAAGGAGAATTATGAGACTCATTATTGCAGAAAAACCGAGTGTAGCAAAATCTATCGCGTCGGCCCTGGGTGCAACATCCAGGGCCGATGGCTTTTATGAGGGTAACGGCTTGATCGTTTCCTGGTGTGTGGGCCACCTGGTGTCCCCGATGGACGCGGCCAGCTATGACGAGCGCTATAAAAAGTGGCGCTATGATGATCTACCCATTCTTCCGGAACCCTTCCGTTATGTACTGGCACCGGGTAAGGAGGATGCATACCATAACCTCCGCACCCTTATGAACTGTTCCGACATTGATACCATCGTCAATGCCTGTGACGCTGGCCGTGAGGGTGAGCTTATCTTCCGGCTGGTCTATGGTATGACCGGATGCATTAAGCCGGTGGAACGGTTGTGGATTTCGTCCATGGAGGACAGCGCGATCCAGGAGGGATTTCATAACCTCCGTCCCGGAAGCGACTACGATGCCCTGTACCATAGTGCCCTGTGCCGCCAGAAAGCAGACTGGCTGGTGGGCATCAATGCCACACGCCTGTTCTCTGTTCTGTACCACCGCACACTAAATGTAGGCCGTGTCCAGACACCTACCCTGGCAATGCTGGTGGAGCGTGACGGCAAAATCTCCATGTTCAAGAAGGAGAAATTTCATCATGTGAAGCTGGATATCAACGGTGTGGAGGTTCTGTCTGAACGCTTCCAGCATCTTTCCCATGCACAGTCGGCGCTTGCATCGTATTCCGAAAGCCCCGTGGTCTGTACCTCCGTTGTCCGGGAGCAGAAAAAGGAAAATCCACCGAAGCTCTACGATCTGACCACCTTACAGCGGGAAGCCAACCGAATCTTTGGATATACGGCCAAGCAGACCCTGGACTATGCACAGTCCCTTTATGAGAAGAAGCTGCTGACCTATCCCCGGACGGACAGCCGGTATCTGACCTCCGATATGGCGGAGACAGCATCTGCCATTGTACATCTGGCGGCAAAGGCAGCACCCTTTGATACCTGCAGCAATTTCTATCCGCTGGTATCCCTGACCGTTTCCGATAAGGATGTGACGGATCATCATGCCATCATCCCTACCATGGAGATGGAAAAGACGGATGTTAAGCTGCTGCCTGTGGGTGAACGAAATCTGTTCCTGTTAGTCTGCTGTAAGCTGTTGTGTGCCGTTGCGGAAGCTCATGTATACGAAACGGTGACTGCAACCTTCGACTGCGGTGGTTATCCCTTTATCGCAAAGGGCAGACACGTTTTGTCTGAGGGCTGGCGAGAAATTGACCGCCTTTTCCGTTCCTCCCTGAAGGAGAAAACTGACGATGAGGATGCTGATGGTGAGTTCCCTGAATTTACTGAGGGTCAGACTTTCCATGATGTAAACGTATCCATCTGTGAGCGGTTTACTGCCCCTCCGAAGCCCTATACCGAAGATACCCTTCTGTCTGCCATGGAAAACGCTGGTAAGGAGGATGTGCCGGAAGATGCCGAGCGCAAGGGTCTGGGCACCCCGGCCACGAGGGCAGCCATCATTGAAAAGCTGGTGGCAGCCGGTTTCGTGGAACGCAAAGGTAAATCCCTGATTCCTACAAAGGACGGTATCATATTGGTTGCGGTGCTTCCTGAATCGCTGACCTCTCCCATGCTGACGGCAGAATGGGAGCAGCAGCTTACTGCGATTGCCAGAGGTGAGGCAGACCCGGATACCTTCACGGATGGGATCTGCGATATGGTCCTGGAGCTGGTCAAAAAGTATAGCGGCATCTCCGAGGAAGGACAGAAGCTCTTTGCTCCGGAAAAAGAGATCATCGGCTATTGCCCTCGCTGCGGTAAGCCGGTGTATGAGGGCAAGAAAAACTTTGCCTGTTCTGACCGGGCCTGCAGCTTCGTTTTGTGGAAGCAGGACCGATTCTGGACTTCCCGGAAGAAGGAACTGACAAAGAAGATGGCATCGGATCTTTTGAAACGGGGCCGCACCGCAGTCAAGGGCCTGTGGTCTGAAAAGAGGGGCAGTACCTATGATGCCGTGGTGGTCATGGAGGACACCAGTGACAGGTTCGTAAAATACAAAATGGAGTTTCCGAAGCAGAAAAAGTAAGGAGGCGCTGATTTATGGGCAAGTATTTTGGAGTAGGCAACGATGTGCCATTTGAGGTGTATATCACTCCTTTAGACAATGAAAAAACTTCCGGTGAGTGGGTATCTTTTCCCACAACGCCGGAGACCGTGCGGGATGTGTTTGCCCGGCTTGAAATCGGACCTTCTGAATGGAGTATAGCAAATGTAGAGGCTCATATTTACGGTATCCGGGATGTGATCTGGCAGTGCAACAGTCTGGATGAACTGAACTATCTGGCAGCAAAGCTGGAAGAACTGGACGAGCCTTCCATTGGAACGTATCAGTCAGTCATCGAGATCGACGAGCATTGTGATTCCGTGTCCGAGCTTATCAATCTGACCGATAATCTGGATTGCTACGATGTGGAGCCGGAAATTTCCGACTATGACGATCTGGCGCGCTATGTCCTCTTTGAGCGTGACAGTAATAGTTATAACCGCAACACGCTGGATGCCCTGGAGGATTACATTGACTATGAAGCCTTCGGTAGGTCTGTTGCAGACGGTGAAGATGGAAAACTTGCGGAAGGATGTTATGTTTGTCCCTCTGGTTGTTCCTTTGTTGATAGCTATGACGGTGATCCTGCTACGATTCCGGAAAAATACCGGGTCACTCAGAAGATCATTGTCCCGGAACTGACCGATGATGAACGGCTGGATAAAGCCATTTCTCTGGCTATCGATCTGGACCGGTTCTTCCGGCACTTCGACCAGGACTATGCTGCAAAGTTTCCGGAAGCACAGATCAAACAGGAACTGATCTGTGACGATCTGTTTACAGGCAGGATTGCGGCTATTGAAGCCATGCTGGATGATCTTGGACAGGGCGAACACGATGCTCTCCCTCTGGAACTGGCAGAATACAAGGCGGCGATCCGTTACGATCCCAGCAAGGATATCCAGGAGACTATGACTGTTCTTATGGTGGAACCCCGGAAACCTCCCTATACCGCCGAGGTCCCTGTGGGTCTGAATGGACTGACTGCTGCGGTGGATGGGCCAATTGCTGCTACATATCCCTTTGTTGACCAGGTTGCTCTGATTTGCAATGATGAGGGCAGGAATATGGGACTGGAACTGAACCGGGCATTGTATGACGGTCGGGGCCAGGTCTATGACGTAGTACCCGGCACCTTTGTAATTGTCGGTCTGGGAGATGGCTGCTTTACTTCTCTGCCGGAGGATATGATAGAAAAATACGCCCAGCGATTCCAGACCATTGAGGTCTATGCCCAGGTTAGCAACCGTACCGTTATGTTTCAGGTTCCCCAGTATGCCCCGGAACTGTCTGATCAGTGCTGGGATAAGGTGATCCAGGACAAACTGGATCGAAAGCCCTCCATTCGTGACAAGCTGGCAGCAGCAAAAAATGAATGTGCGGACAGACCTTCCCAGGAACGTCATCATAAGCGTTCTGAACAGGAACTGTAAGGGGGTATCGTATGCCTAAATTTGAGTATGACAAGGATTATCCCTTTGCTGCCTTCATTACCAACCTTGGTAAATACAATGAGGGTGAACTTGTGGGCGAATGGGTGAAATTCCCCACCACCGCCGAGGAACTGCAGGCTGTATTCAAACGGATCGGCATTGGCGAGAAGGATGACTTCGGCTATGAATATGAAGAATGGTTTATTACGGATTATGACTGCTATGTAGATGGACTCTACGATAAACTGGGAGAATACGCCAATCTGGACGAACTGAACTATCTGGCCTCTCGGCTGGATGAAATGTATCCTTACGATTATGAACGATTCTGTGCTGCCGTCAGCATGGGTGACCATACCAACACCATTCAGGATCTTATCAATCTGACTGAAAATCTGGATTGTTACGAGGTATATTCAGATATTGAGGATGCTGCAGACCTTGGCCGATATTATTTGGAAGAACTGGAAGTGGTCCCAATCCCAGACCATTTGCGTGGGTACATCGATTATGAAGCCTACGGCCGGGACTGCCACATCAACGAAGGCGGCGAGTTTACCGACTATGGCTATGTCCGGGATACTGGAAATTCTTTCTATGAGTATTACGATGGAGACCGGGACAACATTCCGGAGGAATACCGCGTTATGAATTTTGAAACAGAAGCGGAGCTGTCTGACAAAGTACAGTTACCGGAGCAGCTGGATAATTGTTTGACCGGCGAAAGTGTCCAGACCACACGGGGCAGCTTCCACCTGACTTCCTTATCGAAGGAACAGATGGAGGCAGCCGGTTACGGTGTCCACCACAATTCCGATGATGGCCGTTATCATATCATGGGCAACGGAACCAGAGCCTTTGCGGTGGTCAATGAAGAATTCCATGAAAGGGAACAGCAGACAACAGCAAAAGAATTGGCTGTGGATATTGACTGCCTATGCCGTGAACATATCCAGGGGTATGTCCATACCTTCCCCAGAGCGGATTATCAGCAGGAGATCATTGCAGCAAGGATCATGGAGGGCGAAACCTACCTGTTTAAGACTCAGCTACTTAATTTCAGGCAGCCGGAGGCAACGGCTGATACGATCCGCAGGCTGGACGATTTTGAAAAGGATCGTGGCATTGGAACCTATATGGTGTATCAGCTGAAGCATACAGAGGAAAACCACCTATTGCGCTTTGAAGCTCTGGAACGGCTGTATGCTGCAGGTAAAACAGTAGATCCTTCTAACTACGAGCTTGTCTATGCCGGACCTTTCACTCCTGGGGAGACCCTGGAAACCATCTATCGGGATCTGAATGTAAATCACCCGGAAGATTACCGAGGGCACTCGTTGTCCGTGTCGGATGTGGTGGTTCTTCGGGAATATGGCAAGGACACCGCCCATTACTGTGACAGTATTGGCTTTGCGGAGGTACCACAATTCCTGAATCCCTCACAAACGCAGGAAAGAGACAATCCGCTGCGGACCGCTGAAATGACTATTGAGGACGATTACGGGATGATCGACGGTGTTATCAACAACGGCCGTCGTGACGAGCTCCAGGGTAAGACCTCGATCCGTGAACGGCTGGATGCAGCAAAGAAGGAGATTGCCCAGCAGAAATCTCCTGAAGGAAAACGCTCCGGTCGGGATGTGCCGGAACAGGGCGAACTATGAGCCGAAGCAAGAAGTGGCGTCTGGAATGGTCGTTCTTTCTGGGCGGTAACGGCAGACGGCTGTATAATAAGCTCTGCAAGGCCTGTGTCCATGCGTGTAAACAGAGTTCTAGGGCGAAAGTGATTGTCTGTCCCCGTTACTTATCCAAACGCTCTGCGTATTGTAAAGATAAGGGTTGAAAATCCGCCGTTCTTTCCTTTGTATCGTCTTTTCATCAGCAACCCCTTATGATTTTCTATCCTTCCTGTAAGCGAGAATGTACAGGGAGAAAGGTTCATTTTTCAACACTTCAGAAACAGTAAAAGCGGGAGTGCAGTTCCTCGGTTCGTCCGAGGTCTGCACTCCCGCTCATTATTATTCTTCTAATTCAAAATCTGCAAACAAGTCTTGAATTATGGGATACTTCAAAATATCATCACCAAGGGCACGCATTTTATCTTCAATCTTCTTTCTCTGTTTCTCCGATAGATTCTGCTGTGCGGCTGCTCCTTGCTCCATCCAATACTGTATTTCATTTCCCACAACGCTTGTCATATGCTGATTCTCTGCTTTGAGAAGCCCATTTCCTAATTCTATTTTAGTATTAACCCAATTTTCGCTCGTGTCCATTGAGTAAAATGTGACGATCAGAATTCCCATCAGGTTAGATACAGTAAATAAGGTCTTTCCGTCACAAACAGAATAGGAAGATATGGTTCGGTGCATAACGACGTTTGGGTTCATAGAACTGTCTAAGCTAGGAGCAGATTGAACGTAATCAAGAAAGAATATATGATTCTGGATTGCTTCTAAATCGGTACGCTTTCCTAAGAGGTACTCGCGCATTGTTTGTTCTGCTCTAAATAGAATCATCAAGCTATCTTTATTAAACAACGGATCTTGACTAAACTTCTCTAAGTCGATATGTAAAGTCCGCCAACTTACAGAAACAATAAAGTATGTAAGCTTCTCGTCATAAGAAAAGGCTTTCTCTTTTTTGTCAATATAAGGAGAGAAAATGTGATTGGCAAACCATGTTTCTTTAGCACTAAATCGTTCTTCGCAATCCGAACAAAGCATATATTGCTTGAAGATGTCCTGAATAGTTCGATTGGGTTCGTTGGATGAACGTATATTTCCAGGGGATGTTTTAATAAGTTTCCGGCCAACAAAGTGGGGAACAATGTGGCTCAGCTGCAGTTCCTTGGTCTGACAGCAAAGTGCACATCGCCCAGGTCGAGTTTTTTCCATGATAATAGCCTCCCTGTATAATAGGCTTAGGTCAGCAGAGCCCCTGCCAGAAGATTAGCGCCCACAGTCCATACAGAGTTGAGAATGGATTTTACGGTGGTAACAATAACTTTTTTCATTTTAGTTTTCATAGATAATTCCTCCTTGTTATTTGAGTTGACTTCTTTAATGAAATCACAAATTAAACCTATCAGAATGTAGACTATGAGCACTAAAACTAAGGTGGGAAAACCCTGTGACCCCAGCACTGCTGGCCTAAACCTATTATTTATATATTATACCACAAAACCAATATAATGTCAAAAATCGGGAACACAGCGACACGATTGACCGTGGGCTGTGTTCCCGATTTTTACTTTTGACGATTGGAACGATTTGTTGCTTTTCTACCGGGCTGCTTATTGATGATTACCGGACACTCAACATCCATGCAGTCGCAGCCGATCAACTGTCCTCTGCACACAGGGCAAATCTCTGCGTCACAGCCCCAGTGGTGATAGTGACCGGACAAAGCGTTGCAGTCATGGCACCGTTCGCCGAGATCTCCGAAGAACGGGATGCGCACATATTTTTCATCTTCAACATAGATAACTGCCACGCGGCAGCCGTCCAATTGCAGGGGGTCTTGTCCGCAGACCAAGCATCCATTATTATCAGCCATTTACTTTCTCCTTCCATTATGCAACGATCAAACGGTAGACGGTCAGAGGTACATACCATGCGGCCACTAACAGGCGCCAGACCAGGACAACCCCGCCGATCACACCGCCGATGATGAAATTAAGCGCAAAGGTAGCAACACTGCTGCCAAAAGATTTATCGCCAGGAATGATCCAAAGACACGTCCGATGCAGACCGAAGGGCAGACCACACAAGATCCATAGCCATACATAATCAAGCACACCATTCTTCATACAGGCAGATTTGAAAATGCAGACGAGCAGCAGCGCGGATACCATGGGCAGGATGCTCTTAACAAGAAATTGCCTGATTGCTTCACCTCTTGTCATAAGGCATGACCTCCTTTCTTGCTGCCATTATATCAGTCCATATTTTTGAAGCGCTAACAAACTACGAACAACGCAGTTTATTCCATAAATTTTACCCTGATCTTTTCGTATCCGGCATAACCTTCATCAACAATGCAGCCAATGTCCTCGCTGCGGACCGGCTTGTGCTGACCACAGGACATATTGGTGACGATCAGCACTGCACGGACAGCATTGAACAGGTGGGTGTCGATTTCCTCCTGCTTCGTGGACCAGCCTCGCTTCGGAGCGTCACCGGGTCGGTGGATAGTGTCTGCAAGGTGGCTGAGTTCCTCCAACGCTCGCTTGCATTTTTCCTCATACCAGCTTTGCATATTGGGCATCTTCCCGGTGACGGCGATTACAGGTCTTTCGCTCATGTTGTATCCTCCTGAAAATGATTATTATTTCTTTCCGCATTGCGGGGTTACTCGATTTCGTGAGATTGCTTCGGCTCTTGTTCATTCTGGACCGGCAGTAGAGAATCAATGTTCTGCTTAATGGTGTCGTATTCCCGGAGCTGCTGTTTCGCTGCGTTGTATTCTTTGTACAGAGCATCTTTCTGAGCGGTGAGTTCTGCGAGTTCAGCCTCCACACGATTAGCAGACGGAATGGGGACGGCACCCAGGCGTTTCAATTCTTTGGCAGCAGCTTCAAACAGGATGATTTTACTTTCGTGACCCCGGAGGTATTTTTCCTTATCCGGGGATCGCTTGTATTTATCGTAAAGAGGCTTATACTTGCGGTAGGTGGCAGCATACTTGGAGATCAGGGAAAGGTCTGCAATTCTGCTTTCTGCTTCCTTGATGGAGGCAAGGGACTTGTCCCTGGTATTCGTCAGCGCGGTCAGTTTACTTTCCAGTTCCTCATAGGAGCCGATGCCATGCTCTGTGATGTAGTTGACCGTTTTAGCTGCCTGTTTCAGATTTTGCAGCTTCGCCCAATGCTGGAGCCCGGCGCCCTGTTTACTCTGGATATCTATGAGCAGCCGGATGCGATCATCACGCTGCTGCGGTTTCCGGGACGGACGGGAACCTCCGGCGATCCGTGAGGTAATGGATTCCTCCGTATAGTCAATGCCCAGGGTCTTTAACCGTGTAAATCTTTCCTGGTCAGATGCCCGGCAGGATATGTATTTGCCTCGCTTGATCTCATATCCTTCACGCTGCAGGCGGGAAAGAAGCTCCTCCAAATCAGAGCAGACAGGAATAAGCCGGTCAATGGTAGCTTTTAGCTTTGCCTTATAGCTGGTTCCGGCCTTCGCTGTGGTATGTTCAATATAGCTCTTGCCCTTGTCCTGACCGGGGACAATCACAGACAATCCGTGTTCCTGGCACAGCCGGTCGCTGGTGCGGCGGATAAAATGGTAGCTTCGCTTATTGCTGTGGTAGTGCTTATGATCCACGAAGCTGACGGCATTGAAAATCAGGTGGTTATGGATATGCCCCTTGTCAACGTGGGTGGTCAATACAAATTCGTACTTGCCGCCCAGGATCTCATTTGCGAGCTGCATACCGATCTCATGGGCTTCCTCCGGGTAGACCTCCCCAGGAGAAAAGGCTTGTATCAGGTGGCGGCCCAGGTTGTAGCCCTTGTCAACGGCGTGGTGGCGCGTCCATCCAAATTCAATATCCGCTGTCTCCGCGGTGCATCCATAGGAGGATACCAACAGCTTGCCGTCCGTCTTGTCAGGATCGCAGATATAGTCAATGGCAGCCTTTAGGGTTGATTTGATAGGATGCGTCTTTGTAATTGCCAAATCTCGTCCAGCCTTTCCCGGATCTCCTGGAGATCCGCTTGATAGACAGGACCTCCGGCGTTAATCCTCTTGGCGATCTGATTGATATTCCGGCCAATGGCACCCAGCTCAGCGGTGAACGCTTTGATATCTGTGGTGTCCATGTTTATGATGTATCCGTCAATCGCCATCTTCCGAAGGTAGGCACCGATCCTCTGCGTTGGGAGCTGGGCCATCTTCTGTTCAATGAGTTTTCGTTCTTCTGCTGTAACAGGGCAGCGTAGAACGATTGGCCGCTTCCGGTTTGCCGTGGCAGACACCTCCGTTTTCTCATAAGGGTTTGGGATATCCCAACAAGTATTTTTGGATTTTCGGGGAAGGGACCTGAAAATATAAAAAATCGCAAGTGTGGCTACACTTGCTGTGCTTGCTACCGTATCTTTTCTCTTTACTTAAGTAATGAAGAAGTATATATTTTGGCTACCTAATTTAGAAAAGAAAAATGAAATTGAGACTATTCGGAGAAAATGTTTTTTCAATTTGTTTGATTGTCTACAATCTGTTCATAGAATAGACCTTGCTCCTTTTTTCGAAGCGCAATATAATTTGGGTTGAAGAAAAGTAGGGGATAGGTATAGTATGCTGTTGCTATTTGAATCTACGCGACCAGTACTGTCAGAGAAGAACCATTTATTCACAGATGAAAACGGTAATATTTCGGTAACCTATTCCCTCGCTACGGATGGTAAAATAATTAGAATACCAAAAACTACGAAATGAGGTATAGATATATGGCTTCCAACCGAATACTGATTGTGGAGGATGACCACGGAATATCCGATACCGTGGCACTTAATCTTCGATTTGTTGGCTACGACTGCACTGTGTTTGATAGCGGCAGCGAAGCCGCTGCATCCCTTGAGAAAGACCATGCCTATGATCTGGCACTGCTGGATATTATGCTACCTGGAATGGATGGTTTTGAACTGTTCTCATATATGGAGAAGTACAAAATCCCCGTTATTTATATGACCGCCAAGACGGATAGCGAATCCGAAGTGAGGGGCCTGCGGGACGGAGCAGAAGATTACATAGTAAAGCCTTTTGAAGTAGTGACATTATTGGTTCGCATTGAGAAGGTACTGAAACGAACCGGACGTCTGAATCAGACCTACCATTTTGGGAATATCAAAGTGGATGTGGAGAATCGCATTGTAACCAAAGACGATAAGCCCGTCGAGCTTCCTCCGTTAGAGTTCGATGTATTGACTGTACTTATCAAAAATAAAAACCGCACTGTATCCCGGGATCATATTCTTAATGAGATATGGGGTGAGGATTATTTTGGTGATCTCCGCACTGTGGATGTGCGAATCGCAAACATCCGAAAGAAGCTGGGGCTTGGAGATATGATCCGAACCATCTCCAAGGTCGGTTACCGATTGGAGGAACCGAAACAATGAAATTACAGCAGAAGATTTCTCTTATCTGCAGTGCTGTTCTGGTAGTCATTGTGCTTCTCATGGGCGGCTTGCTGCTTCTTGATGCAAAGCAAAGCATTATGGATCTTACATATCAACAATCCTCCGATAAACAGCGCAGCTTAACCGCATCCTTTTCTACCATGGCCAATTATTACTTGGAAGGCAAAGATTCCGAGACAGTGGAATACTCTCTGGTTAAATACTGCTTCTCCCGCTTTGCGGATTCCTCATGTTCGCTTCTGAAAGAAAACAAAGCCCTATATTCTTTTACGGAGCTGAACCTTGGGGCATATCCCATTAACAGTTACGAAATCCAGCAATTTGAAGAAAAGTTCTCTGGACGGAATTACTTAATCACCGGAGGCAATGTAGGCATAAAGAATGAAATATATACTGTCTATGTGGTAGAGGATATCACAGAAGTATACGGAAACGTAACACGAATGATTTGGCGGTTTATTCTGATTGGCATCATTGGTATTCTAGTTGGTTTTATGGTTACCGGCCTTCTGGTTCGCCGTTCCTTGAAGCCACTGACAAAACTGAAATCCGCAGCCGGACGTATTGCTGCTGGAAACTATGATGAACGGATAGAAGTTCTTTCCCATGACGAAATCGGATCGTTGGCTGCAGACTTTAACTGTATGGTAGAAGCGGTGGAGAATCATATTGATGAACTTACCAAAACAGCAGAGCGGCAGCGGCTTTTCATCGGTGGAGTAACCCATGAATTCAAAACACCGCTGACCACGATTATTCTTAATGCCGATACTCTGCAAAATGCCAACTTGAGCGAAGATGAAACCCAGACCGCACTGTTCTACATCCAGCGTCAATGCAAATGGCTGGAGCGGATGATCCAGAAGCTGCTAAAACTTATAACCTTAAAGCAGGATATAGAGATTAAGAAGGCATCTGTTTATCGGCTGTTTTCCAGTGTTGAGGAAAGTACAGCAGAAACACTCCGACAGAGGGGAATCTGTCTGGTCACCGACTGTAAAACCGATGTCCTGAACATGGACGCAGATCTGATGCAGTCTGTGCTTATCAATCTGGTGGACAATGCTTCCAAGGCATCCGCACCAGGACAGACTGTTACCATGCGTGCCTATGACAATGTAATCGAGGTATCCGATTGTGGCACAGGTGTCCCGCAGAGCGAAATTGATCGAATCATGGAGCCGTTTTATGTGGTGGATAAATCCCGCAGTAAGAAAATGGGTGGTAATGGCTTAGGCCTTGCACTGGTCAAAGAGATTATCTGTGCCCACGATGCCAATTTGACCATTGAAAGCACTTTGGATGTCGGTACTACTTTTCGGATTGCGTTCAAACCGTAATAATATGGTAATCATCCGGTAACGACTTTCCTGTGCGGGATATCTATAATGAAATCACCATAAATAACGAGGTGACTAATATGAAAAAACTAATTTGCTTATGCCTTGCGGCAGTTCTTATTCTTATGTCTGGCTGCCAAAAGACCCCGGATAAGGCTATTGTTGTTCAAAAGGATCAAGAGTCTTTCCTTGACAAGGCACAAGGCGGTAATAAACAGAATTCCAGCAGTCAGCTATTTGGTGGTCAGAATATGATCGACATGGCTCCCGCCAGCACGGATAACACCGCTCTTTGGGAAATGACCGGGGCGCCGGAACGGGTTGAATATAACGAGCTGGCTTTGAACGGACGTCTGAATGTCAGAGTGGATGCAAATGTTGTGCTTCCCAATGCAAATGCAGTTCCTGTCCTGCGTGTCAGGGCAGTGGACTTTCCCGAAGAACTGTCCATTGCGTTTTTTAATAGGCTCTGCAGCGGTGAAGTCCTGATGGATCAATCCAGACGGTTGACCAAGAGTGAGATTGAACGAAAAATCCTGGAAAATGAGCAGGAGCGGAACAAGCCTGAGTACAAGGATGACCCCCAGGCGCAGGCGATGTACGATCAGATGAACGAAAATCTGAAAAAGCAATACGAAACCGCTCCCGATTCCATAACCCCCATGCAGAACGATGGCAGCTTTTACAGCATTCCGGTCATCGATCCCCGGCAAAAAGTTGTAGGTTTCTACGAGGGTATTGAAGCTTTCAACGATGAAAAGTATTTCGTTATCCGTAACAGTAACGGTCTGGAAAAACCCGTTATCTACGAATACGAGGGCGGCGGTTGGTCCGGTGTGGCAGCCGGTTCTCTGGCAACTATGTACTACGATGTCTATGCCTATATGCAGACCAGTGGTGTTTGGGGTGCTCTGCCTCTCCAGCTGATCGAGGATGAAAGTGTAGCTCCCAAGGAAGCATACGGACGGCTCTCCTGCACCCCTGCTGAAGCCAGAGCTATGGCCGAAGATCTGCTGGCTGGTACAGGCATGGGCGTATACAGAATCTATCTGAATTGTGACTACAATCCCCATTTCCTCGCACAGGAGACCAGAACTTTAGAGAACTGCAACTATGGCTATACCCTTGAGTGTCTGCGAATGGTAAAGGGAGTTACCTGTGCTTCCGATAGCGGTGTCAGCTATGGCGCACTGGAAGATTACTATTCCACCAGTTGGCCTTATGAGCAGTTGACCATTTTCATCACCGATGATGGTATCCAGAGTGTTCAGTGGACCTCTCCCATTGAGGTAACGCATATTCTGGTTGAAAACTCCAATCTGATGCCTTTCAGTGATGTAATGGACATCTTCAAGAAGATGGGACCCATTGTATTTACCCCCAATGAAATGAACAGCAAACTTCCCTATGGTGACAGTGAGGTAGCTGAATACGGCTTTACTGTTAATGAGATCCGTCTTGAACTGCGCCGTGTTCGTGAGCAGAACAGCGTCAAGGATGGCCTTCTGGTTCCTGTATGGAGCTTCTACGGTAATGCATGGTATTCTACCAAGGATGGAAGTGAGACCGAAACTCCCATTTCTGATCTGAATACTTGCCTTCTGACGATCAACGCAGTCGATGGCAGCATTATCGATTTGTCCAAGGGATACTAATTTTCATATTTTCTGGCAGGCATGATCTTCATGCCTGCCTTTTCTTTTACCCAGAAATAGAAAAATCAGCGAACGATAATAAAACG
Organism: Oscillospiraceae bacterium; assembly: GCA_017435525.1. GTDB lineage: Bacteria > Bacillota > Clostridia > Oscillospirales > Oscillospiraceae > Faecousia. Next base: position 46,570 of record JAFSEW010000058.1, on the reverse strand, counting down.
ATAATCGTTCGGTAACGACTTTTCTAACCTGTTCCTTTACACTATTGATAGATTTGAACACCCAAGGAAAGGAGGGTATCGAAATGATAAAAACGATTGTCTCAGCGGTAAAGCAGGCTGTGTTCAGTAAGAGTTTTCTTGTCAGCTTGATTGGAGTGGTTGCCATTATCGCCGCATCCTCTATCCAGCAGATATTAGAAGCATTCCGTGCCGACGAACTGCTGATGATCGGTTTCCACGATACCTTTATTGCAAACGCTCTTGTTTCGGATGGCATGACACTTGCACTGCCCATTCTCGCAGCGCTTCCTTTTACTTCATCCTTCGTGGATGATGTAAAAAGCGGATATATAAAGGCATATTTACCCCGTACTAACCGATTGAACTATCTCACAAGCAGATGTGTTGCCTGTGCTGTTTCTGGCGGTTTGGTGTTGGCCCTGGGTATCCTTGCTTCCTATGTGATTTCAGCATTAGTCTTCCTGCCAATGGAAGCACCGCTCCACAAGGATGTAAAAGCTCCCTCATATTTTGCAGAACTGATGGCGAATGTGATGCTTTTTTTCTGTTCCGGTGCTTTCTGGTCATGCGTAGGCCTGACCTTTGCAACACTGACAAGCAGTAAATACATGGCCTACGCATCACCCTTTGTTCTTTATTATGTGCTGATCATTCTCTACGAACGGTACTTTGATGCACTCTATGTCCTTTACCCTAAGGAATGGACGGCACCAACCCAGGAATGGATGTGGGGCAACTTCGGTATCGTATTACTGATTTTGGAGCTTACTGCCATTGTATGCTTGGCATTTGGTATCGCAGCTCAAAGGAGGTTATCGCAGATATGAATTGGATCAAACAGACCCTATCGGTCACTACTTACAATTTCAGACAATGGCACAAGAATCCACGGATCATCATTACATTCTGTCTTGCATTTATTCTTTGCTTTCTACTGTCCGATAAAACAGTTCAGTTTGCCAGGGAATATGGAACCACAATGCAGATCGTGGAAGCTTTTGTTTGGACTTTCGGTGATGCAAATTCAATCCTGCTTTCTTCGCTGCTGCTCCTTCTGCTGTTTGCGGATATGCCCTTCATATCCAGCGGAACACCGTTCTACCTCATGCGTATAAACCGCAAAACATGGTTAGCGGGACAGGCTGTATACATTATTGCAGCAACTTCTATCTATCTGTGCTTCATTCTCGCTTCCACCTCCCTTGTCTGCATGACACAGAGTTTTGGCGGAAATATGTGGAGCGAAACCGCAGCGATTCTCAGTTATTCCGGTGCCGGACAGTCCGTGGCACTACCGGCTTTTGTTAAGACCCTGGAAATGACTACTCCTTATGCCTGCATGTTCACTATCTTTCGATTGATGCTGCTATACGCTCTGCTTATGGTATTCATTATGCTGTTATTCAATCTAAAAAAAGGACAGCTTGGCGGTGTGATCGGAGTGTTCGTCTTCAGCCTGTACGGATTTCTTCTCAACCCGGAAACCATCTGGGCAATCTTTCGGCTTCCTGCAGATCTGATGTACAAAGCAAATGTCGCTGTGGGCTGGCTGTCACCTTTGAACCATGCCACCTACCATATGCATAACTTCGGTTATGACACCTTACCCCGGTTGTGGCATACCTATCTGATCTTCGGAACACTCATCGTCCTGTGCTTTTTCCTGTCGCTTCGGGCGATCCGAAACTATAACTTTAATTTTGTTGGAACGGAGGGCTAAACATGGGAAATGAAAAAATAGCTATCAGCGTTCGAAATGTATGTAAAGATTTCGGTCAAGTCCGTGTCCTGAAAAGCGTATCCCGTGACTTCGAAGCAGGAAAAATCCACGGCATCGTAGGTAACAACGGCAGCGGTAAGACCGTGCTGATGAAGTGCATCTGCGGATTCCTGCTGCCGACCGAGGGAATGGTTCTGGTCAACGGAAAGCGGGTAGGCAAAGATGTGGACTTCCCATCTGATCTGGGCATCATTATCGAAACACCGGGATTCTTGCCCAATATCACAGGCGTGAAGAATCTGGAGATACTGGCATCCCTCAATAAGAAGATCGGTCTTGCGGACATTGCGGATTCGATTCGCCGTGTGGGATTAGACCCGCAAAGCAAAACTCCCGTGGGAAAATACTCCTTGGGTATGCGTCAACGATTGGGCATTGCCCAGGCGATCATGGAAAACCCGTCCCTTCTGATCCTGGATGAACCTATGAACGGTCTGGACAAGCACGGTGTAGCCGAGATGCGAAAACTCATAAAAGGACTTAAAAACGAAGGAAAAACAATCCTGCTGGCCAGTCACAACCAGGGAGATATTGATGAACTCTGCGATACGGTGTGTGAGATGGATGCGGGTATTATGACAATGATTCGGGAGGATCGTTAAAATGAAGAGATTATTCATATTAACACTTGCACTGCTTATGCTTTGTATGCCGGTAACTGTGTTTGCAGCAGAAACTGCCAAAGTGCCGGAACTGTTTATCAGCGCCTGCGTGATCACTCCCAATAGTGTCAGCGGCAATGAGGAGTTTTCAGTGAAGGTTACCATTGAAAACATCGGAAACATCTGGGCACGGAATGTCCGACTGTCCTTTGGTGGGACATCGATGGATGGTGTTACACCCGGTATCGTCCCCGTGGAAACCAACAATGCAATTCATCTGGCAGACATTAGTGGCGGAGAAAGCAGTGAAGTGACTTTCAAGCTGAAAACAACGCCGAACGTTGTGTCGGGTTATCATTCTTTCTATGTCACACTTGATTATATAGATCATTACGGCAGTGTATATTCCTCTACCCGTCAATTCCTGATTGAGGTAACACAGCCTGCCCAGATGCAGCATGACGATATTTCCAAGACAGTACCGGAAAAGATCACGGCGGGAGGAACATTTACCTTGCCTGCCAATGTTTACAACACCGGTAGATCCACACTCAAAAATGTGATGGTTTCTGTGACCGGTGCAGGCTTGTTCCCCAATGCTTCTGCGTTTCTCGGTGACATTGCTCCCGGCGGTACAGGTATGGGGCAGCTCTCCATATTCGTTGGCCAGATTTCTATGACGGAGGGCCATACCGAAGACTACGGAATGACATATGGTACTTACACCATTACCTATACCGATGAAGTAGGAGAAGAGCATACCCAGGATATTTCTTTCTCTCTTGAGATCGTGCAGCCGGTTATCGAAGCAGGAGAAGAATCGAAACTAACAGAAGAACCAGCTTTCCAATGGTGGATAACGATCCTTGTCGGATTGGCAATTATTGCGATCATCGTATCCGTGATTGTCGTTACAAAGTTCATCAGAGAATCAAAACTTCGGTAATTCCCAATACTAATCTATAGGCTCGAAAGCCAGACTAATTATGCAGAGTTTGAGCCACATCATGAGGTTGCGTATGGATAATGAACAGAATAATTCCCGTTGGATTCGTTGTCCTGTTTGCAACAGTAAGACACGAACCAAGGTGTATGCAGATACAGTGATGTTTAATTTCCCACTGTATTGCCCGAAATGCAAAAAAGAAACCAAGATCGATGTGTTACAACTAAAAATGGCAAAAAGCAAATGAGCCAGACGTAAAAACGCAGAGCCTGCTTCCCTAGTGTAAAGGGGAGCAGGCTCATTTTTATTCGATTGGTGTTTTATTGCAATTTCGGACCATATCCAGTGCAGCTTGCAGCACCGGAAGCAATGCAGTGGCTTCTTCCTCGGTACAATCCTGGATAAGCAAACGGAGCTGACGGATCGCCGGAGCATCGAGTTGCATTTCAGGATTAAAGATTTCTCTCGCATCGATCTTTAGAGCACGGATCAAAGGGTACAGAACTTGCATTTTGGGATTCCCTTTGTAGTTTTCGATATTCAAGACGGTTCGTGCATCAATATCAACAGCATTTGCCACTTCATTTTGGGTAAGCCCCATTTTTTCGCGGGCACGTTTTACAGCATCACCTAAGTAACGAGAATAGTCTGACATTACAATTCACCTCGGATATATTCTACAATACACCTCGTTTCGATGGAATTCGCCGTAATTCATATATTGCATGAACTGTGTTTCATCGAGAAAACGAATGGAGTTACATCATGGAAAGCAATATTCCCTATAATCAATCGTCGAAACTGAATTTCAATGTTATCAACAGGGATGTTGTACCCAGGTAGCTGAACCGCAGTTCACCTTTACAACTGAATATGTAAGACCATCTTACCAATCGAATTGGACGGAGGTCTTTCATAGAAATTTCCTTCCGGCAGCAGTTGCTGATTTCGCCATTTCTGCATTTCTAAGGCGAAAGGGAGGAAATCACCACCCCGCACCCGTGCGGCGCGAAGGGAGGTGAAACTATGAAAGACTCCAACGAGCAACGTATTCAAAATCAGTTTGGCAGCTTCTGTGTCAAGGTTTTGAAGAACGAGGCAAGGTATATTCAGCGCGAATATGCCCGCCGCCGGGATCAGGAAAAGTCCCTGGATGAACTGACAGCTTCCGAGCTGGAACAGATTTCATCTGAGGACAAGTATTTCAATGACGAGCATGTCTTTGAGGTACAGGGGCTCCCGGTTGTCGTGACCGGCGATCTTTTGGCTGAGGCCCTGGCACATCTGCCGGAGGGCAAGCGGGATGTGATCCTGCTGTCTTACTTCCTGGGTATGAGTGATCGTGAGATCAGCGAGCGAATGAATGTCGTTCGCCAGACCATATCCAAGCGTCGGTTGGTCACGCTGAAAGAATTGCGCGAGTATCTGATGAAGGAGGGTTTTGAATGGCCGGACAAGTAAAACCGATCCCTGTGCCGGTAATTCTGGCAGCAGTAAGTGGCGACACCGATGCTATTGCCGCTGTACTTGCTCACTATCAGAATTACATCCGGGCTCTTGCCACCCGACCGCTCAAAGACGAATACGGTAATGAATACCTGTGCGTCGATGAAGAAATGCGGCTTCGGCTTGAGACCAAACTGATCTGCGGCATCGTAACAGGCTTCCATGTAGCGCTGGTTTGATCTTCTGATGGGGCAAGTTTTTCTCCCTTTCATTACCCTGCAGATCCGGTACATAGCCTGAGGAATCTTGAAAAAGAAAGCCCGGCCAAATCCTTGGGCAGCATAAGGCAGGCGGATACATTCTGTTCTGTACTGAGCCAGGCGGCCGGTGCGCCATGACCTCCATGAGCGAGCGATCCACACCAGACCGTAAAGCAAGTATGGCAGCTTGCGGGCCACGACGTACGAACAGGTTAAAGATACTCTCGCGTTGAACGCCCTCAAAGCATTGCGCGACGCACCCATAAGCATGGGCCGGGGTGAGACTCCCGTGGAGCTGCGCCAGCAGCCGTCCGTTTTACCTCCAACATTTTTTCATAAATCATTTCTTTTTACGATTATGGATAGATCGTAAATTTATAATTTAGCAGCAGACAAATCAAGAACAGCGCGGTAAAATAATGGTGGGAAAGTTACGATCCATCATTTTCGTGCTGTTCTTTTTGTATAGAAAGGGGGTTAACATGGCCCAAATTTGGAACGGCACGAAAAAGGAAATGCCCGAACGCAGAACATATACGGTTGATGATATCGCTCAGATCCTTGGGATCGGGCGGACCTCCGCATATATCCTGGTTAAGGAAGGGCATTTCAAAATCGTGCGAATCGGTAATGCCATACGAATTTCTAAGCGGTCTTTTGACGAGTGGCTTGACTCACTTAGTCTTTGACCATAGAAAGGAATATTGTTATGGCATCTATTATCAAGCGAAAGAAAAATTATTCTGTTGTCTACAACTATGTTGACGAGAATGGTGAAACAAAACAGAAGTGGGAAACCTGGCGTACCCATAAGGAAGCCCTGAAACGTAAGGCTGAGATCGAGAACCAGCAGTTCACCGGTACATTCCTGCCGCCCAGCAACCAGACAATCCGGGATTTCCTCCATGACTTCGTTACCCTCTATGGGGAGAAGAAGTGGGGCGTGTCGATGTATGACGGCCAAACAGGCCTGATTGCCAACTATATCAATCCGATTATCGGTGATATGGAGGTGCAGGCGGTAACACCCCGTGTGGTTGATGGCTATATCCAGACACTGCAGAAAACACCATCTGTATCCACCAAGACCCGCAAGGCACACACTGTCTATGTTACGGATAAGACCATCGAAAAAATCATCAAGCTCCTGCGCTGTGCTTTTAAGCAGGCTGTCCGCTGGGAAATGATCGCAAGAAATCCCTTCGATAATGTGATCCTTCCCAAAACGGAATATACCAAGCGGGATATCTGGGATGCGGATATGATCCGCACCGCCCTGGATAAATGTACGGACAGCAAGCTCTATGTAGCAATGAATCTGGCGTTTGCCTGTTCCTTGCGCATGGGCGAGATCCTGGGCCTGACCTGGGATAATGTCCATATTTCCGATGAAGATATTGCGGCGGACAATGCCTTTGTTTACATCGACAAGGAGCTCACACGGGCCTCCAAACGGGCAATCGAAACTCTGGGGGAGAAGGATATCTATTATATCTTCACTCCGCTTATGCCCAACACGAGCACCAGACTGATCCTGAAAAAACCCAAGACCGATTCCAGTATCCGAAAGGTGTGGCTGCCCAAAACGCTGGCCTACATCCTCCGGGAATGGAAAGCGTCCCAGGACGAGCTGAGAGGCTTCCTGGGGGACGAATATCAGGAGTTCAATCTGGTAGTTGCCTTGCCCAATGGCCGTCCCTGTGAGGACCGGATTATCCTGAAGGAGTTTGCGAAGCTCCGTGAGGAAGCAGGGCTGCCCAAGGTGGTTTTTCATTCTCTGCGTCATTCCAGTACCACTTACAAATTGAAGCTAAACCACGGCGATCTGAAAGCCACTCAGGGCGATACAGGTCATGCGGAGATCGATATGATTACCAGCATCTACGCTCATATCCTGGACGAGGATCGAAAGGTCAATGCCCAGAAGTTTGAGACAGCCTTCTATGCAAATCCTGATTTGCGTGGTGTTCGTCCTCCGGAGGAACCCAAGGCGGAACCGGCTGCGCTGGATCTTGCGAGCCTTGTAGAGCAGCTTCAAAAGTCCCCGGAACTGGCAAAAACCCTGGCTGCGCTGATTTCTGCGCAAACAGGCGGCAGATCGGCGTGAAAAATCAAATTAGCAAATTGCTGTTTTTTCTTAGCAAACTTGCGAAAACCGTTCGAATCTTCTTAGCAAGCATACAACTGGCAGTGTATAAAAAATACCCGGCTTCGGAGAACCGACCACCGGGAGAAAAACAAGAAAAAAGTTGCCGCAATCCACGAAATGATGGATTACAGCAACTTTATGGCACCCTAGAGAGGACTCTAACCTCCGACCTGCCGCTTAGGAGGCGGCTGCTCTATACAACTGAGCTACTAGGGCATATGAACTTTGGAGCGTATGATTACGCAAAAAAGGATTTGAACGAACTGCCGCTTAGGAGGCGGACGCTCTATCCAACTGAGCTACTGGAGCATATTGCTATTGCATTGTAGCGAAAAAAAGTTTCGATGTCAACCGAAATACGGCACATTTTTTGCAAGCTGCGGCATATACTGTCAGGAATGGATTTGACAGGGGGGAAATATATGCGTGAATGTGACGATACCACTGTGGATCTGGATGACCTGATCTTTGACGAAGATGCGGGGCAGCCCAGTGAGCGATGAAGAAGGCCGGGTAGGAATACCCGGATTTTCTTTTGCAAAAAACGGGAAAATGAAGAATTCTACTTTACATTTCCCTGTATTTCGGCTATAATATATCGAACTATGCAAACTTACAGGAAATGAGAGAAGATCCTATGAATATTGAATTTGATGTTTATAAGCAGAAGCTGAACGAAGTACGGCCTGCGCTGGATGATCTGGCAGCATCCCTGAATGTGGAAGGCCTGCGCAATGAGCTGGAGCGTCTGCATGCCATGCAGGAAGCTCCCGGCTTTTGGGACAACCCTGAAAAGAGCCAGAAGATCGTGATGAAGACCAAGCAGACAGAGAACAAGATCGAAAACTATGAGAATATGCTCTCCCAGTGGGACGATCTGATGACCATCTGTGAAATGGCTGCAGAGGAAGACGATGATTCCATGCTGCCCGAGCTGAAGGACGGCTTCCAGCAGCTGAGCGCCGATATGGAAACCTGCCGCCTGTCCACCCTGCTCACCGGCAACTATGACCGCAACAACGCCCTGGTTTCTTTCCAGGCCGGTGCCGGTGGTACCGAGGCCCAGGACTGGTGCCAGATGCTGTATCGCATGTATACCCGCTGGGCTGAAGCCCACGGCTTCACCTATAAGATCATGGACTATCAGGAAGGTGAAGAAGCCGGTTTGAAGTCTGCGGATATTGTCATTGAGGGTGAGAATGCCTACGGTTTCCTGAAGGGCGAGAACGGCGTGCACCGCCTGGTTCGCGTGTCTCCCTTTGATGCCAACGCCCGCCGTCAGACTTCTTTCTCCGCTGTGGAAGTGATTCCCGAAATCGAGGACGACAGCGAGGACTTTGAAATCAAGGCAGAAGACTACGAGATGCAGGTGTTCCGCTCCTCCGGTGCCGGTGGTCAGCACATCAACAAGACCAGCTCCGCTGTGCGTCTGATCCACAAGTCCGGTATCGTGGTATCCTGCCAGACCGAAAGAAGCCAGTTCCAGAACAAGGAAACCTGCCTGCGTATGCTGCGCTCCAAGCTGGTGGAAATCCGTGAGCGGGAACATCTGGAAAAGATTTCCGATATCAAGGGCGTGCAGAAGAAGATTGAGTGGGGCAGCCAGATCCGCAACTATGTGTTCATGCCCTATACTCTGGTGAAGGATACCCGCACCGGCTGCGAGACTTCCAATGTCAACGCCGTGATGGACGGCGCTCTGGATCCCTTCATCAATGCCTACCTGACCTGCAACGCCACCGGCAACTGGGTTACAAAATAAGGGAAAATATAGCGAATACCCCTTGCAATTTCAGATTGCTTGTGCTACAATAGTCAGGCTAATTTGTAAAAATACGCGCTGCGTTTGATTATCAGTTCGCTGACCGCGATGAAGCGGCTGCTGAGCGGCATGCGGAGGGAGGTTAATTTCCATGGGAGTTTTTGAGATCATTCTGGTCGTGCTGGAGGTGATCGCCAGCCTGGCCCTGATTCTGGTTGTCCTGTTCCAGTCCGGTAAGGAATCCGGCCTGTCCGGCGCTCTGACCGGTGGCTCCGATACTTATCTGAGCAAGAACAAGATGGGCGGTCTGGACAAGAAGCTGGCTGCCTGCACCAAGTGGGTTGCTCTGGTTTGGGTTCTGCTGACCCTGGTTCTGAGCCTGGTGTAATGCAATATAAGACCACGGGAGAAATCCTGTGGTCTTTTATTTTTGCCTGTATGGACATTTTTCCCCCGCTGTGGTATGATAGAGCAAATTTCAAGAGAAAGGATGTATCTTTCATGGATGCTGTCAAGCTGGCAGGGCTGACCCCTGCCAATGTATTCGGATATTTTGAAAAGCTGTGCTCCATGCCCCACGGCTCCGGCAACACCAAGATCATCAGCGACTATCTGGTGAGCTTTGCCAAGGAGCAGGGCATCCGCTATGTGCAGGATGATCTTAATAATGTGCTGATGTTCCAGGAGGGCACCTGCGGCTATGAAGATCACGCCCCTGTGATCCTCCAGGGCCACATGGATATGGTGTGCGAAAAGGATGCCGACTGCCCCATCGATATGGAAAAAGAAGGCCTGGACATTGCCCACGACGGCGAATGCGTATTTGCAAAGGGCACTACCCTGGGCGGCGACAACTGCATTGCTGTGGCTTACGCCATGGCCCTGCTGGCGGATAAGACCATTCCCCACCCGCCCCTGGAAGTAATCATCACCGTGGACGAAGAGACCGGCATGTTCGGCGCAGCCGGTGTGGATCTTTCTTCCCTGAAGGGCCGCACCATGGTGAATATGGATTCTGAGGACGAGGGTATCTTCACCGTGTCCTGTGCCGGTGGCGCACGGGGAACCATCAGCCTTCCTGTGCAGCGCCGGGCTGTCTATGGCCCCTGCGTGCGGCTGACGGTGGAAGGTCTCCAGGGCGGCCACTCCGGTGTGGAGATCCACAAGAACCGTGCCAACGCCAACAAAGTCATGGGCGAACTGCTCAGCCGCGTTCAGAAGCTGATGCCCCTGTGCATTACCAGTCTCAACGGCGGCGCCAAGGACAATGCCATCCCCCGCTCCTGCCAGGTGACCCTGGTGGCTCTGGGCATGTATATCGAACGGATCAACGAGATTACGGAGCAGCTGCAGAAGGAAATCCGGGAGCAGTTCGACGAGCCGGAAGTGAAGATCTACGGCGACGATGTGGACGCTCTGGGGGGCAATGCCCTGACCACCGAGGACACTGCCAAGGCGATTGCATTGCTGTGTGCCGCCCCCAACGGCGTTCAGAGCTGGAGCCAGGATATTGATGGCCTGGTACAGACCAGCCTGAATCTGGGCGTTGTACGGCTGGAGGATACCCTGAAGATGACCTTTGCTGTGCGCAGCTCCGTGAATCAGGAAAAGCGGGATCTGCTGGACAAGCTGAAGGCCCTGGCAGAATTTAACGGCGCGGACTACAGTGAAGTGGGCGATTACCCCGCCTGGGAATACAAGAAGGACTCCCGCCTGCGGGACACCATGGTGGAAGTGTATTCTGCAATGTACGGCAAGGCACCTCAGGTGGTGGCCATCCATGCCGGTCTGGAGTGCGGCCTGCTCAGCGATAAGCTGCCGGGGCTGGATTGCGTATCCATCGGCCCCATCATGCACGATATCCACACCAGCCGGGAAAAGCTGGACATCGCCTCCGTGGGACGCACCTGGGAGTTCCTGCTGGAAGTGCTGAAAGCTCTGTAAATGCTATGACCCATCGGTTTTTCGGTGGGTCATTTCTTTTTGATAAGACCCTTCAGCCACAGAAGGTCTGCCCGGGAAAGCACCCCGAAGAGGGTCAGCAGACTGAAAAACAGCCCTCCGAACGCGGCGGTTCGCCCCCAGGGGCTATGCAGAAAGCCTGCGCCCAGCACTGCCGCAGCCGCCGCGGATACTGTAAGCACCGGGGTAGAGAAGGGAATTTTCACCCCGGAAATTTTGGAAAGCCTGCGCAGGCTCAGGCCGAAATTCAGCAGGTGGGTCACAAGAAAGCTGAAAAAATAGCCCCCCATCCCATACCGTGGCAGAAGCACAAACAGAAATGCCACATCCATGGAAGCGGTGAGGATATTATAGCGGACGCAGACCTTTTGCTGCCCCAGGCCCTTGGTCATGGCATCGGTGATGGCGTCACAATAGAGCATGGGCAGCAGCAGACTGTAGCGCCGCAGATGATGGCCCACGGCGGCATCGTGATACAGCCCCATGCCCAGCTTATCTGCCAGCAGATAGATAAGCCCGCCGCAGCCGCAGCCGTAAAGCAGCGCCAGCCGCAGACTTTTTCTTGCCAGATACCGGATTCTGCGGGCGCTGCCTGCAGCATTGCACCGGGCCAGTTCCGGGATCAGCAGCTCCGCCAAAGCGAAGAGAATAGCAGCGGGGAACATGATCACCGGAAACACCATGCCGCACACCATCCCGAAGGTGGCCAGGGGCGACATTTCCACCGGATACAGGGCCAGCCGCTTGGGCACCATCAGGTTTTCCAGGGTATTGATGCCGGATTTGGCGTTGTCTGCCAGTGCCAGGGGCAGGGCCATCTGGGAAAGCCTTCGGGCGGTGGGGATCTTCGGGCCGGTTTGAGGATGCTCCCGCAGCCGCAGCGCCGTCAGGCTCAGCAGCGTGACGCAGGCGCTGATGCCGGAGCCCGCTACCACCGCCTGACAAGCCCTGGCCGGGTCACTGCCGGCCCAGAACTGCAGCGCCGTCATGGTTACCCCCATGTAGCAAAGCTGCTCCAGAATCTCCACAGCCGCCAGGGTGCCGATGCGGTTTGCTGCGGTAAAATAGCCAGTCATGCAGCCGCTGAGACATACCAGGGGCAGAAAGGCCGAGAAGATGCGGATGGCTTCCACCGTGCGGCTATCCCCGATCCAGTGCTCTGCCAGCCAGGGGGCGGCGAAATACAACCCGGAAGCCACGGCACCGCTGCACAAAATGCTGTAGAGAAAGCAGGCGGAGAGAACCCAGGTAACATTCTTCGGCTGCCTGCGTCCCAACTCTTCCGCCGTCAGATACATGGTGGTGGTGCGAATGCCCGCCATACCTGCGGTCATGGCAAGGCCCCCTACGCTCATCACCAGCTGCAGCAGCCCCACACCCGCCGCGCCGATGCGCCCGGAGATATGCACCTGAAAGGATGTGGAAACCAGCCGCAGCAGCAGGTTCACCCCTGTCAGCAGCAAAGCATTATAGAAAATCGGAAGTTTCCGGCCCAAAAACGATCCCCCCTTGTCCCAAAGCTATGCGGACAAGGGGGGTGATATGCGTTTAGGGCTGGAACTCCTTGCACCAGGGGCGCAGGGGACATTCACTGCACTTGGGGGCCCGGGCGGTGCAGACCTCCCGGCCAAACAGAACGATCCGGTGGCAGAAATCGCTGCTTTCTTCCGGGGGCAGGATGGCGCGCAGCTGCCGCTCCACCTTTTCCGGCTCCTTTCCTGCAGAAAGCCCCAATCTGCCGCAGATGCGGATGCAGTGGGTGTCGCACACGACGCTGCCGGGGGTCTTGTAGAGATCACCCAGCAGCAGATTGGCGGTCTTGCGGCCTACGCCGGGCAGCGCCAGCAACTGCTCCATGGTGTCGGGGACTTTGCCGTTATGCTTTTCCAGCAGCATCTGGCAGGCCAGCACAATGTCCCGTGCCTTGTGCTTATAAAAGCCACAGGAATGCACCAGCTCCTCCACATGAGAGATAGGGGCGGCAGCCATGGCTTCCAGAGTGGGGTAGGCGGCAAACAGCGCCGGGGTAATCAGATTCACCCGGGCATCGGTGCATTGGGCGGACAGCCGCACCGCGATCATCAGCTCATAATCCTTCTCATAGTGCAGCGCACAGGCAGGATCGGGATATTTTTCTTTCAGAATATCAATAATGGCGGAAACCTTTTCTTCCACGGGATTCGCCTCCTTTTTCTTTATTCTAGCATAAAACCCCCGGGTTGAAAAGAGGAAAAACCAAGATGTAGGGCGGGGGCTTGCTCCCGCCGTTACAGACAATCGTCTAAAATCTCGGCGCTGAGGGCAGAAATCTCATAGGCTGTCCGCTCGATGGGGCCGGTGTCCGTCAGCTTGGTGTAGACACGGCTCTGAAGCCTGCCGCAGATGCGGATTTTATCCCGGGTGTGGCAGGCGGAAACCTCCTGGGCTGTGCGGCCCCAGAGAATACATGGCAGATAATCCGCCCGACGGAAGGCTCTGGGCACCGCCAGCATCACATCGCAGATCTCTCTGCCCAACGGTGTACGGCGGAAGGTAGGCTCCCGGCACAGAGGCCCTTCCAGAACCACATCGTTCACGGCTTCGCCCGATTCGCAGATCAGATTGGTGGCAAATACGAACACCAGCAGCCGCCGGGAAACTTCCGTGCGGCAGTTGTGGGAACGGATCTGGCCGGTGATGGTGTATTCTTCTCCGGGCCACAGCTGCTGATCGGCAATCAGCCGCTCTTCGGCGATTACCGGAAGAATGTCCACAGCCCCGGAAAGCCGCGGCACTTCCATGCAGAAACGGAAGAACCGCCTGCCGTGGTTCTCGTGAGAAAATTGGGGGATGTCCTGAAGCTGTCCGTGGAGGACAATGCAGTTGGTAATATGTTCCATAGCAGCACCTCGCGTCACAAGTATGGAACATCCTATGCGCCGGAAGAAAATAAAGAACCCACCGCCGGAAGGGCATTGCGGAAAGGAATTTCCGCAATGTCCGGCGATATTTTCCCCAAAGGGGAAAGCGATATATTTCTGCTGGAAATGTGATATATTGCTGGCGCAATGCGATATTTGCTTCGCAAGCTGTCGTATCGCTGCGCGATAAAATAAAATTACCCCTCAAATTTCTAAGGAAATTTGAGGGGCTTTACATTTTCGAAGAAAATATATCGCCGGCGAAGACGATATCGCAGGTCATAAGGCCTATATCGCTGCATAGCAATGCAATCTCGCAGCTTATTTGCGTTTTGTCTTAGGTGCGGGCTTTTTGGGGGCAGGCTTGGCAGGGGTTTTTGCCGCAGGCTTCTTTGTCGGGGGCTTCTTGCCCATGGGCTTGGGTGGGGGCGCGGTGGGTTTGCCCTGCCGGGGCGGAATTGCCCGGATCAGGCACTTGGGGCCGGAGCCGATCAAATCTTCCCGATGGGCGGCAAGCAATGCTTCTCGCACCAGGTAATAGTTCTTGGGATTGCGGTACTGGATCAGCGCCCGCTGCATGGCCTTTTCATGGGGGTCGGTGGGCACATACACCGGCTCCATGGTTCTGGGGTCCAGGCCTGTGTAGTACATCACGGAGGAAAGGGTAGAGGGGGTGGGATAGAAATCCTGCACCTGCTCCGGGTTGTAGCCCATTTCCCGGATGTATTCTGCCAGCTCAATGGCTTCCTTCAAAGTGGAGCCGGGGTGACTGGACATGAGATACGGCACCAGGAATTGGTTCATGCCGTACTGCTTGTTCAGGGCGTAGTATTTTTCCACAAACCGGTTATACACGGCGTTTCTGGGCTTGCCCATCCGGGCCAGCACCGCGTCGGATACATGCTCCGGGGCAACCTTCAGCTGACCGGAGATGTGGTGCTGCACCAGTTCTTTGAAGAAGGTATCCTTCTTATCCGCCAGCAAATAGTCAAACCGGATGCCGCTGCGGACAAAGACCTTTTTCACTCCGGGGATTTTCCGGAGCTTTCGCAGCAGGGCAATATAATCGCTGTGGTCGGCTTTCATGTTCTTGCAAGGCGTGGGATACAGGCACTGGCGGCCGCCGCAGGCACCCTTGCTCAGCTGCTTTTCGCAGGCGGGGTGGCGGAAATTGGCAGTGGGGCCGCCCACATCGTGGATATAGCCCTTGAAATCCTTGTCCTTCACCATCAGCTCCGCTTCTGCCAGAATGGATTCATGGCTGCGGGTCTGGATGATGCGGCCCTGGTGGAAGGTCAGGGCGCAGAAGGAGCAGGCACCGAAGCAGCCCCGGTTGCTTACCAGGCTGAATTTCACCTCTTCAATGGCGGGTACGCCCCCGGCTTTTGTGTAGCTGGGATGCCAGGTGCGTTCATAGGGCAGGGCGTACACATCGTCCATTTCCTGGGTGGTCAGGGGCTTCTGAGAGGGATTCTGCACGATGTATTCCTTGCCGTAGGGTTCTGCCAGCCGCTTGGCGGTGAAGGGGTCGCAGTTGCCGTACTGAATCTTGAAAGATTCGGCGTACTTGCGCTTGCTGGCTTTCAGCGCTTCATAAGGGGGCAGCACAATGGTGGGAAGACTTTCGTCCAGGGTTTCCGTGCGGAATACCGTACCGTCGATGTAGGTGATATCGCGTACATCCAGACCGGAATTGAGGGCATCGGCAATTTCCACGATGCTCTTTTCACCCATACCGTACATGAGAAGATCCGCCTGGCTGTCCAGCAAAATGGAGCGCTTCATGCTTTCGCTCCAGTAGTCATAGTGGGCCAGCCGCCGCAGGCTTGCTTCAATGCCGCCGATGAGGATGGGCACATCCTTGTAGGTCTGGCGGATCAGGTTGCAATAGACGATGGTGGCGTAATCGGGCCGCTTGCCCATGACGCCGCCGGGGGTAAAGGCATCGTTCTTGCGCTTGTGCTTGGTGACGGAATAGTGGTTCACCATGGAATCCATATTGCCGCCGGACACCAGAAAACCCAGTCTGGGGCGGCCAAATACATCAATGGACTTGCTGCTGCGCCAATCCGGCTGGGAGATGATACCCACGGTATAGCCATGGCTTTCCAGCACCCGGCTGATAATGGCATGACCGAAGGAGGGATGGTCCACATAGGCATCGCCAATGACATATACGAAGTCGCATTGGGTCCAGCCCCGGTCTTCCATTTCTTGTTTGGTTATGGGGAGAAAAGCCATAGCATTTGCCTCACTTAGGTGTAATAGGGGAGCTGAGAATCAAAGCCGTCGCAGCCGCGGCGATAGTAGTCTTCCAAGTGGCGGATGGTTTCCACGGCTTTGCACAGGGCAGCTTTGTCAGAGTTAAAGCCCTGGTGGGGCTGCACATAGAAATTTTCCTTGCGATCCAGGGCCAGACGGATGATCTCCGCGCCGGCCTTTTCATTTTCGGTTTCGGCTTCCTTCTGACCCCGAAGCACAGCGGTCAGACCGGCTTCGCCGCCGAAGGTATCCAGGCCCAGGCCAAAGATCTTGCCGCTGCGGTAGAGCTTCAGCAGCGTAGCCTCAGGTGCGATCTCGCCACGGGTCACATTGACGAACACCAGACCGTCGGGGAACTGGGAGAGATATTCTTCTGTAAAGTAATTGGCATTGTAGAACCGGGAGGCGGGCTCCTTGGTGTAGTTCATGCCGCACACGATGATATCGGAATCGGTGGCTTCTTCCTTGGAGATGAAGCGCACGGTGCCGCCGTATTCTTCGGAAAGCTCCGGCTCCCGGATATCCACAGCCCGGGTATCCAGGCCCAGGCCTGCGAGCATGTCATAGATCCGCTTGCCGATCTTACCCACACCGAAGACGGTGGCCTTCAGGCCGGTGAGCTCCTTGAAGGAGATGCAGTTGTTGCGCTCGAAGACGGCGGTATTGGCGGTGTACTGGTTCAGGTTGCCGCATACGCAGAAGGCGAACTTGGTAGCGGTTTCCGCCACGGCGTTGACACAGTATTTCCGCAGGCTGGTCACATTGGCAACAGATGCCAGATGCTCCACATGGTCGTAACCGGCAGAACGGGAAAGAATGCTCTTCTTGTTGCCGCTGCTGAGCCAGGCTTGAGGAAGCTTGGAGTGGGTCTTGATGGAGAGAATGTCCGGCAGCGCTGCATTGGGATTTGCTGCCAGGTACTCCTGCAGGCTTTCCGTGCCGATGTAGTAGGTGAGGGAAGCGGGCAGAGTGCCTGCGGCCTTGGCCTGCTCAATGGCTTCCACCAGATGGCCGTTTTCCTCGCCCAGAGCTTCAAAGAACATAATATCGTAAGACATGCGATCAACTCCCTTTTGTGATGGACTCATTATACAGGATGCGTATCAAAAATACAAGAGGATGCAAAAAATACCGGGCATCCGAAGATGCCCGGTATGGGGGTAAAAACCTTACATCAGCTTGCGGATCAGGGCCTTGATGTCTTCGACACTGGCTTCCTTGGGGTTGCCGGGAGCGCAGGCATCGGCGAAGGCGGACTGTGCCAGGAACTCCAGATCTTCTTCCTGGATCTTGTCCAGCTTGGTGGGGATGCCCACGTCAACAGACAGCTGGCGGACGGCATCCACAGCGGCCTTGCGGTATTCTTCCTGAGTCATACCGGTGGTATCCACGCCCATAGCCTCAGCAACTGCCTTCAGCTTTTCGCCGGTAGCATCAGCATTGTACTCCATCACGATGGGCAGCATCATGGCGCAGGCAACACCGTGGGGGGTATCATAGGTTGCACCCAGAGTGTGGGCAACGGAGTGTGCAATGCCCAGACCCACATTGGAGAAAGCCATGCCGGTGACGAACTGGCCCAGAGCCATGCCTTCGCGGCCTTCTGCTTCGTTGTTCACGGCACCCCGGAGATTCTTTGCGATCAGACGGATGGCTTCCAGATTCAGGCAGTCAGGCAGTGCCCATGCACCCTTGGTGGTGTAGCCTTCGATGGCGTGGGTCAGGGCATCCATACCGGTGGAAGCGGTGAGGCCCTTGGGCATAGTGGACATCATGTCGGGATCCACAACAGCCACATTGGGAATGTCGTTGACATCCACACAGACGAACTTACGCTTGCGCTCCACATCGGTGATCACATAGTTGATGGTAGCTTCCGCGGCAGTGCCGGCGGTGGTGGGCACAGCGATGGTAAAGACGGTGGGGTTCTTGGTGGGGGCAACGCCTTCCAGAGAGCGGACATCTTCAAACTCAGGGTTGTTGATGATGATGCCGATGGCCTTGCCGGTGTCCATGGAGGAACCGCCGCCGATGGTAATCATGTAGTCAGCGCCGGAAGCCTTGTATGCGGCAACACCGGACTTGACATTCTCGATGGTGGGATTGGGCTTGATGTCAGAGTAGATCTCGTAGGCCATGCCTGCAGCGTCCAGCAGGTCGGTGACCTTCTTGGTAACGCCGAACTTCACCAGATCGGGGTCAGAGGCCACGAAAGCCTTCTGGAAGCCCTTGGCGGCGATGATGCCGGGGATTTCCTGGATTGCGCCCTTGCCGTGGTAGGAAATGGGGTTGGATACGAAACGGTTTGCCATTTGAATTACCTCCATCAGTTTTTTTGATTTGATAGAACTACTTTACCATATCGGTATGAAAATATCAATATCAAATTTTCATTCTGTGATATTTTTCTTGCGCTGTTACCGGGGGTTTGGTATAATCGTCAAAAAACCAGAAAAGGAAGCGAGACTATGGCTGTTGTAACGATTATCGGCTCCGGCATGATGGGCTCTGCCCTGGCATTTCCCGCCCGGGAAAACGGCAACGAGGTGCGGCTGGTAGGCACCCATCTGGACAGAGAAATTATCGAAGCCTGCATCCGCAGCAACCGGCACCCCAAATTCACCCGGGATTTCCCGGAAGGTGTGAAGTTTTATCAGATCGAAGCAGTGGAGCAGGCCATCGCCGGTGCGGACCTGATCATCGGCGGCGTCAGCAGCTTCGGTGTGGAATGGTTCGGCGATGTGATCCTGCCCCTGATCCCGGAGAACATTCCGGTGCTTACGGTGACCAAGGGCCTGATGGATACCCCGGAAGGCAAGCTCCTGACATATCCCGCCATCTGGAAGCAGAAGCTGGAAAAGCTGGGAAAAACACTTTCCCTCAATGCCATCGGCGGCCCCTGCACCAGCTATGAGCTGGTGGCCCACGACCAGACGGAGGTTGCCTTCTGCGGCGACGATCTGGAAATTCTGGAGAAGCTGCGCGCAATTATGGCCACGGATTATTATCACATCAGCATCACCACCGATGTGGTGGGCATTGAAAGCGCCGTGGCCCTGAAAAACGGCTATGCCCTGGGCATCGCCCTGACGGTGGGCCTGAACCAGAAGGCATTCGGCCTGGACAGCCAGCTGCATTTCAATTCCCAGGCGGCGGTATTCGGCCAGAGTGTTAAGGAAATGCACCGGCTGCTGGAATTCCAGGGTGCGGCAACTCTGGACAATCTGGCGGTGGGCGTAGGCGACCTGTATGTGACGGTCTACGGCGGCCGTACCCGGCTCATCGGCATCCTGCTGGGCCGTGGCCTTTCCATTGAGGAAGCCAGGGCAGAGCTGGCCGGTGTGACCCTGGAATCTCTGGTGGTTGCGGAGCGGGTGGCCCGGGCAGTGCGCCTCAATGCGGAAAAGGGCATCCTGGATCTGAAGGATTTCCCCCTGCTGGTGCATATCGACGAGATCCTCACAAAGCATGCCCCGGTGGATATCCCCTGGGAAGCCTTTACCTATGTGAAATAACGGGAGAATGATGCTATGAAGGTTACAGATCGGGATATCCCGTATCCGCGGCTGTGCGCCCATCGGGGCTACAGTGCTGCGGTGCCGGAAAACAGCCTGCCGGCTTTTCAGGCAGCGCTGGAGATCGGTGCTCAGGAAATCGAATTTGATGTGCAGATGACAGCCGACCATGCGGTGGTGGCGGTGCATGATTTTGCGCTGGATCCTGTTTCCGATGGCACCGGCTATGTTTGGGAGCATACTCTGGAAGAATTGCAGCAGCTGGATTTCGGATTCCGGTTCGGCCAGCAGTACCGGGGACTGCGGATTCTCACCCTGGAGGATGTGCTGCAGGCGTTCGGCAATCGGATCATCATGAACATTGAGGTGAAAGCCCCCAATCTCACGGATCCGCTGCCGGAAACCTATCTGCGAAACATTGTGGAAACTATCCGCCGCTATGATTGCACGGACTCTGTGTATCTTATGTGCGGCAACGATGCGGTGACAGAGCAGCTGCTGGCGCTGGCACCGGATATTTTAGTGGCCTGTGCCGGCGGCGGCACCGTGGAGCGGCGCTGGCAGATCGTGGAGCGGGCCATTGGCTTCGGCTGCAAAAAGATCCAGTTCCACAAAGCCTGCATGACGGAAGAAATGATCCGCCTGGCCCACAGCCACGGCATCCGCTGCAATGTTTTTTGGTCGGATGATCCGGAGGAAACTGCCCGTTTTTTGCGGATGGGCGTGGATACCATTCTGGCCAACGACTGCGGCGCGGTGGCGCCGGTGGTCTTTGGGGCCCGGAGAGGAGCGAACCATGAAACGAGATAATATTCTCAACATGACCACGGGCAGCCCCATCCGGCTGTTGATCCAATTTTCCATCCCGCTGCTGATCGGCAATCTGTTCCAGCAGGCCTACAGCCTGACGGATTCCATCATCGTGGGCCAGTACCTGGGCGCCCACGCACTGGCGGCAGTAGGTGCCACCCATTCGGTGACATTCCTGTTTTTCTCCATCTGCAACGGCATCAGCTCCGGCGCGGGCATTGTCACATCCCAATTCTTTGGTGCTGATTCTCAGGAAAAGACCAAAAGATCCATCGCCAACTCCGCCTATATTATGCTGCTGGCGGCACTGGTGATGGGTACGGCGGCATTCCTGGCAGCGCCGGGAATCCTGCGCTTTCTGGGAACGCCTGCCCAGATCCTGCCCCATTCTCTTTCCTACATCCGTATGACTTGTATCGGCGTGCCGCTGGTGGCGGTGTATAACTATTCCGCCGCCATGCTCCGGGCCCTGGGAGATTCCCGGACACCGCTGTATTTCCTCATTTGCTCCGCGTTTTTGAATATCGGTCTGGATCTGCTGCTTGTCACGGTGTTCCACATGGGCGTATTCGGCGCGGCTCTGGCCACCGTCATTGCCCAGATGACCTCCGGCATTGGCTGCCTGCTGTTTGCCATGAAGACCAATCCCTATTTCCGGCTCTCCCGTGAGGATCTGCAGGTGGATTTCAAGGTGGTCTATCAGATCATCCGCATCGGCCTGCCGCTGGCGCTGCAGTGGTCGCTGATTGCGGTTTCCACCTCCGCGCTGCAGAGATTTGTCAATTCCTTCGGCCCGGATGCCATGGCTGCGTTTACTTCCACCAACCGTATCGAGCAGCTGGTGCATATGCCCTATGGCTCCATCAGCAACGCCCTGGCCACCTACGCCGGGCAGAACTATGGCGCCAGGAACATCCCCAGAGTCAAGCAGGGCCTGAAACAGGGCATGATTCTGGCCACGGTCCTTTCCGGTGCCATGCTGCTGGTGTTCCAGCTGCTGAACAGGCCTATTATCGGCATGTTTGTCAGCGAGCCTGCGGTGATCGAACTGGGCGCACGGGGCCTGCGGGTTACCAGCTGCTTCTATCTGCTGCTGGGTGCCATCTATGTCAGCCGCGGCCTGCTCAACGGTGTGGGCGATGCCATGTTTGCCTTTATCAATGGCATTGTGGAAGTAATCTGCCGGATCGGCATTCCCATGGTGCTGGTGGCGCTGATACCGGGCATCGGCTGCATCGCCATCTGGTGGACCACCTGCCTGACCTGGACCGGCGGTGCCATCTTCTGCATGCTGCGCTATTATGTGTGGAACCGGAAGACCCAGCTGCAAACTGCATAAAGAAAAAGCAGAGGGTGCCACGGCACCCTCTGTTTTGCTGTTTTTCGACCAATTGGAATTTATGTATCGTTGTCTATTTCTTTTTGCCTTTTAATAGCACCCATAATCTCTCTTATACTTGGGTCGCCCTTAATCAGGCAACGAATACCATCCCAATTGGTTGTCTTTACAAGGTTTTGGAATACTTCTTTTATTTTGCTCATAACATAACTCCTTCGTTGTTTTTTTTTGATCATAGCGGAATGCTGCAAAATAAAAAACGGTTAAAGGAAGCCATATGAGTGAATTTTGGACAACTGACCTATATTTGACCAACAAATGTCCCAAAATGTCCGTTGTAAGATTTTTGCGAATATCCTATAATAATCTAAACAACAAATGAAAACGGTGGATAATGATGAAACACACAGTAACAACCTACAACACAAAGAGAATGCTTGCTGATTCTCTGAAAAAAGCAATGAAGGAGAAGAGCTTTTCCAAGATTACAGTAAGCGAAATTATTCATGATTGCGGCGTGAACAGAAAAACCTTTTACTATCACTTTGAAGATATTTATGCATTGCTTAAATGGATGTTTGACGAAGAGGCGATCGAGGTTGTGAGGCATTTTGATTTACTTGTGGATTACGAAGAAGCAATACGTTTTATTATGAATTATGTGGACGACAATGAGTACATCATTAGTTGTGCGTATAACTCTATTGGCCGAGAAGAGATGAAGCGCTTCTTTTGTGCTGATTTTCTTGGCATTATAACCTCTGTTATTGATTCGAATGAAATAAGGAACGGAAAAAGATTTGACCCAGATTTCAAAGAATATGTAGCCAAATTTTACACAGAAGCACTTGCTGGTATGCTTATTGATTGGATTCAGCAAAAGGATAAGCACGACAGAGAAAAGGTAATTGGATATTTGACAACCATTATTGCAACAGCGATTGATAGCATGAGCTTAGTTGAGAATCAAAAAAACAACCACTGAAGATATCTTCTTCGGCACCCTCTGTTTTTGATACTGTAGGGCCACCCGTCCCCGGGTGGCCCCGGACACCGCGGGAGCGGTGTCCCTACGGGCTGCCGGTGGCAGATTGCGATAGGATCTTTCAAGTCCCGCCAGCGCAAAAAAATACAGACACACAAATGTGTGTCTGTATTTTTTGGTGCGCGAGGCGGGACTTGAACCCGCACGTCCGCAGTGAACACTAGAACCTGAATCTAGCGAGTCTACCAATTCCACCACTCGCGCATATTCTGTTTGGTTGGCTCTCGCTCAACGCTCCAACATATTAACACGCGGTGCGAAATTTGTCAACACCTTTTTTTACTTTTTTAAAAATATTTTGCTTACTCCTTGTAGTAGAGCAAACAGTGGCAGTAGCCGGTGAAATTGGGGTCTTCCATCTGCTCCCGGAATTCCTTGCAGATGCACTTGTTATCCTCGGTGCGTTCCAGACGGCAGGGGCAATAGCCGCCGGTGCGCTTCAGGCCGTCCCGGATGGTCTGAACCATTTCTTTATCTTCATTGAGCCGAATTGCCATGGTGTCACTTCCTTTCTGGAATCCATTATAGGAAAAAATAATCCGATGTCAAGGTAAATACCCCGGTTTTCTTGACACGAACACGGCTTGCCGTTATAATGAAGGAAAAAATTCAGGAGGCATAATCCTATGGCTGCATCCAAGGTTTACTTTGCGGATTTCCGCACCACATTCCGGGAGAATCTCCCCATGAAGCTGGCTCGTCTGGTAAAGACTGCCGGTATGCTGGAAGGCATCGATTTTGATAACAAATTTACCGCCATCAAGATCCACTTCGGTGAGCCCGGCAACCTGGCCTATCTGCGGCCCAATTATGCCAAGGTCATCGTGGACCTGATCAAGGGTCAGGGCGGCAAGCCCTTCCTCACCGACTGCAACACCCTCTATGTAGGCCGCCGTAAGAACGGTCTGGACCATCTGGAATCTGCCTACGAGAACGGCTACAATCCCTTTGCCACCGGCTGCCATGTGGTGATCGCCGACGGCATCAAGGGCACCGACGAGACCATCGTTCCCATTGACGGAGAGTATGTGAAGCAGGCCAAGATTGGCAGCGCCGTGATGGATGCGGATATCGTGATCTCCATGAACCATTTCAAGGGCCATGTGGCCGCAGGCTTCGGCGGTGCCCTGAAGAACATCGGTATGGGCTGCGGCTCCCGTGCAGGCAAGATGGAAATGCACAGCGCAGGCAAGCCCAATATCCTCACCGGCCAGTGTGTCGGCTGCGGTATCTGCCGCAAGAACTGCGCCCACGATGCCATTGCCATTGCCGACGGTAAGGCTTCCATTGACCATGACAAGTGCACCGGCTGCGGCCGCTGCCTGGGCATGTGCCCCAAGGACGCCGTGGTGGCTGCCAACGACGAAGTGAACGAGATCCTCAGCTGCAAGATCGCAGAATACACCTACGCGGTGCTGAAGGATCGTCCCCACTTCCACATCAGCTTTGTAATGGATGTGTCTCCTTACTGCGATTGCCACAATTCCAACGATGCGCCCATCGTGCCCGATGTGGGCATGTTCGCCTCCTTCGACCCTGTGGCCCTGGATATGGCCTGCACCGATGCGGTGAACAGCCAGCCCGTGATTGCGGAAAGCCGCCTGGGTGAATCCGAATTCACCTTCGACGATCATTTCCGCAGCCTCCACCCCAAGACCAACGGCGTGGCCGCCCTGGATCATGCGGTGAAGCTGGGCCTGGGCAATAAGGAATATGAGCTGATCAAGATCTGAATAAGCAGAAAAAAGGCGTGTAGTGACTACACGCCTTTTTTTACATAAACAGATACAGCGCCAGGGTCAAAAGGGCGTTGTTCTGATCTTCCGGACAGTCGCCTGCCATCAGCAGAAGCAGCAGCACCACTATCAGGTCCGCGGTGTCGAAATTCTTGGGCAGCAGCTGCCGCAGAAAATTGCCGATCCCCATGCCGGATGGAGGCGTGGGCTTTTCCCGGCAGCTGCAGCGCTCCGGTGGTGGGGGAGGTGGCTCTGGCTTTGGCTCCGGAGGTGCCGGCTGGGGCCGGGGCTTGCCGGGCTGCCGCTCCGAAACCGGATTCCGGCGAAAGGAGCCGTCTGGCTGTGGAATATAGCGGTTATACATGGCATCACCTGCAGACTTAAGAATTTCCATCCTGGCGAACCAGCACGGTTGCGGCAATTCTGGCCATTTTAGCGGCCCGCATGGCGTTTTCCAGCTTTTGAATCCGACGGCGGCTCAGGTAGGGAACCAGCGCCCGCAGCAGCGCCTGCTGATCCCGGTCAATACCGCTCTGCTTTGCCATACCGGACACGGCTTTTAAGAAATTCGCGTCCGGCAGGGGTGTTTGCTGGGGCGCAGATGGGGGCGCTTCCTGTCTGCTTTCCTGGCTGCCCAGAGATTGGGCCAGCCCCATAATCCTTTGCATCATTTCCGGATTTCCCAGAATGGAACTGAGCTTTTCTTCAATGCCTTCCATGGTCACGCCTCCAGTTGCCGCAGCAGCGCCCGGATTTCCTCCGTATCCAGCAGCGGTGCAAGGGAAGCACTGGCCCGGCGGAAGTCGCCAGAAGCGGCCAGAGCCGCGGCTTTTTGCAGAGCCTCCCCCTGAGATTGCTGCAGATGCCGCAAAAGCTGCTGCCCGGCATCCGTGCCTGCCAGCCGGATGGCATCCTGCATGGAAAAATTCTGTGAATTTTTCTGCATTTGATTGCCTCCTGTCAATTTGCCTGCTATAATAGAACCCGCAGTGGGCTAAAACCCCTGCTTCTTGTGAACACTACTACTATATGCTGCATTAGAACAGTTGGTGAAGTATGAAGATTTTGGTTCTTTCGGATTCCCACAGCGCTTTGCGGTTTATGCGAAGCTGCGTGGATGCCGTCAAGCCCGATGCCATCATCCATCTGGGAGATCACTATGACGATGCCCAGGCGTTGGCGGAGGAATATCCCCACATCCCTGTGCATGCGGTGCCCGGCAACTGTGACCGTTTTCGCTGTCCCCCGGGAACCCATGAGGTGCTGTGCTACGATGTGGGGGGTGTGCGGCTGTTTATGACCCACGGCCACCGGCACAATGTGAAATTTGACACAGCCTGGCTTCTGGCGGATGCCCGCTCTAAGCAGGCAGCGGCGGTGCTCTATGGCCACACCCATGTGGCGGACTGCCGCCGGGAGAAAGACGGCCTCTGGGTGCTGAATCCCGGCTCCAGCGGCTATGGCGGCGGCAGCGCCGGCCTGATCGAAACCGGGGATGGAACAATTACTGCCTGCAGGCTTCTGATGCCTGGGGATATGGAGGAAATAATATGATTCTGGCAATTGATATCGGCAATTCCAATATCGTCATCGGCGGCCTGGAAGGTGACGAAATTTGCTTTGAAGCACGGCTGCGTACAGAGGCCACCAAGACTTCCGACCAGTACTGTGTGGACTTAAAGATCCTGATGGATGTGTACGGCGTGAAGACAGAACAGCTGGAAGGTGCGATCATCGCTTCCGTTGTGCCCCAGGTGCTGAACTCCTTTCAGACGGCTGTGAAGAAGCTCACCGGCAAGGGCGCGCTGGTGGTTGGCCCCGGCCTGAAGACAGGCCTGAACATCCTGCTGGAAAATCCCAGCCAGACCGGTGCGGATCTGGTGGTGGGCTGCGTGGCTGCCCTGCGGGAGCATAAGCCGCCCATGATTGTGGTGGATATGGGCACGGCTACCACCATGGTGGCCCTGGATCGCAACGGCGCCCTCATCGGCGGCTGCATCTGCCCCGGTGTAAAGATCTCCATGGATGCCCTGACGGAGCGGGCAGCGCTTCTGCCGGGTCTGCAGCTGGATCAGCCCAAAAAGGCCATCGGCCGCAATACCATCGACTGTATGCGCAGCGGCATCATGATGGGCGCTGCCTGTATGCTGGACGGCATGGTGCAGCGGATGGAAGAGGAGCTGGGCGCAAAGGCCACGGTGGTGGTCACCGGCGGCATTGCCAAGTTTATTGTGCCCATGTGCCGCACACCCATGATCTATGATAAGGATCTGCTTCTGAAGGGCCTGGCTGCCCTCTACCGGGATAATCGCCGGAATTAAAGCACCAGCAGCGCCAGCAGTATCACCACGGCTGCCAGGGTAATGGCGGCGCAGAGCAGCGTGTCCACCAGTTTTTCCGCGGAGAAACGGCGGGCAGAGCAGCCGGGATAGCGGCAGCCCTTGCGGCGGGCGGTGTAATAATTGTAACGGGGAATGACAGTGGCTTTCATGGTGATTACCTCCTTGTGTTTTGGTTGAACCAAGGATATCACTAAATATGTACCATAAAACGGACTAAAATCCTTCCCCTTGCATATCCTGCGATAATATGCTAAAATAGTAACAAGGAATCCTCAAAGGCGGTGTGAGCTCTATGGAGACACTGAAGAATGTATGGCAGAAAGTAAAAGCTGTTTTGCTGAAAATCGGCGGCTTTTTTGATGTGGTAGCCGGGTGCGTTGGCCGGGGCTATCAGGTAATTATGCGCTTCCGTAAGATATTCATATCCATTCCCGTGGTGTACGGCGCCCTGAAGCTGGCTGCCTACAACCGGGATCATCTGGGCTCGGAAGTGGGCATTCTGCTGCAGGAAAACGGCAGCTATGCCTATACGGTTGCCCGGGATGCGGCCATTATGTACCCCCTGGCAGTAACGGGCATCTGCCTGCTGCTGATGTTCTGCTCCCGGCGTACCCTGTATCCCTGGCTGATCAGCATGTTCTCTCTGGTCTTGCCGTTGCTGATCCTGATTACCAATATTTTCCCCTCTTAAACATGGGCAATGGGCTGTCTCATTCAGGCAAAATTATCCATTATGCATCGTAGGGACACCCGTCCCCGGGTGTCCGAGACATAAAAATAGCACAAAATTTGCGCGGTTTACGCAAATTTTGTGCTATTTTTATGGGGTGGCTGCGGACACCGCAGGAGCGGTGTCCCTACGAAAGAGGATTTAAGACAACCCCTTCTTTGTTCAGAAGATCAAACAGTTCGTCCATGCTGTGGGCAATGCCGGCGGCACCGGCGGCTTCCATGTCCTCAACCTTGCCGTAGCCCCAGGAAACGCCGATGGCAGGCATACCGTGAGCCTTGGCACCGATCACATCGTAGGCGGTATCGCCCACCATAATGGCATCGGCGGTGGTATCGGCGCACTGCAGAAGATAGGTGATGATGTCGGCCTTCTTGCTCCGGGAGCCGTCCATAGTGGCACCGCAGATCCGGTCAAAATACTTAGCAAGGCCAAAATGCTCCAGAATATCCACAGACATCTGCTCCGGCTTGGAAGTGGCAATAAAGAGCGTATGCCCCTGGGCCTTCAACCGGGCCAGCAGGTCTTCCACCCCGGGGTAGGGGGAATTCTCAAATTTGCCGATGGGGATATAGCGGCTGCGATACACCCGGATGGCTTCGTCAGTTTGATCGGCAGGAACGCCGAATTTCATAAAGGTCTCATCCAGCGGGGGGCCTACGAATACACGCATGGCAGCCCTGTCCGGTATGGGCAGGCCGAAGTGCCGCAGCGCCAGTTCGGCGCAGTTCATAATGCCTTCGCCGGAATCGGTGATGGTGCCGTCCAGGTCAAAGAGAATGGTTCTTGCCATGGGGGATACCTCCTGTGGTTTTTGAAGAGTATAGCATAGATTTTGACGCTGTGCAAGTATAGCATGGCATTGGCGGAAAACAGTAGGGGAGGGTCGCCGCCCGCGCAACAATTGCGAAGCAATTGTTGCGGTTTTCGAAGAAAACAAAAAATGGTCGTCTTTGGCGACGCAATTTTGTTCCAAAATTGCCGGGCGACACAATGGTCGCCCCTACAGGGTATTGCGGCGGCCTTTTTGATAGATCGGTACTTTTTTAATTTTTCGAGCCTGTCACCGCGAAATAAAAAGAAAGCAGATGCTTACGCATCTGCTTAATTTTTATGGAGCGGGTGACGAGGCTCGAACTCGCTACCTCCACCTTGGCAAGGTGGCGCTCTACCGGATGAGCTACACCCGCATGGGACATGAGAGATTATAGCAGAAATAATGGATTTGTCAATACCCAAAATGAAAAAGTTTTTGTTTTTTGAAAAATCGTGGCGATACCGGTGGGGTATCGCCACGATACAATCTACTCCGGGGTTTCCTCAGAGGATTGGGTGGGGTCTGTGGGTTCTGTGGTAGGCGCTGCAGGTTCTGTGGACTCCGTGGGCTCGGTGGAAGGCTCTGTGGGCTCGGAAGGCTCTGTGGGCTCGGAGGGTTCCGTGGGCTCAGAGGGCTCTGTGGAAACCTCCGGCTCAGTAGGATCTGTTTGATCATACGGATCTTCCTCATGGGTTTCCGGCTCTGTGATGCAGGCAGGGTAGGCGGAATAGTCCCATACATAGTCATCCATCCGGCTGTCGGAACGGAGCTGGAATGCATCCTGCGCGTAGCTGTGAAGCAGGTCCAAATGATAGAAGTCTCCGTC
Source organism: Oscillospiraceae bacterium (assembly GCA_017435525.1). Taxonomy (GTDB): domain Bacteria; phylum Bacillota; class Clostridia; order Oscillospirales; family Oscillospiraceae; genus Faecousia. The sequence goes on along the minus strand of JAFSEW010000058.1, from coordinate 17,320 downwards.
CTGACGAATGATATTCCAGTACCAGGGTTCTCCGTTGCGGGTTCCGAAAATCACTCTGCAGTCCAGATTTGCCTGCCGACACATGGCGGCATAGACAGAGGCAAAGGCTTTGCTGTCACCGACACCGTGCCGCAGAAGGCTGTAGGCAGGGGTCATAGAGCTTTCCTGCCGGTAGGAGCTGCGCTGCATCAGGAAGGAATAGAGCATCTCAAACTTGGTAGCCTGCTCGCTCTCGCCGCTGACATACAGGGAGGCGGAGGAGAAAACCGGCTGCACATAGGATTGCATATTCAGCAGAGAATCCCGGCGGCTTTGGTAAGTAAACTGAAATTCTATGACACGCTTTCTGCCGCTTTCCGGGTAATGGGTTTCCGTGAGCTGCGGAACCTCCATTACCTGATCGGGATTGTCCAGGGCATAGTCCAGTACAAACTGCCGGCAGTCTGTCGCCTTGTAGTCATCCACATACAGCACCAAAGAGCCATCGCAGCTATTCAGCGCAGCACTGATCAGCTGCTCTGCCGTGCCCATATCAGCCACCTGGCGGATTTTGTGCAGCGCATTGCGGTTGTGGTTATAGGTAATGGTAATGGCTACGGCAGATACACCGCGGCTGGTGCCGATCTCGTAGGAAATATCCTCCACGGCGTAGGCACCCAGGGGGAAGGCGCTTTTGATGTAGTGGATGGCCTGGTTCATATTGACGGCCAGGCGGTTGCCGGTATGGGCGGCCACGGAAATGATGCGGCCTTCCACGGCACCGCGCACCATATTTTCCAACACATTGCAGATATCCGCATAATTGGATACCGAGGAGATATCCTCCGCGCCCTGATTGTCAGGGTTGGTATGGGGGGTGACACTGTAGTATTCTCCGTTCATCCAGCTGCCGCAGCCGCTGAGCAGCAGACTCAGGATGAGGACACACACGATTATCTTTCTCATAGGCAAATTACAACGCATGTTTGCTGTACCGGGCGAAACCGTCGCCCAGAACCTGGTGGGCTTCCTGCACAATGATGAAGGCATCGGGATCAATTTCCACAACCAGCTGCTTCAGTTCTGCCAGCTGCTGCTTTTTCACGGCAGTGAGAATCACTTCTCTGTCTGCGCCGCTGTAGGCACCCTGACCGTGAAGATAGGTGCAGCCTCTGCGCAGCTGGGTGCCGATGGCTTTGGCGATCTGCTCATGATGGACGCTGATGATCAGGGCTACCTTGGAATAGTCGAAGCGATACACCACGGCATCCACAATCTGACCGGTGAGGAAAATAGCCACGCCGCTGTAGAGGGTGCAGGCCAGATCCTGAAATACCAGACCGGTGAGCAGCGCCACCACCATGTCAAAGAAGATGTTGATGGTGCCGATGGGCACATTCTGATACTTCAGCTTCAGAAGCCGCACGATGATGTCGGAGCCGCCGGTGGAAGCACCGGTGACGAACACCATGCCCAGGCCACCGCCGCAGAGGGCACCGCCGTAAATGGCAGCCAGCAGCGGGTCCATCTCCACTACCGGGATCAAAGCACACAGGTCAATGGCAGTAGAAAGCAGGAGCATACCCACCAGAGAGCCGAAGAAGAATTTTCTGCCGATTTTCAGGCCGCCGATGACAAACAGCGGCAGATTGATCAGCAGGTTCAGCGTGCCTACGGTGCCATAGCCCAAAAGATGCACCAGCACCATGGCCAGACCGGAGATGCCGCCGGAGTTCATGCCGTAGGGTTCCAGAAACAGGTCAAAACCCAGGCCGAAGAGAAAGCATCCGACTGTCATTTTCAGCAGCCAGAGCAGGAAATCTGCATACTTTTTCATGAATGCGCCTCACTTACAAAAAGCTGATTTGTTTCTCGGGGGAATCCTCTTCCTTGAGGATGGCACCGGCAGCGGGGACGGTCTTGGTGCGGTAACGGCTGAGATTGGTGATGCCGCTTTCTTCCAGCTTCACAGCGCCGGTAAGGGCGGCTTTTTTCTTCAGGCTCATGACGGCAACGCCCTGGGTGCTGCGGGTGGTTTTGGGCTGCAGCTGGGCTGTGGAGATAATGGCGCAGCGGCTGTCGGAACTGTAGAGGGCCAGCTGACAGTCGGCATCCAATGCCAGGGCTGCTACCAGAGGACTCTTGTCGCAATAGGCACCGGTGAGCTTGCGGCGGTTGGTCTTGGTTTCGTAGGCGCTGAGGGGCACCTTGGCGGCCTTGCCGTTTTCAAAGAAGAACAGCATGAAACCCTTGTAATCTCCGGGCAGCACCAGATGCTGCACCGTTTCGCCGGGGTCCATACCCAGCTTCTGGGGCAGATAATCGCCCAGCAGGGAGGCCTTGCTGTCATCAAAGTCGGAAAGGCGGCTCTTGTAGCACTGGAACTGGTTGGTAAACACCAGAATTTCCGCCCGGTTGGTGGTCTCGCAGGTCATGGCCAGGCTGTCGCCTTCCTTGAATTTCTGCTCGCCGGACATCCGCAGGCTTTGGGCGGTGATCTTCTTCATGTAGCCTTCTCTGGAAAGGAACAGGGTCACGGGGTAATCCGGCACCTGCTCTTCTTCCGCTTCCGGCGCAATTTCTTCCATGTTATAGAGGATCTGGGTCTTTCTGGGTTTGCCGAACTTCTCGGCTACCTGCTTCAGTTCCTTCTTAATGACGCTCTTAAGCTTACGGCTGCTGTTCAGGGTCTCCCGCAGCTGCTGGATCTCCCGTTCCAGCTCATCAATGGCCTTGGTCTGCTTAAGAATGTATTCCTTGTTGATGTTGCGCAGCTTGATTTCAGCCACATAATTTGCCTGGATTTCGTCGATGCCGAAGCCGATCATCAGGTTGGGCACCACTTCGTTTTCCAGCTCCGTTTCCCGGATGATGGCAATGGCCTTGTCAATATCCAGCAGGATCCGTTCCAGACCCTTCAGCAGGTGCAGCCGGTCTTCCTTCTTCTGAATCTGGAACCAGATCCGGCGGCGGACACATTCCATACGCCAGGCGGTCCATTCCTCCAGAATCTCGCCCACGCCCAGAACCCGGGGCATACCGGCGATGAGGATGTTGAAGTTGCAGGCAAAATTATCCTGCAGGGGGGTCATGCGGAAGAGCTTCTGCATCAGCTTTTCCGGCTCCACGCCACGCTTCAGGTCGATGGTCAGCTTCAGGCCGCCCAGGTCGGTCTCGTCGCGCATATCGGCAATTTCCTTGATCTTGCCGGCCTTGATCAGATCGGCCACCTTATCCATAATGGCTTCGCTGGTGGTGGAGTAGGGGATCTCCAGAATCTCGATCAGGTTGCCCTCTTTTACATAGCGCCATTTGGCCCGGAGCTTGAAGCTGCCGCGACCGGTGGTATAGATTTCCCTGGTTGTGGCATCGTCATACAGAAGCTCCGCACCGGTGGAAAAATCCGGGCCGGGGAGGGTTTCCAGAATGTCATGGTCGGGGTTGTCCATCAGGGCGATGGCGGTGTCGCATACCTCTTTCAGGTTAAAGGAGCAGATATTGCTGGCCATGCCCACGGCGATGCCCTGGTTGGCGCTTACCAGCACATTGGGGAAGGTGGTGGGCAGCAGGGCGGGCTCTTTCATGGTGGCATCGTAGTTGTCCACCATGTCCACGGTGTCGGAATCGATATCCCGGAACAGCTCGCCGCAGATGCCGTCCAGCTTGGCTTCGGTGTAACGGGAGGCGGCGTAGGCCATATCCCGGGAATAGACCTTACCGAAGTTACCCTTGGAATCCACAAAGGGATGCAGCAATGTTTCATTGCCGCGGGCTAAGCGCACCATAGTTTCATAGATGGCAGCGTCGCCGTGAGGATTCAGGCGCATGGTCTGACCCACGATATTGGCGGACTTGGTGCGCGGGCCTGTGAGCAGACCCATTTTATACATGGTGTAGAGCAGCTTCCGGTGGGAGGGTTTGAAACCGTCAATCTCCGGGATGGCTCTGGATACGATCACCGACATGGCGTAGGGCATGTAGTTCAGCTCCAGGGTTTCGGAGATGGCCTGCTCAGTGGTGGAACCCACCAGACCTACCACACCGTCGGTATTGACCTTTTTATTCAGTTCCTGTTCTTTTTTCTTTCGTGCCATGGGGAACCTCTCTTAGGAAATATCCGCAAGATCCAGGTAGCGGGCGCCGTTTTCGGCGATGAAGCTCTTGCGTTCGTTCAGGGCATCGCCCAGCAAAATATCAAAATACCAGGCAGTACGCTCGGCATCCTCCGGCATCACCTTAATCAACCGACGGGTCTCGGGATTCATGGTGGTCATCCACATCATTTCGGGATCGTTCTCGCCAAGACCCTTGGAGCGCTGGATGGTAACTTTTTTGCCTTCCAGCTCTTTCAGAATTTTGGCCTTTTCCTGCTCGTTGTAGGCAAACCAGGTCTTATCCTTGCAGGTGATCTCAAACAGGGGAGACTCGGCGATATACACGAAGCCATCCCGGATCAGTGTGGGGCAAAGCCTGTAGAGCATAGTCAGAATCAGGGTGCGGATCTGGAAGCCGTCCACATCCGCGTCGGTGCAGATTACCACTTTGTTCCAGCGCAGATTGTCAATATCGAAGCTGGAAAGCTCCTTAGCCTTCTTGCCCTGCACTTCCACACCGCAGCCCAGCACCTTCATCAGGTCGGTGATAATGGGGGAGGCGAAGATCTTACTATAGTCTGCCTTCAGGCAGTTGAGGATCTTGCCGCGCACGGGCATGATGCCCTGGAACTCCGCGTCACGGCTCAGCTTGACGCTGCCCAATGCGGAGTCGCCCTCCACGATGTAAAGCTCCCGCTTGGCGGTGTCCTTGCTGCGGCAGTCTACAAATTTCTGCACCCGGTTGGCAATGTCCAGCTTGGTGGAAAGCTGCTTTTTCATGCTGGTGCGGGTACGCTCGGCGGATTCCCGGGAGCGCTTGTTAATCAGCACCTGGTCGGCAGCCTTGTCAGCTTCCTGCTTGTTCTCAATGAACCAGATCTGCAGCTGCTCCTTGAAGAAAGCGGTCATGGCCTCCTGGGTGAATTTGGAATTGACGCTCTTCTTGGTCTGGTTTTCAAAGCAGCCGATGGTGGAGAAGCAGTTGGTCACCAGCACCAGGCTGTCCTGAATATCCTGGAAGAGAATCTTGTTTTCGTTTTTGGTGTATTTGTTGTTGTCCCGGAGGTACTTGTCAAAAGCGGCGGTGAAGCCCAGACGCACAGCCCGGTCAGGACTGCCGCCGTATTCCAGCCAGGAGGAATTGTGGTAATATTCCAGGTGGCTGACCTTCTTGCTGAAGCAGAAGGAGGCGGTGATTTTCAGCTTCATCTCCGGGCGGTTTTCTGCGTCACGGCCCCGGCGCTCTGTCTCCCAGTAGGTGGGCATGGTGAAGGCTTCGTCGCCTACCATTTCCTCGATATACTGCCGGATGCCTTCGGCGTAGCAGTATTCTTCCTCTTCAAATTTCTTGCCCACCTGATTCCGGAACCGGAAGGTGATACCCTTGTTTACCACAGCCTGCCGCCGCAGCACATCCCGGAAATATTCCACAGGGATGTTGATGTCGGTAAATACATGGGGGTCGGGCTTCCAGCGAAAGCAGGAGCCTGTCTTCTTCCGGTCGGTGGGTGCTTTCTTTAAGCCGCCCTTGTTGCGGCCCTTTTCAAAGTGCAGATCGTAGCGGAAGCCGTCTCTGCGAATGGTGGCATCGAAAAACTCAGAAGCGTACTGGGTGGCGCAGGAGCCCAGGCCGTTAAGACCCAGAGAGTACTCGTAGTTCTCACCGTTTTCGCCGTACTTACCGCCGGCGTACAGCTCGCAGAACACCAGCTCCCAGTTGTAGCGCTTTTCTTTTTCGTTATAATCCACCGGGCAGCCCCGGCCAAAATCTTCCACTTCCACGCTGAGGTCTTCGTAACGGGTGACGATCACGGTATCGCCATGGCCCTCTCTGGCCTCGTCGATGGCGTTACTGAGGATCTCAAACACCGCGTGCTTGCAGCCCTCTAAGTCATCGGAGCCGAAAATAACAGCGGGGCGTTTGCGCACCCGGTCTTCGCCTTTGAGCATGGAAATACTGGAATTTCCGTATTGTTCCTGTCTAGTTTTTGCCATTTCTGTCAACCTGCCATACTTCTCCAAAATACTATATATGGTATTATACGCAATTTTTTATACAAAGTCAATCAAAACCCATGGCCTTGACTTTTGGGAACGGAAATGCTATAGTGAAGCAACCTGGAGAGTTGTCCGAGCGGTTTAAGGAGCCAGTCTTGAAAACTGGTGATTCCGAAAGGAACCTAGGGTTCGAATCCCTAACTCTCCGCCAATAAGAAAAGCCACCCGCTGGGGTGGCTTTTTGTTGTCACGGCGTGCTTTCTGTGCTATAATCAGTCAGACAAACCAAATTATTACGCACCGCTACCCGTGCCTCCCTCTGATGAGGGAGGTGCCCCGAAGGGGCGGAGGGAGAGAAAACTACCCCTCAGTCAGCCTGTTCGGCTGACAGCTCCCCTGACAAGGGGAGCCTTAGGCGCCGTAAGCGCCAGTTAAACAAACTTGAATTTGGAGGAAACAAAATGAAAACCTATGAATTGGTAATTGAGCAAAGACAGCCCACTTGTGGTGGCAGAGCACCCACTAAATCTGAAATTCGTACTGTTACTACCGCAGACCCTGTGGCCTATGTCCAGGCTCTGGAGCCGTCCTGCAAGTTGGAAGTAAGCACAAACGATGATGGTGTCATCCTCATTACAACAGAGCATAACGGTCTTTGGGTTAAGTACGAATTTACCGAAGATTGATTTGACAAACTGCGCGACAACAAAACTTTGAAACATTTTGAGGGTAGATACTTATGGATAAAAAATGGTGGCAGGAAGCGGTAGTGTATGAGATCTACTGCAAGAGCTTCTGCGACAGCAACGGTGACGGAATCGGTGATCTGCCGGGTGTTATGGGCAAGCTGCCCATGCTGAAAGATTTGGGCATCAATTGTATCTGGTTCACCCCCATTTATAAGTCTCCCCAGGTGGATAACGGCTATGATGTGGCGGATTACTATGACATTGACCCGGCCTACGGCACTCTGGAAGATTTCAAAAAGCTGCTGGATATGGCGCACAGCATGGGCATCCGGGTGATTATGGATCAGGTGCTGAACCATTCTTCCGACGAATGTGTGTGGTTTCAGGAGTCGAGAAAGTCCAAGGACAATCCCTACCGGAATTTCTATATCTGGCAGCCGCCCAAGGCTGACGGCAGCGAACCCAACAACTGGGGCAACCGCTTCCGGGAAGGCAATGGCTCTGCCTGGACTTTCGACGAACTGACAGGAGAATATTACCTCCACCAGTACAGCGCCAAAATGCCCGATCTCAACTGGGAATATGAACCCCTGCGGCAGGAGATTTACAAGATGCTTCGGTTCTGGCTGGATCTGGGGGTAGACGGCTTCCGACTGGATGTGTTCACCCGGCTGAAAAAGCCTGCGGGCCTGCCGGATGCAGTCAATGCCTCTGACCCGGCGCTGGACAGAAACGGCTATATTCTGGATGGCAGCATGTGCACCTGTGTCGAGGGCATCCATGAAATTCTCCATGACATCTGGGCCAATGTGTTTGGTCCGGCGGACTGCTACACCGTAGGCGAGGGCTCCGGCATCAACGCCGGAAACGCCGCCTCCTACATTTCTCCCGCAGCACAGCAGATCTCCAGCGTGTATCACTTTAACCTTTCCAGCCGGAAGCGCGAACCCTTTACCCATGCCCAGTTCCGAAAGGTGCAATCCGACTGGGCCAAGCTTCATGAAGCGGGCTGCTGGGCCACCCAGTATTTCTCCAACCACGATTCTCAGCGGCAGGTTTCCCACTACGGCAACGATGGTCTTTATCGGGTGCCTTCTGCCAAGCTTCTGGCAGCCCTGACCCTTACCACTCCCGGCACACCGTACCTCTACCAGGGCGAAGAAATTGGCATGGTGAATGTGCAGTTCGATTCTATCGAGGACTACAACTGCCGCTATACTCTGGGCGATTATGCCGCCATGGTAGCCCAGGGCGCAGACCCGAAGACTGCCATCCGCACCGTTGGCCCACGAAGCCGGGACAATGCCAGAACGCCCTATCAATGGAATGCTGCCGAAAACGCGGGCTTCACCACCGGTAAGCCCTGGATCAAGGTGAATCCCGCTTACAAAGAAATCAATCTGGAAGCGGACAGGGAATCTCCCGATTCGATTTTCGCCTGGTATCAAAAGCTCATTGGCCTGCGAAAGACCCACCCGGCCATTCTGAATGGCGGCCTGGAATTCTGCGATGCAGACAGTCCCCAGGTGCTGGCCTACACCCGCAGCTGCCCGGAAGAGACGCTGCTGGTGATTGCCAATAAATCCGACGCAGAAGCAGAATTTGCCCTGCCGGAAGAATTGGCAAAGCGGCCCTGGCAGCCGGTAGCGCGCAATCTCCCCGGTGATTTTCCTGCTCCGGAAGCCACTGCGAAACCCTGGGAATGCCGCATTTACAAAGCATAATATCCACATTGTACGCTCCCTGAAAAGGGAGCGTATTTTTGCTGGAAATCTTTGAAAATTCACAAAATAGACACAGAAATTGCAAGGATTAGTGGTAAACTGCTATCAAGGAAAAGCTGGCGTTTTTATCAGTAAGGAGCGAAATGGAATGTCGAAATTCAGTGTAAAAAAACCGTTCACCGTCTTTGTGGCAGTGATCGCCGTGCTGGTGCTGGGTGTGGTGTCCTATCTCAAAATGACCCCCGACCTGCTGCCCAACATGGACTTCCCCTATATCATGATCATGACCACATATCCCGGCGCAAGCCCCGAGAAGGTGGAGGCGGAACTGACCAAGCCCATGGAGCAATCCATGTCCACCTTGGAGCATATCAAAGAGGTATCCTCCACCTCCGGCGAAAACTACAGCATGCTGATGCTGGAATTCGAGGAAGCGGTGAATATGGATACCATCGGCGTGGATATTCAGCAGAATATCAGCGCCCTGTCTGCCGATTGGGACGAGATGGTGCAGTCGCCTTATGTGCTGAAGATCAACCCTTCCATGCTGCCTGTGGCTGTAGCTGCGGTGTCTATGGAGGGAATGGATACCGTGGCGTTGACGGAGTTCCTGGATGAGACGCTGATGAACAAGCTGGAAGGTGTGGCAGGTGTGGCAAGAATCAGCACCTCCGGCACCATACAGCAGCAGCTGCATGTGATTCTGGATCAGAAGAAGATTGACGCTCTGAATGCCTCCATTGCCGATCAAATCAACGCCAAGCTGGATGAAGCCTCTGCGGAGCTCAATGACAAGAAGGCTGAGCTGGAAGATGCACAGGCGGAGCTGGAAGATGCCAAGAAACAGCTGGACAGGGGCAAGCAGCAACTGGCGCAGCAGACCGCTGCCGGTGAGGCGGAACTGAATCACCAGCAGAATCAGCTGCTTTCCACCAAGGCACAGCTGCAGGATCAGGTAGCCCAGCTGCAATCTGCCAAAACGCAGCTGGAATCCACCCTGAGTATTCTGAAAACTTTGAAATCCGGCCTTGATGAGCTGCAAACTCAGATTGAAAACACCAAGAAGGATATTGATACCCTCCTGGGCCTGCAGGCTACCCTGGAAAAGCTGAATGCCCGGTGGGCACAGCTGCAGGATGAAATTGCCTGGCTGGAAGCCCAGACCGACAAGACCCAGGAAGAAATCGCAGCCGCCGTTGCCGCCATTAAGAGCAGCGAAGAGTATCTGCAGATTCAGGCACAGCTGCCGGTGATCAAGGCGCAGCTGGCTGCCATGGGCGTGGATGTGGATGAGATTCAGGAAGAGATCGCCAAGCGGCAGGCGGCCCTGGAAAGCCTGGAAAACCGCATGAAAGACCTGCTCAGAACGCTGCAGGAACAGGAACTGTCTCCGGATATTCTTGACAGCACCATCGCCGAAATGGAAGGCAACATGGCGCAGATCGATGACGGCATGCGGCAACTGCAGGATGCCCTGGCGCAGATCGACAGCGGTATGCTCCAGCTGAAGGACGCGGCACAGCTGCTTAGTGAGAAGAAAACCAGCGGTCTGCTGCAGCTGGGCAGCGCCGCGGCAGAGCTGGCTGTGGGCAGCGCCACCATTGCCAATGCCATGACCCAGATCGAGATGGGCTTCGACACCTTGGAAACCAGCCGCCAGGATGCCCTGGAACAGGCTGACCTGCGCAAGATCATTACTATGGAGATGCTGGCCAATATTCTGGTGGCCCAGAACTTTGCCATGCCTGCGGGCTATGCCCAGCAGGATGGCATCAGCTACATGGTGTCTGTGGGTGATACCATTACCGATCAGGAAACCCTGGAAGGCTTGCTTCTGTTTGATATGGGTATGGAAGGGGTGGAACCCATCTACCTGACAGATGTGGCGGCTGTGATGCTCACGGACAACCGTAACGAGACCTATGCCAGGCTCAATGGCATCGACGGCATTATGCTTACCTTCGAAAAGCAGAGCACCTACGCCACAGCTGAAACTACCGACAATCTGCTGGCCCGGTTTGAAGCCCTGGAAAAGGAGTACCCCGGTCTGGAATTCGTTTCCCTGATGAACCAGGGCGACTATATCTACCTGATCGTGGAAACCATCATCAGCAGCCTGCTGATGGGCGCGCTGTTCTCTGTGCTGGTGCTGTGGCTGTTTTTGAAGGATCTGCGGCCTACCTTTATTACCCTCTGCGCCATTCCCATCAGCGTGATCTTTGCCATTGTGCTGATGTATTTCTCCGGCGTTACCATCAATATGATCTCCCTGTCGGGCCTGGCTGTGGCGGTGGGCATGCTGGTGGATAACTCCGTTGTGGTTATCGAAAATATCTACCGGCTTCGTGCCAAGGGCGCCAATGTGATTCAGGCAGCGGTATCCGGCGCGCAGCAGGTGGCGGGGGCTGTGGTGGCTTCCACGCTGACCACCGTGTGCGTGTTTGTTCCCATCGTGTTTGTGGAGGGCCTGACCAAGCAGCTGTTTACGGATCTGGCCCTGACTATGACCTATTCCCTGGGTGCCAGCCTGATCGTGGCACTGACCCTGGTGCCTGCCATGGCATCGGGTCTGCTGAAAAAGGAAAAGCAGACCAAGCAGCGTTTTATGGATAAGATGCTGGTGGCCTACGAGAAGGCTGCCCGGTGGAGCCTGAAGCACAAGGCTGTTGTGCTGGGCGCGTCTCTGGTGCTGCTGGCGCTGAGTACCGGCCTGAGCCTGTCCAAGGGCTTTATCTTCATGCCCGAGATGGATATGCCCAACCTGAATGTGACCATCACCATGCCGGAAGACGCGGATATGGAAACCGCTGCTCAGCTGGCAGATGCGGTGCTGGAAAAGGTCGGCTCCATGGAAGAAGTGGACACCGCCGGTGCTATGATGGGCGGCGGCAATATGCTGATGGGCGGCCTGACCTCCGCAGTAGGGGGCGGCTCCGGCAACTACAATGTGACGGTGTATGTGAATCTGAAAAGCGAGAAGGCCTCCGGCGCTGCCGTGGGCAAGAAGTTGGAAGAAATGTGCGCGGATATGCCCTGCACCGTTACCGCCAGCTCCGCCATGATGGATATGAGCATGCTCTCCGGCAGCGGTATTTCCCTGAATATCTACGCCGATGATATGCAACTGCTGCAGGACACCGCAAAGGAAGCCGCAGCTGTGCTGGAACAGGTGGAGGGTGTGGCTTCCGTGTCCAATGGCCTGGAAGATGCCGCCCCTGCGGTGCATATTGCGGTGGATCGGAACAAGGCCATGGCCAAGGGCATTACCGTAGCCCAGATCTATATGGAGCTGGCAGCCCAGCTGACGGACTCCGCTACCGCTATGACCATGGATCTGGCGGGCACTTCCACGGATGTGATCGTCCAGAAGCCGGAAGGCACCGTGCCGGAGGTGGAAGATCTGCTGGACCATACCTTTGAAGTTACCGGGCAGGACGGCACCACCAAGACCTTTACCCTGGGCGAGGTGGCGGAACTGGAATACACCACCAGCCTCAACGCCATTTCCAGATTGAGCCAGCGGCGCTACCTGACCGTATCCGCCCAGCTGGAAGAAGGCTATAATGTGACCAAGGTCACCTCCGCGGCGGAAAAAGCCATGAAGGATGTGCAGCTGGACGAAGGTGTCAGCTATGCCTTCGCCGGCGAGAATGAGACGATTATGGAAGCCATTGAGCAGCTGTTTTTGATGCTGGTGCTGGGTGTTCTTCTGGTGTACCTGGTGATGGTGGCCCAGTTCCAGAGCCTGAAATCTCCCTTCATCGTCATGTTTACCATCCCCCTGGCCTTTACCGGCGGCTTTATCGGTCTGCTGATCTGCGGCCTGGAAGTCAGCGTCATTTCCCTCATCGGTTTCATTATGCTTACGGGTATTATCGTCAATAACGGTATCGTGCTGGTGGAATATATCAATCAGCTGCGGCAGGAGGGCAAGGAACGCCAGGAAGCCATCGTGGAAGCCGGCGTTACCAGAATGCGTCCCATCCTCATGACCTCCATTACCACCATCCTGGGCCTTACCCAGATGGCCCTGACCCAGAATGTGGGCACGGCGCTGATGCGGCCTGTGGCAGTGGTGTGTATCGGCGGCCTGGTGTATGCAACCCTGATGACCCTGTTCGTGGTGCCCTGCATCTACGATATCCTCAACAAGAAGGAGCTGCGCACCATAAAGGAAGAGGACCTGAAGATTCTGGATATTTAATATGCGGCGGGAGCAAGCCCCCGCCCTACAAAAAGGGTTCTTCTGCGTGTCATTCTGAGCGAAGCATCGAAGATGCGAAGCCGAAGAATCCGTTATCCCCAATAAAAACAGCCCTGACCAAATTGGTCAGGGCTGTTTTGCGTTTGGTTACAGGCTGTCAATGGCTGCCTGGATACGGCCGCAGGCGCGATCCTTGCCCAGAATCTGCATCACGGAGAACAGATCGGGGGAGTTGGTCTTGCCGGTGACGGCCATGCGGATCATGGCGGAGATATCGGCCACGGTGCCGGGGAAGGCGGCGGGGTCGGCCTTGTAAGCCTTCATGTCGGTGGTGAAGCCCATCTCGGTGGTGATGGCCTTGACCTTTTCGAACCAGGCGGCAGAATCGTCGGCAGGATCGTAGGCGGCCAGGAACTTACTGAGGGCTTCCTTGACGGTGGCTTTTTCGAACTTCTCGTCAAAGACGGGGGCGTTCATATAATCGTCGTAGAAGAAGCCCATGTAATCCTTGGCATCCTTCCACACGGCCAGATCCTTACGGGGCTTCTTACCGCCGCGACCGATGGCCAGAATAGCGGTGGCAAAGTCGGCATCGGCAGCCAGCTTAGCGCCGAAATCGGCGTCAAACTCGTTAGCCCATTGGGTGAGCAGGGTGTAGACAGTGGCGGCGTCCATCTTGGAAATGACATTCTTGGAAACGTCGGTGAGCTTGGCGTAGTCAAACAGGGAGCCGGCGGGATTCAGCTTCTTGGGGCTGAACTTGAAATCATCCAGATCCGCATCGGGGTTAGCACGGCGCCAGTCCTCAAAGTTGGAATTGAGGATGGTCATGATGTATTCCTTCACAGCGGCAATGGGGAAGCCCTCTGCTTTGTAGTAGGTCAGGGCCAGCTCGGGGTCCTTGCGCTTACTCAGCTTACGCTTGGAGGTGCCGTCCATCTTCATCAGAGGTCCGATATGCACATACTTGGGCAGCTTGAAGCCCAGGGCCTTGAACAGCTGGATGTGGAAGGGCAGGGTAGCCATCCACTCGTCGCCCCGGACCACATGGGTGGTGTGCATCAGGTGATCGTCCACAGCGTGGGCAAAGTGATAGGTGGGGATACCGTCGGACTTCAAAAGAACATGGTCAATATCGTTCTCGGTAATGGTCAGCTTGCCCTTCACCAGATCGTCAAACTTGAACTGGTTTTCCAGAGAACCGGTGGAGCGGAAGCGCAGAACCCAAGGCTTACCTTCGGCAATGGCGGCCTGGATGTCTTCCAGGGAGCGGTCACGCCACATGGCAAACTCGCCGTAGTAGCCGAAGTTGACCTTCATGGCTTCCTGCTTTTCACGCATGGCAGCCAGCTCTTCCTCGGTGCAGAAGCAGGGGTAGGCCTGGCCTTCTGTCACCAGCTTCTTGGCGTACACATGGTAGATGGCGGCTCTCTGGCGCTGACGGTAGGGGCCGTAGATACCGATGTCACCGTCGTGGGTAGCGCCTTCGTCGAAGTGGATGCCGTAGTGCTTCAGGGTGTCGATAAGGACCTCCACAGCGCCGGGGACTTCACGCTTGGCGTCGGTGTCTTCCACCCGCAGGAACAGAACGCCATTACTCTGATGGCTCATACGCTCGGAGATGGTGCCCTGCACCAGGTTGCCCAGGTGCACAAAGCCGGTGGGGGAGGGGGCCATACGGGAAACAACAGCGCCCTCGGGCAGATTTCTTGCAGGGTAGCGTGCTTCCAATTCCTCAGGAGTCTCGGTGACCTGAGGGAACAGCAGCTGCGCAAGTGCCTGATAATCCATAGCAATTACCTCTTTGTTTAAAAATTTCTCCCAATACTATAACATTACTTCAGAAGAAAGTCAATTTTTCGTTGCGTTTTTCTTCCCGCTGTGGTAGAATACTCCATATGATTTTTGGAAACGAGGCGTAATCCAATGGAAGAAATTGTTGCAAAGAAAAGAATGTTATCCGGCATCAAGCCCTCCGGTGACCTGACCCTGGGCTCTTACCTGGGTGCCGTTAAGAATTGGGCGGAGCGTGCCGACCAGTATGACTGCTTCTACTTCATGGCAGACCTCCACGCCATTACCGTGCGCCAGAACCCCGCAGACCTGCGCCGCCGCACCCTGGAGCAGCTGGCGCAGTACATTGCCTGCGGCCTGGACCCTGAGAAGAACACCCTGTTCGTCCAGAGCCATGTGCATCAGCATGCGGAGCTGGGCTGGATTCTGGATTGCTACAGCCAGTTCGGTGAGCTGAGCCGCATGACCCAGTTCAAGGATAAGTCCGCCAAGAACGCGGATAATATCAACGCAGGTCTGTTTACTTACCCCAGCCTCATGGCTGCGGATATTCTGCTGTATCAGCCGGATCTGGTGCCTGTGGGCGAGGATCAGAAGCAGCATGTGGAGCTGACCCATACCATCGCCCGCCGCTTCAACGGCATCTACGGCGATGTGTTCAAGATTCCCGAGCCCTTCATCCCCAAGGTGGGTGCCAGAGTCATGAGCCTGACCAACCCCCTGGCCAAGATGTCCAAGAGCGAGAACGAGGACACCGGCCGTGTGCTGCTGATGGATGATCCTGCCTTTATTATGAAGCAGTTCAAGCGGGCCATTACCGATTCCGATACGGAGAACTGCGTCCGCTACGATAAGGAGAACAAGCCCGGCGTGGCCAACCTGATGACCATCTACTCTGCCGTTACCGGCAAGACCTTCGAAGAAATCGAAACCGAGTTTGCAGGCCAGGGCTACGGCGCCTTCAAGCCCAAGGTGGGCGAGGCTGTGGTGGAAACGCTGCGTCCCATCCGGGAGGAGACCCAGCGGCTGCTGAAGGATAAGGCATATCTGGAAACCGTCTACCGCGAGGGTGCCCAGAAAGCCGGCTATGTGGCGGAAAAGACCCTGCGCAAGGTCTACAAGAAAGTGGGCTTCCTGGCAAAGTAAATACCCAAGGTGCTGCTGGAATTTACGGCAGCACCTTTTTTGCGTAGGGCGGGGGCTTGCTCCCGCCGGGGGTATGTTGTGCGAATTCGCCGCAAGCCAATGCGAATCCGAAAAACTGTGCTGCGCGGCGGGACCAAGGCCCCGCCCTACTTACTTCGAATGTAGGGGAAAATGAAAGCAATCTTAATTTGACAGAATGGTTACAATATGTTACAATAGGTATCATCAAAGGAGGATTGCTGCATATGAAACGGTTTCTAAGTACGCTGTGCGCGTTGGTGGTGATACTGGGCTTGCTTCCGTTTTGGGGTCGGGCAGCTTCTTCGGGGGAGATCCGGGAAGAGATCAGCGCCCTCCAGGAGGAAGCCCAGGCGTTGGCGGAAAGACAGGATGCTCTGGAAGCCCAGCTGGCAGACACACTGGAAGAAATAGAAGATATTGTGGCGCAGAAGAATATTATTGACCAGCAGATTGCCCTTTTGCAGGAACAGATCCGCAATACATGGGCCCAGATATCGGCGCAGAATCAGCTGATCGCGGATAATCAGGATGCGCTGGATGCGGCGAAAATGCAGCTGGAGCAGCTGCGTGCAGCCAACAAAGCCAGAATCCGTGCCATGGAAGAGGGCGGCAGCCTGAATTACTGGGCGGTGATCTTCCAGGCGGAGAGCTTTACGGATCTGCTGGACCGGGTAAATATGATCCGGGAAATCGCGGAGGCAGACCGCAGCCGAATGGAAAAGCTGGCGGAAGCTGCCCGGGCGGTGGAGAATGCCCAGTTGACTCTGGAAACGGAGAAGAAGAATCTGGAGCAGTTCCGGGAAAAGCTTCACGCAGACGAAGTGCTGCTGGAAGAAAAGCGTGAGCAGGCCGATGCACTGCTGCGGGAACTGATCAGCCGGGGTGCGGAATTTGAAGCGCTGCTGGCGGAAATGGAAGCGCAGGAGCAGACGCTTCTGGAAGAAATCGCCCAAAAAGAGGAAGAATTGGACAAAGCCGAATACCAGGAATGGCTGGCAACCTATGTGCCCCCGGCTCCTGAGACGGGGGGAGGCAATGGCGGCACAGTCAATACCTCCGGCTGGTGCTCGCCGCTGGTATCCTACACCCTCACAAGTCCCTTCGGCATGCGAACCCATCCTATTACCGGGGAATATAAGATGCACAACGGCATCGATATGGCAGCCCCGGAGGGAACGCCCATCTATGCCGCCAAGGGCGGACAGGTGAGCATCGCTGCCTACAGCGCCTCGGCAGGCAACTATGTGCAGATCAACCATGGCGATGGCTATCGGTCGGTATATATGCATATGACCGGCTACACCGTCAAACCCGGACAATATGTGGCCCAGGGGCAGCTGATCGGCTATGTGGGGAACACCGGTGCAAGCAAGGGAAATCACCTGCATTTCGGCATTTCCCTGAACGGAAGCTATGTCAATCCCGTAGGGTACATACGCTAATCAGAAACCCGTGCCGTGCAGGTGGTATGCACAGGCCCCCTTAGGGCCTATTACTGGCTGAGCCGATAGGCTCGTCGATTTTATATCGCTTGCGTATTCTGCCCTACCACCGCAGATGCGGTTATGAACGCACCCACGGCCCCCTCTGACGAGGGGGCTGTCATGCGAATAGCATGACTGGGGGAGAGAATACTTTTCTTCTTGTTTCTCTCCCTCCGTCACGGCTTAC
>JAFSEW010000009.1 GCA_017435525.1 Oscillospiraceae bacterium | reverse complement strand
GAAATTTGGGATGCCTATTATCCTGACGGCACCCTCGCTGGCTGTAATTTGGTTCGGGGTAAGCCAATTCCGGATGGACTGTACCATCTGGTCAGCGAGATATTAGTCCGGCACATAGACGGTGATTATCTGCTGATGCAGAGAGATCCCCGCAAGCCCAACTACGGCGGATTTTTTGAAGCCACCGCTGGCGGCTCCGCCCTAAAAGGCGAAGATGCTAATTGCTGCGCCAAACGGGAACTGCACGAGGAAACTGGCATCGATGCAGGCACACTCACAAATATTGGACGATTCGTATCCCACGATACAATCTACGAAACTTTCCTCTGCATCACCGATTGCGAAAAGGATTCTGTCAGACTTCAGGAAGGAGAAACCATATCCTATAAATGGATCAATGAAGCGGAATTCATTGATTTCGTAAATTCCAATTCCATGATCGATGTACAGTTCCGGCGCTATGAGCCCTATTTGAAGCAGATGAGATACATCAAATAACAAAACAGGCCGCCGATGCTTGATATAAAGGCGGTCTGTTCCTATATTATTATAAATTAAATAAAAATTTGAAATAGCGGAATAAAAATGTCCTCTTCAAGCGTCTAATGGGCAAAGGAGGTGAAGTGGCAGTGAATAATGAAGAATTTGCAAAACGAGTTGAACTGGTGCGGACCAAGCTCTACAAGACCGCGCTCACTTACCTGGGAAGCGAAGCCCTGGCTTTGGATGCCGTGGATGAAGCTGTCTACAAGGCCCTGTGCGGCAAGTGGAAGCTGCGCCAGATGGAATTCTTTGATACCTGGATTACCCGCATCCTGATCAACGAATGTTATAATGAGCTGCGCCGTCAGAAAAGGTTCCACCCCTTGGAAGAACTGCCTGAAACGGCAGCGAAGGAATTTGACTCGCTGCCCCTGAAAGAAGCGCTGCGGCGCCTGCCCAAGGATCTGAGGGATGTTATCATCTTACGGTTCTTTGGCGGATACACCGTAGCCAAAACTGCCCAGACGCTACACATACCCGCAGGAACTGTTGCGACCCGTCAAAGAAAGGCGCTGCAGCTACTCCGGCTGGAACTTGAAGAGGAGGTGTCTTCATGAATCGAAAAGATGAGTTTGAGGCTATGATCGAGGAACTAAACCGGCCAGCTTCCGGGCTGGAGGCAACTCTGGATCGGGCCTACAAGAAGAAAAGAAAGAGAACCATGAAAATGATCGTCCGCCCGCTGGCAGGACTCACTGCCTGCTTTGCGGTATTTGTTCTGTTGGTCAATTTCTGCGCGCCGGTTGCCTATGCCTGCTCCTTGGTGCCCGGTTTGCGTGAACTGGCGGCAGCTGTGACCTTCTCCCGATCCTTGACGGATGCCGTGGAAAATGCGTATGTGCAGACCATGGATCTGTCCCAAACGCAAAATGACATTACCGCGGAAGTCGCTTACCTGATTGTCGATCAGAAGCAGGTCAATGTGTTCTATCGGCTGGATTCTGATAAGTACGAAAAGCTCTATGCTGACCCGGATGTTCGGTCTGCAGATGGCGATCGTCCTGAGTCCTGTATTTATCACAGCACCGGTTTTGATGCCGAGAACGGTGAGCTCAGGTGCCTGAGCATCGATTTCGTTGATAACGATGTGCCGGATAAACTGAGATTCGCACTCCTTGTGAATCCTGACATGGTTGCAGAAGAAACAGTTCCGGAGCATTCGGCGGAGGACCTCTATTCTGATGATGTTTACCGGGAGCCTTCTTATTTGGCTGAGTTTGAATTTCTTCTGGAGTTTGACCCCAAATTCACTGCCGCAGGTAAGATTTTCCCGGTCAACCAGACGGTGATCCTGGAAGGCCAGGCCATTACCATTACGGATATTGAAGTATATCCTACCCATATGCGTGTGGATATTGAAGAGTCTCCTGACAACACTGCCTGGATGAAGGGTCTGGAATTCTACATTGAAACCGATTGGGGCATGAAGTTTGAGGCAGCATCCAGCGGTATCATCTCTACCGGATCTGTGGATTCTCCCGCTATGGTATCCTACCGCGCAGACAGCTCTTACTTCTATGAAGCAGACCACCTGAAGCTGGTGATTACCGGTGCACAGTGGCTTCGCAAGGATATGGAAACCACCTATATCAATCTTGTGACGGGAGAACACGGTGAGCTTCCGGAGGGGACGGAATTTGATTCTGCCAGAAAGATCGGTCATGAATGGGTTGTTACATTCCGGGCTAAGTTCATAGAAGACAATGCAATGTATCAGTTGTTCGGAAACAAGTTCTACGATGCAGAGGGAAATGCGTATGAGATCAACCAATGGAGCAGCACCTACGGTGATTTCGACGAGAACGGAAAGGCGGCTTTCTTCTACGATGAATTCCCGCTGAAGCAGTTCACCGGCGATGAAGTCTGGCTTACGCCGCATTTTTCTCATAACTGGGTAGCTAAAGATCTGATTGTTATTACAGTTCAATGAATACGAAAAGGCACCGGTTTCCGGTGCCTTTCGGACTGATGAAAAAGCCAAGGGAAAGCACTTCTCGCACGTTGTTTTCCTCTATTGCCTGCCCCTTTTGGGCAGGCAATGCAAACAAATCTGGCTAGCAGCGTTGTAGGGTTGGTTCTGCATATGGAAGTCGGGATCTCTCCCTCAGTCAGCTTCGCTGACAGCTCCCTCATCAGAGGGAGCCGAGGGCGTATGGAATTCGCGGGGCGTCGAGGGCACCCGCCCCCTACGGGCGTATGGAATTCGCGGGGCGTCGAGGGCACCCGCCCCCTACGGGCGTATGGAATTCGGGGGGAACGGATCCTTCGACTCCGGGCTTCGTATGAATTGTGGTATGCTTGCCACCGGCAAGCATGTTTATTTTGATTCGCTGCGCGGAGCACCATGCTCAGGATGACAGAGGAAACTTGGGGGCTGGTTCTTCTGCATGTCATTCTGAGCAGAGCATCGGCAGATGCGGAGTCGAAGAATCCGCTTTCTTTTGGTTCTGCGTATGGAATTCGATGCGGCAGGAGCGAGCTCAAATGATGTTGCACTTTTCCGGGTGGGTGTGGTATGATAGTCTATGGGCGGCTGCGTGTTTTGCCGATATCATTTTGAAAAGAGGAAGAAGACATGAAAAAGATAATCGCGTTGCTTCTGGTGCTGGCACTTTGCCTGTGCGGATGCAGCGATAAAGTGCCAGCGGAAACTGCTGCCGCCGGAAAAGATACAGTGACGGTGAACCTATGGTCTGCTGAAAAAAGTGTGGATGAATTCGGCGATGTGATTGCCGACAGTAAGGCATCCGTTCAGTGCCCTATTTCCGGTGAGTTCAGCAACACGGCAACTACCGGAAGCGAGCTGAAGGGCGCAGTGTATATGCGGATGCTTGATGACACCCCGATTTTCTTTATCCGGCTGCTGGAGTATGGCGACCAGCCTGCGTTCTATACGGGTTACGACCCCCTGGAGTTTAAGATCAAAGTGGATGATTCCATTACGGAGTTTTCCTCCGTGGTGGGCAATCCGCCCAATAATCCTGTGATGGTCTACGATACCGCCGAGGCGCTCTATACGGCCCTTTACAATGGCAAAGATGTCCGGTGCATTGTGCAGATCGGCAGCTCCAAGTACCAGTTTACCCTGTCCGGCAGCAATTTCGCGCAGATCTGCAAGGATAACGGGTATGTTACCCAGGAACTTTACTTCAGCACCCAGGATGAGGCGACGCTCTACAACAAGGCCAAGGAACTGTATGCGGTCGGGAACTATTATGAGGCGATTCAGCACCTTGAGCGCCTTGGGGACTATGAAGACAGCAAAGAACTGCTGCTGGAAGTGGCCTGCAATGCCTATTACTACGCCCAGAGCGGCGAAACCTATAAAGTGTGCAACAATGCATGGGAGCAGTTTTTTGATGAGAAAACAGCCGTGCCTCTGACCGAGGAAGAACTCAGGGAAATCATGCCGGGTCAGTGGCAGCAGCGTGACGGTGACAGCTATTCCACTTATACGGAAGACGGCCAGATCATTTATACCGGCGGCACCAACGATGGGGACACAAATGCGTGGTTTGTGGAGAATGGAAGATTGGTCATTGATTACAGGCATTTTACCGCCGAACGCACAATCTATCCCTTCTATCAAAATGTCTATGTGTTCCGGACCCATCAGTCCAGCAGCGATGTGTATGAACTCTATTTCCACAACGGTCCATTGGAATAACGGAAAAAGGAAGTGGGAGACCACTTCCTTTTTTATCGGATTTGAGAAATTGCGGCAGGAAAATGAAAAATAATGCTTGACAAATGCGTAATAGCATAGTATAATACACAAGCTGTCAGGAAATGCTGCTATAGCTCAGTCGGTAGAGCGCATCCTTGGTAAGGATGAGGTCGCCAGTTCAAATCTGGCTAGCAGCTCCAAAAAATGAAGACCACTCAATCGAGTGGTCTTTATTTTTTATGCTGCGGCCAGATTTGAAAGATCAAATCGCCACATGCCGGTGGCATGTGGCTGCCACCAGTGCAAACACTGGTGGCTTCATTTATCTTTGCCCATGGGCAAAGATGCGAACAAATCTGACTAGCAGCTCCAAAGATACTCCGAAGTTTCGACTTCGGAGTTTTTTGTTTACGCACAGAAAAAACTGGCGACCTCATGTAGATATGCCAGAATTCAACTTTACAATGAATCGTTCTTCTGCGCAACTATTGTGCTGTAAACATTGTAAGAACGCGAAAATTTGACTTCTATGATAATATAAAAATATTAGGTAATCCTCTGTTGCATCCCAGGCATGGATTCCACTTGAGTGCTGCTTTATTTTGCGGTATACTGTAATTGTATTTGAACACCCTTTTCCAACGCATCACAGAAAGGCAAGGCTCTCCATGAATACTTTAATTGAACTTTACGACGAACGAGCCATAGAAAATGTTCTGGCCGCGGATATGTTTCGTCCCCGGCGAATTGTCTATTTATGTCCAACAGAGGTAGCGCAAAACCGGCAGCGGCAGGAACAGATTGGTAACTTTTTCCGGCATCGCGGCTGGAACCCCGAACTGATTTTTCTGGAAGCGAGTCTGTATAAGGTAGATCGCATTTTGCGGCAGCTTCTGGCAATCAGTGAAAAGTACCCCGACTGTGCCATGGATGTGACCGGCGGCAGTGACGCGGAACTGTTTGCCGCAGGTCTGTTTGCGGCAAAGGCCAATGTGCGTGTTTTCACCTACTCCCGGAGGAAGAATCGGTTCTACAATATCTCCGGTGCTGAGTTTGCAGAGAATCTGCCCTGCGATACTCAGTATTCTGTGAAGGATTTCTTCCTTATGGCAGGCGGCACATTGCTTCCCGGGCGGGTGGATAACGGGATATTGAAGAAATATTTGGGAGATATCGATCCGTTCTTTGATTGTTTCCTGCGGTATCGCCGTGACTGGAATCCTATCATTACTTACATGCAGAGAGTATCCCCATCCGAGTATGGACAGGTTCCTTCCATGCAGGTGCAGGGAAACTATGTCGTGAAGGGGGAACGGGGCGGTAGGATCAGCGCAAAAGAAGATGCACTTCGATCCTTCCAGCGCATTGGGTTCCTTCGCGATCTGGACATTGTGACCGGCGAGAAAGTCTCTTTCCGCTTCCGGGATGAACATACCCGGGCCTGGCTGCGGGATGTGGGCAGCGTTTTGGAGCTTTATGTTTATAAAGCCTGCCTGGATGCGGGTATTTTCAACGATATCATCAGCAGCGCCGTCGTTCGCTGGAATGAAGTTCTTGGACACGCCAGTGTGATCAACGAGATCGATGTGATGGCTTCCAGAGGTGTTGTCCCTCTTTTCATCAGCTGCAAGGTCAGCGATATTAAGACAGAGGCCCTCAATGAGCTGGCTATCTTGCGGGATCGGTTCGGCGGAAAGGGCGCGAAAGCTGCTATCGTTTCAACCGGACGGTGCAACGCTGCAGCCCGGCACCGTGCCGCGCAGCTTGGAATTGCCGTTATTGATAGGGACGAACTGGAAGCCGGAAAACTTACCTATCGTCTGAAAGTGATTATGAAAGTCGAGGATGCAGTGTCCTGAAAAGATAGACACATACCTGCCACCGGCAGGGATAGATTATTTTGATTCGCTGCGGGTTGCACCACCCTCCCCTACAAGAGAATTCGCTGCTGCGTATGGAATTCGATGCGGCGGGAGCAAGCCCCCGCCCTACAGGGAAATTCGGTATGGCGTATGGAATTCGACCGAAATGGGAACGCCGGGGATTGACTTTTTTCTGCGGCTAAGATAAGATACAGGAAAATTCTTCCGGAGGTGGAAAGATGGTTGGTTTGGGTACGATCATCAATACAGCGGCGATCCTGTTGGGTGGTCTGCTGGGTGGAATCTTTGGAAGATTCCTGAAGGACAGTACCCAGGAGGCGCTGACCAAGGTCTGCGGCGTCAGTACCATTTTTATTGCCATTTCCGGGGCGCTGCCGCAGATGGAAGCGGTGGAAAATAATGCCATGCTGATTGTCGGCTGCCTGGCCCTGGGTGCGCTGATCGGCGAACTGCTGAACATCGAAGATGGCTTTGAACGGTTCGGTGCCTGGCTGAAGGAAAAAACCGGCAACGGTAAGGACGCCCGGTTCGTAAATGCCTTTGTGACCGCGTCTTTGACGGTGTGCATCGGCGCCATGGCCATCGTGGGTGCCATTCAGGACGGCATCGCGGGGGATTACTCCATTCTGGCTACCAAGGCGGCGCTGGATCTGGTGATTATCATGGCCATGACCGCATCCCTGGGCAAGGGCGCGGTGTTTTCGGCCATTCCTGTGGCGGTGCTGCAGGGCAGTATCACGGTGCTGGCAGGGTTGATTAAGGGGATCATGACCCCGGAAGCCTTGACCAATCTGGGGCTGATTGGCAATATCCTGATCTTTTGCGTGGGTGTGAATCTGATGCTGGGCAAGAAAATCCGGGTGGCCAATTTGCTGCCGGCTATTGTGGCGGCTGTGGCGGCGGCGTTTATTTGAAGAGGAAAAACCGGTGCGGGATCGCGCCGGTTTTTTGCGTATGGAAGTCGGGATCTCTCCCTCAGTCAGCTTCGCTGACAGCTCCCTCATCAGAGGGAGCCTTGGCTCGTTGGAAGTCGGTGCTGCGTATGGAAGTCGAAGAATCCGTATTTTATTTGGGCGCATGGAATTCGTGCGGGAGATTTTGGGAAAGAGATGCAGGTTTTCGTTGCATTCCGGCGAAAGGATGGTATGATAAAAGAAAAGCGGGAGGAAACTGCTATGCTGTTTGAAAAACATCTGGGCGTGATTGACCGGGAGGCAGCGCAGCTGTGCGCTGTGTCCGATGCTCTGTGGGACAATCCGGAGTTGGCGCTGGGAGAATATGCCGCCGCGGAGCTGATTACCGATTTGATGGAGCGCTACGGCTTTACCGTGGAGCGGGGCGTGGGAGGAATCCCCACGGCCTTTACCGCCACTTTCGGCAGCGGCAGCCCCCATCTGGGTGTGCTGGCGGAATATGATGGCCTGCCCAGTATGAGCCAGGAGGCCGGTATTGCGGAAAAGAAATCCATTCCCGGCAGGGATACCAACCACGGCTGCGGCCACAACCTGTTCGCCGGTGGCTCCATCGGCGCTGTGCTGGCGGTGAAGGACTATATTGAAGCCACCGGCAAGGGCCGGATCACCCTTTTCGGCTGCCCCGGTGAAGAAGGCGGCGGCGGTAAGGTATTTATGGCCCGTGAGGGCGTATTTAAGGGTGTAGACAGCGTGGTCAGCTGGCATCCGGAACGGATGTATATGGTGCGTACCCGCCCCTCCCTGGCCAATGTGAAGGTGAATTACGCCTTTGAAGGCATCGCTGCCCATGCAGGCGGCGCGCCTCACAAGGGCCGCAGCGCCCTGGATGCGGTGGAACTGATGAACATCGGCGCCAACTTCCTCCGGGAGCACATGGAGCTGACCAGCCGGGTGCACTATGCCATTCTGGACGCCGGCGGCGTTGCTCCCAACATGGTGCAGTCCCACGCGGTGGTGCAGTACCTGATCCGGGCTGTGGATATGGAAGCCGTGCGGGAACTCCACGCTCGCATTGACCGGATCGCCCAGGGCGCTGCTCTGATGACCGATACCACATTTACATCCCGGGTAGTTTCCGCCTACGCGGATCTGATTACCATTCCTACCCTGCAGGCTACCGCCAACGAAGCCATGCATGATATCCCCCTGCCGGTACCTACGGAAGAAGAACTGGAATACGCCAAGGCATTGCAGGCAACCTTCCGGCTGACCCAGGAAGAGAAGCTGCTGCCGCCTCTGGCAACAGTTGTGAAAGATCCCGCGCCCCCTGTGGCACACGGCGGCTCCACGGACACTGCAGATGTCAGCTGGAACTGCCCCACGGTGCAGATGCACATCGGCACCTGGGCGGTGGGTACTCCCGGACACAGCTGGCAGTCCACTTCTCAGTGCAAGGCCAGCTATGCGAAAAAGGCCATGCTCTACGCCGGTAAAGCTGTGGCGGGTACCGTCATGCGGCTGCTGGAGAATCCTGCGCTGATTGAAAAGGCCTGGGAAGAGCATAAGGCCAAGGTGGGCGACGGCTATGTGTGCGGCCTGCCCGCAGACCTGGAGCCTGAGATCCTGCCCAGATCCGAGAAATAACGAAAGAGAGGAACATCATGGCGTGGCTGGATAAACTCCAAAACCCCCGGGCCTACCTGAAAACCTTTTTGAAATGGACGCTGCTGGGTGTGCTGCTGGGAACGGTAGGCGGCGGCATCGGCGCTGTATTTCACCATGCGCTGCATTTTGTGACCCACCTGCGCAACACGCACGGCTGGCTGCTGCTATTGCTTCCTGTGGCGGGTATTGCCACGGTAGCCATCTACCGGCTGCTGGGGCAGCGGAATAACCGGGGCACCAACGAGATCATTGACGCGGCTCTGGAGGGAAAGCCTGTGAGCCCTCTGGTGGCACCGGCCATCTTTCTGGCATCGGCACTGACCCATCTGTGCGGCGGCTCTGCCGGACGGGAGGGCGCGGCGCTGCAGCTGGGCGGCTCTACCGCATCTTTGCTGGCAAGAACCCTGCGGCTTTCGGAAAACGACACCACCGTGGCCATTATGGCGGGTATGAGCGCCGTGTTTGCCGGGCTCTTCGGCACACCCCTGACGGCTTGCCTGTTTACCATGGAGTTTGAATCCGTGGGCACCATTTTCTCCCCGGCGCTGCTGCCGTGCTTTCTGGCGGCGTATGTGGCCAGCCGGGTGTCCGGTGTTCTGGGCGTCCATGCGGAGGTGTTTCCCCTGGATGCGGCGCAGGCCATTACCCTGGGCAACTGCTGGAAATTCGCGCTGCTGGCGGTGTTGATCTCCCTGCTGGGGATCGGCATGTGCTGGATTTTCCACAAGGCGGAGCATCTGGCGAAGGATAAAATCCCCAATGCCTGGGTGCGGATCGCTCTGGGCGGCGCTGTGATTTTGCTGCTGACCATCACCGTGGGGGATCAGCGCTACAACGGCGCCGGTATGGACATGGCGCTGGGGGCTGTGGCGGGAGATGCCCAGTGGCAGGATTTTGCCCTGAAGCTGCTGTTTACCGCGGTGACATTGGCGGCGGGCTTCAAGGGCGGCGAGATTGTGCCCACCTTCTGCATCGGCGCCACCTTCGGCTGCGTGGCAGGTGCTTTGCTGGGACTGGAACCGGGAATGGCGGCGGCATTGGGCTTAATCGGCCTGTTCTGCTGCGCTACCAATTCGCCCCTGGCTTCCATTGTGCTGAGCATGGAAATGTTTGGTGGGGCCAACCTGTATCTGTTCTCTCTGGTGTGCGTCATCTGCTTCGTGCTCAGCGGCAACAGCGGATTGTACGCCAGCCAGATCATTGAATTCTCCAAAGACGGCGTGCCAAGCCGGAAACTGAAATAATATGCGAAAACGCCCCGGAATTTCCGGGGCGTTTGGTTTTGCGTATGGAATTCGGAGGGGGACGGATCCTTCGGCTGCGCTGCTTTGCAGCGCGCTTAGGATGACAGAGGAAACTGGGGGGCTGGTTCTTCTGCATGTCATTCTGAGCATGGTGCTCCGCGCAGCGAATCTGAAATAAACATGCTTGCCGGGGGCAAGCATACCGCAATTCAGCGAAGGCGCGTCGAAGAATCCGTACCTCTTTTGGAAGGCGTATGGAAGTCGGCGGACGGCCAATGGCCGCCCCTACATGGGCGT
This sequence comes from Oscillospiraceae bacterium, assembly GCA_017435525.1. Taxonomy (GTDB): domain Bacteria; phylum Bacillota; class Clostridia; order Oscillospirales; family Oscillospiraceae; genus Faecousia. Next base: position 3 of record JAFSEW010000009.1, on the reverse strand, counting down.
ATG
>JAFSEW010000057.1 GCA_017435525.1 Oscillospiraceae bacterium | reverse complement strand
GAACAGATCCGCCGAAAACTTCCTCGGCAAAGATCAGATCATCCTGCTCTTCCTGAGGCTCAAAGCGAACCCAAACATCACCGAACTGGCCGCTGCCGCCGGTCTGCTTCTTGTGACGGCCGTGAGCTTCCACCTTCTTCTTGATCTTCTCGCGGAAGGCGATCTTTGCGGGGGACAGAACAGCGTCCACACCGAAGCGGGTCTTCAGCTTGGAAACCAGCACATCCAGCTGCTGATCACCGGCGCCGGAGATAACCAGCTGCTTGGTCTCAGCATTGTTCACCAGAGTGAAGGAGGGATCTTCTTCGTTCAGACGGTTCAGGCCGGTGCCGACCTTTTCTTCCTGACCCTTGGTCTTGGGAGCAATGGCCATGGAGTAGCAGGGTTCTGCGTAGGGGATGCCCTTCAGGGTGACGACCTTACGGGGGTCACACAGGGTATCGCCGGTCTTAACCTTGTCCATCTTGCCGATGGCACCGATATCGCCGCAGGCCAGAGCCTTGACTTCGGTGTTCTTCTTGCCGCACATGCTATACAGGCGGCCCAGCTTCTCGGTCTCGCCGGTGCGGGCATTGACCAGAGTGGTATCGGAGGTGATTTCGCCGGACAGGACCTTCACATAGGAGTACTTGCCGTACTGGTCGGAAACGGTCTTGAACACGAAAGCGGAGGGAACGCCGCCGGGAGAGACGATGAACTCTTCCACGGAGCCGTCAGCGGTGGTAGCCTTGTGGTAGTTGCCTTCCACGGGGTTGGGCAGCAGGTCCACGATGTGATCCATCAGCATCAGGCTGCCCAGGCAGCTGTAGCCGGAGCCGCACAGCACGGGGAACATGGAGCAATCCATAACGCCGGTGTGCATACCCTTGATCATTTCAGCGTAGGTGAAGTCCTCGCCGCCGAAGAACTTGTCCATCAGCTCTTCGCTGGTCTCGGCAACGGATTCCTTCAGTGCGTCGTTGAACTCTTCAATGACGGATTCCTTGTCAGCGGGAACCTGGATTTCCACTCTCTTCAGCTTCTGCATCTCGTAGGCGCGCTTATTCACCACATCGATGATGCCGGTGACCTTACGGGAGGAATCCCAGATAGGCACGACCACGGGGGCAATGCGGTTGCCGTACTTCTCACGCAGAGCTTCGAAGGTGGCGTTATAGTCGGAATTTTCTTCGTCTACCTTGGAGATGTAGATGAAGCGGGGCATATTGCGCTCTTCGCAATACTTCCATGCCTTCTCAAAGCCGACGGTCAGGCCGTCCTTGGCAGAGCAGACAATGATAGCGGCGTCGGCAGCCCGAAGTGCTTCCATCACGGCACCGGAGAAGTCAAATGCACCGGGGGTATCCAGCACATTGATCTTGGTGTTCTTGTACTCCAGGGGAGCCAGAGCAGTAGAAATGGAGATGTTTCTGCGAATTTCTTCGGGATCATAGTCACACACGGTGTTGCCGTCAGCGTTCCGGCCGATACGGTCAATAGCACCGGTCATGTAGAGAAGACTTTCAGCCAGGGCAGTCTTGCCGCTGCCGCTGTGGCCCAGAAGGCAGATGTTGCGAATTGCGTTTGCTGTATACATGGTTGATCATACTCCTTTCGGGAAGGGGCTTTTCCTTCCTCTGCTTGCATGGCGCATAGCACCACAATCATAGATGCCATTATACACGAACGCAATACATTTTTCAATGCCTATTTTGTCATTTTTTTCAAAAGTGTTTTTCTGGGAAAAATGCGTGTATTTGCAGGGAAAAGGCGCCCCGATTGGGGCGCCCCGTTTTTTGCCCTTAGCAGCAGCCGCAGCGATCGTGATCGCAGCCGCAGCCGCAGTTGTTGCCGCTCCACAGAGCGCCGTTGCCGCCGCAGTTGCCGAACAGGATGATCAGCAGGATGATCCAGCACAGGTTGCCGCCACAGAAATTATTATTGCACATAACAAATACCTCCAGGATTTTTTCACGGCTGAGCCGCTCATCCCATGTTATTCCGCAGGGCAAAAAATGTGCGGCTGCGGAAATTGACACAGGGGCACCCGCGCCCTATAATAAAGAAAACTTCTTACCTGGAGGTATATCCATGCAGATCATCCACGACCGCCGTGCTCTGCACCAAATTCCGGAGCCGGATCTCCGGCTTCCCAAAACCATGGCTTACCTGCGCAGCGCCCTGGAAGGGCTGAACTGCGTTCTTTCGTCCCCCATTCCCAATTCCCTTTGTGCCTGGTTTGACTTCGGCGCGGAGAAGACCATTGCCTTCCGGGCGGACTGCGACGCCTTGCCCATCACGGAAAAAACCGGCCTGCCCTTCGCCTCCTGTCATGATGGCTACATGCATGCCTGCGGCCACGATGCCCACATGGCCATTGCCCTGGAACTGGCCCGGCGTCTCAGCGCTAAGAAAAGCCTGGGCTGCAATGTGCTGCTGATCCTGCAGCCTGCGGAAGAGACCATCGGCGGTGCCAAGCCCCTGTGTGACAGCGGTGTGCTCAAGGAATACGGCGTGGAAGCCATTTTCGGCCTGCATGTGTGGCCCGGCCTGGAAGCCGGTGTGCTGCACACCCGCAAAGGAGCGCTCATGAGTCGTGTCAGCGAGCTTACTGCGGATATTCAGGGCCGCAGCGCCCATATCGGCAAATCCTGGGAAGCCATTGATGCCCTGGCTGCCGGTGTGGAATTCTACCGCCGCGCCAGAGCGCTGGAAGCCAGCCTGCCCCCGGATGTACGGCGGCTGCTGAATTTCGGCAAGATGGAAAGCGGCACCGTGCGCAATATCATCTCCGGCCATACCCGGCTGGAAGGCACCCTGCGTACCTATGAAGATTCCGTTTTCCAGCATCTGCATGACAATCTGCTTGCCATTGGAGAAGCTGTGGAAAAGCAGTTTGGCTGCAAAGTGGATATCCATTTTACCGAAGGCTATCCCGCTGTGACCAATGATCCTGACCTGGTGGAAAAGGCCCACGGCATGGTGTCCTTCCGGGAGCTGGAAGAGCCCACTATGATCTCCGAGGATTTCTCCTGGTATCAGAAGCAGGTGCCCGGGATATTCTTCTTCCTGGGTCTGGGAGATACCCCGACGCTGCACGCCGCCAATTTCAATTTTGACGAGAACCTTCTTCTGACAGGTGCCGATTTCTTTGAAGCGCTTGCAGAGAACTACGGATAACCGCAAAGGGCCGGTGTAGTCACCGGCCCCTACAAATTGGAAAGGCCGCTGCCAATGGCAGCGGCCTTGGTATTTACTTCTTGCTCTTTGCTTTCAGCTGCTTCTGGAGCCAATCCTTACCGGTGACGAAGCGCTCAACGATGAAGCTGGCAACATAGTCGCCTGCGGCGTTGACCATGGTTGCGGGAGGATCCACCAGGTTGCCCAGAGCCAGGGCAATGGGATAGGCAATGGCCAGCTGATCCGGGAAGAACACGGTGCACAGCACCAGTTCGCCGGTACCACCGCCGCCGGGAATGCCGGACATAGCCACGGAAGAGAACACAGCCACAACGATGGCCAGAATTGCTTCCCATGTGCCGAAGTCCTTGCCGAACACGCCGAACAGGAAAGCCACCTTAATGATAGCGGACATGGCAGAGCCGTCCATGTGCATGGTAGCGCCCATGGGCAGAACCACCTTGGAAACATCCTTGGAAATGCCGGTCTCTTCGGCGGCTTCCATGTTGGTGGGGATGGTAGCAACGCTGGAGCAGGTGCCGAAGGAAACGGCTGCGGGCTTGAACAGGTGCTTGAACATCACCTTGGCACCGCCCTTGCCGCCGCCGAAACGGGCGTACAGGGGGAACATAGCAAACATGTACGCAAAGCTCAGCACATAGTAGATCAGCAGGGTCTTGCTGTAGTCGCTGATCAGCTGGGGACCGTAAGTAGCAACCAGGTAGGCGAAGAAGCCGAAGAAGCCGATGGGGGCATAGTAGGAAACCAGCTTCACCATGTTCATCAGGGTATCGGTGGCGCTGGCCAGGAACTTTGCCATGACGGTTTCCTTACCGCCGGACATCTGAACACCGAAGCCAAAGAGCACGGCGAACACGATCAGGGGCAGGATGGCTCTGCGGCTCAGCAGCTCATGGAAATCGGGCTTGGTGAAGAAGCCGACAACCAGCTCACCCAGACTCATGGGATCATCCACAGCGCCTTCCACGGCCTTGTAGCTCTCAGGAACCAGAGGAATCAGGCGGCAGACGATATACATAATGACGGCAGCGATGGCTGCGGTGGCGCAGAAGGTAACCAGAGTGGTACCCATCAGCTTGCCTGCCCGCTTAGCGTTATCCATATTGGCAACGGCGGAAGCGATGGAGCAGAACACCATGGGAACCACGATGCAGAACATCATGTTGATGAACAGGGTGCCCAGGGGTTCCAGAGCTTTGGCACCGGGCCAGAAAGCACCGGTCACGCAGCCGGCTACGATGCCGATGAGCATGAAAATAATAAATGCGTAGTTCTTCAGAAACTTCTTCATAGGGATGACCTCCGGAAAAGTTTTTCTTAGTTTGTTCTTTGCCATTTTACAACGCAACTATTGCAAAGAAAACGCATTCCGTGCTATAATTATTGCAAATGATGCTCTTGGAGAAAAAAGTTATGACAGACTATCAAAAAACAGGCTACCTTTTGGAGGACTACCGGCTCTTCCACCTGCGATCCGACAGTGGCATCCGCCCGGATTACCACTACCACGAATTCAGCAAAATTCTGCTGCTGGTGTCCGGTTCCGGCAGCTATGTGGTGGACGGCCAGCGCTATTCCATCCGCTCCGGAGATGCGGTGCTCATCGGCAGCGGCTGCGTACACCGGCCGGAATTTGAGGTTGGCGTGGCTTATGAGCGGATTATTCTCTACATATCCCCGGAATTTCTGCAGCGGCAGTCGGTGGCGGAATGCGATCTGCGGGAATGCTTCAATGGGCAGCATGGGCATGTGCTCCGGGCAGACGAAGCCCAGCAGAAGGTAATTTTCCAGCTGGCAGCGTCTCTGGAAAAGGAGCTTTCCGGCAGCGACTATGGCCGGGAAATTCTCAGCAACAGCCTGCTGCTGCGTCTGCTGGTGCAGATCAGCCGAAACCTGCGGAAAAACCGGGAGCAGACGGGGCTGATGGAGCCCAAAAACGACCGGGTGCTGAAGCTGATCCGCTATATGGATGCCCATCTTGCGGAAGATATCAGCATTGATGCCCTGGCGGAGCAAATTTACTTAAGCAAGTACCACATGATGCGCCTCTTCCGGAAAGAAACCGGCATCACCGTCCACGATTATCTGACCCAGCGGCGGCTGCTGCTGGCAAGAGACCATATCCGCTCGGGCCTCAGCGCCACCGATGCCTGCTACCGCTCCGGCTGGCGCAGCTACAGTTCCTTCACCCGGGCCTATGCCAAGCAATTCGGCACCACCCCCACCGGCCGCAGAGACACCGCTGCCCGCCAGGAGGAAACCTTCGAATAAGCGAAAAGCCGGTTGGGTTCCCACCCAACCGGTTTTCTTCTTGCTTGTAGGGGCCGATTGAGGCACGTCGGCCCTTATGAAAGCGCCATATTACAGCACATAGTCGGCAGCGTTCACCATCTTGGTATCCAGCATGTCCTTAATTCCGCCCATGGCATTCTTGAGCATATCGCCCACACCCATGCCGTCATCGCCTTCGGTGCCGCCCACATGTCCTACATCGGTGCAGATCATAGTAACCGCATCTTCCAGTTCCTGACTGCACTGCACAACGCCGCAGTCCTCAATGTGCAGCCGCTGCATAATCAATTCCTTGGGGATATCGTCGGCAATTTTTACCACCGCGCAATCGCTGACATCAATTCCCAGCGGCTGCTGCTCCAGCATCCATCTGGTAATCTTCAGGAAAGGCTTATCCTCCAGGGTCGCACCCTTGGGCTTCGCCACCCTCACCTGACCGGAAATCTCTGTTAACACCCGCAGCAGTTTTTCCTTATGTTTCTGGGGCACCTTGGCATCGCCGCGCACATGGAGATATCGGATTTCATCCAGCGCGTCCGCATCCTCCGGCACCGTCACATCCCCGATCACATACAGCTGCTTGCCGTAGCGCCGCAGCGCATCTTCATCCAGGGTAATATCATCCAGCACTACAGCAGCGCCATCCGGGACGATGATGATTTCCGCCCGTTCCTCAATGCAGTCGATCAGTGCCTCTACCTTGGATTCGGCGATGATCACTTCCTTGGTACTGAATCTCACGCCCTTGGCCTTCAGCTTTTCCCCATCCAGCTGGGGATCCACCATAATCATCCGGCGGCCGGACCAATAGAGGCTGCTCTTTGCCCGGAGCGCAAACAGCTTATCGATCACCGCGTTGCGCTTGAGCACGATGGCGCCGTCCGGATAGCAAGTGGTGGAACCGTTCACATTCACGCTGTTGAGCATTGCGTACACGCTTTCGGGGCAGGTAAGGCTGCCGTTGATCGTCATACCCACGCACTGTTCCAGCTGCTTCTGGGTGTCAGGGCCGATGGTGAGGCTGCCGTTGACCAGCATATAGTATTTCGATGCCGGTACCACATCGCTGCTCTTGATTTCGCTGCTGCCGTTGATGGTACGCACCTGCGCATCCCCCTCCACTTCCAGCACATTGGCGCAGTTCAGGGTAAAGGGCAGCTTGTTCATCACAGCCTTTGCGTTGGGGCTTGTCAGCACCATGGCGCAGTTGACGGTAATTTGCTCATAGTGGGCATAGTTCTCTTCTGCAATATTTCTGGCATCGCAGGTTGCACAGTTAATCATCAGCTTCTTCGCCATATTCATTTCCTCCGTTATCCTTCCAGATTTTGTTTTAAGTATTTGCGGCAGCGGGAAAGCTTCGAGCGCACCGTTCCCGGCGGGAGATTCATCATTTGCGCGATCTCTTCGGCAGAATAGCCGTCAAAATACCGCAGCTGAAACATCGCCCGATCCTGGGGACTGATGCTCTGCAGCACCATGGCATTTTCCACCTCCTGCATTCCCCGATCCTCTGCGTATTCGGCCTGTAGGTTCTGCGTGTAGGCATTTTCCAGAGCGGCCCGGCGACAGCGGTCAAGGAACAGGTTTTTGAAGGTGCGGTACAGCCACGCCCGCTGCTTGCAAGGAGACAAATCCATCACGGTATCTGCATGCATCAGCGCCTTTACAAAGGTTTCCTGGGTCAGATCCTCCGCAAGCTCTTTGCTTGCGCTGATGCGGGTTCCATAGGCCACAAGCTCTTGATAGTGGTCTTCATAAAGTTCTTCCCACATAGGTTTCGTCCCCCCTTTCTGCCTGGATAACGAATGACAAGGGCAAAGTGTTGCAAGGCTTTTTTCAGCGTATTGAAAGGCCTACCGGTGTGGGAGCGTCCAAGGCCCCCTCTGACGAGGGGGCTGTCATGCGAATAGCATGACTGGGGGAGAGAATACTTTTCTTCTTGTTTCTCTCCCTCCGTCACGGCTTATGCCGTGCCACCTCCCTCATCAGAGGGAGGCTTGCCGCTGCGGCGGGATTGGGCAAAGCGAAAGCCTTTTGGAACCACCAGGCTGGTGGTTTTCTTTAACCAAAAAAGAACCCCCGGAAACCGGGGGTTCCTTTTTCTCTTATTCTTCCGCAAAGGTCAGGACATCCTGATAGCGCTCCTTGAAGATGGCGTAGACGGCCTCCAGAACTGCTTCGTCTTCCACGGCGATGTAGTTCTCATTCTCCTCGTCCACGGGCTCCACTTCCAGAATCACAATCTGGCCTTCTTCCTCCATAGGTGTCAGCACCAGGTACTCCTTGCCCTGATACTCGATGCAGTCCAGATACTCAAAAACAGTTTCCTCACCCTTGTCATCCACCAGGGTCAGGGTGGAGAATTCTTCCTCCTGCAGGATTTCTTCGTTTTCCATGGCATTTCCTCCTTATGCTTGGCAGCGGTCGAAGCCGCTATGCATGCGTTTTGTTGGAATCATTATAGTAAGCTTCCGGGTCTGTGTCAATGCGAAAAAAGCGGAACCGCCTTTTCCAGAGCCCGGGCATAGTACAGATAGCCCATGTCGTTGGGATGCAGCACGCCGTCATAGAAATATTCCGGCAGGAAGGGAATGAAGTGGTGGCAGTCGATAACAAACACATTCTCCCGGTTTTCTGCCCAGGAAGAAAGCAATTCCCTGCCCTGCTGCAGCGTAATGCCGCCACGCAGTTCGTTTTCCACTTCCCGCCACAGAGGAAGCAGCACAAACACCGGCACACCGGGGTACAGCCCGGTCAATTTATCCAGATAAGCCTTGGCAGCGCCGCTTTGCAGCACCTGGAGCGTCCAGTCGTTGGTGCCGTAGGCCACCGTAATGATGTCCGGCGAAAAGTCCAGCGCCGGGTCCAGATTCTCCGGGCAGAACACATCGCCGCCGATAGCCTGATTCAGCACCTGGGCATCCCAGGCATCCGCCAGCAGATTCACATAGGTCTGGTTGGGATGGGCGGCATCATAGCCCTGGGTAATGGAGTCGCCCAATGCCAGATATTTCTTCTGCCGGGTATAGGGCGCCGCGTCCTCCGGCAGCTGCAGATTCCGAATCCGCAATGCGGCCAGATTGGGGAAATACACCGTCACCCGAATTTCCCGCTCCAACGGCGGGATCTGATGGCAAACATGGCCGCTGTGGGGCACTTTCCCCTGCAGGTGCACCATGCCCAGACCATCGTGGGCAATCTCGATGCCCCAGTAGTCTCTGCCGCTGCCGGGATGTACTTCATAGTCGAACGCCAGCCGGCCGCCCCGGGTGAGAAATTCCAGCCGCATACCGGCACCGGCCTGCTCTCTGGGGGCAAACCCCCGCTGCTGCAGCAGCTCCTCCTGGTACCGGGTAAACCGGGAGAAACGGAACCAGCCGTCCTCCTCCCAAATCCGCACCGCACCGGTTGTAATCCCTTTCAACATTTCCAGTGTGACCATAGTCGTGCACCCCCTTCTTTTGCTTCAGTATAGCACAGCCAAATGCAAACTGCAACAGCCGGCACCTGACAGGTGCCGGCTGTTTTGTAAAATTGCGGTTACTGAGAGAGCTTCTTCTGCTCGGCCTTGCGCTCCATGCTGGAAACGATCAGCGCACAGGAAGCGTCGCCGGTAATATTCAGCACGGTTCTGCCCATATCGAAGATACGGTCCACGCCGGCCACCAGCGCAATGCCTTCCACAGGCAGACCCACGGAGGTCAGCACCATGGCCAGCATCACCATGCCTGCGCCGGGCACACCTGCGGTACCGATGGAAGCCAGGGTTGCGGTGACAACGATGGTAGCCATCTCGCCCAGGGTCAGGTCGATGCCGAAGCAGGAAGCGATGAAGATGGCGCAAACGCCCTGATAGATGGCGGTGCCGTCCATGTTGATGGTAGCGCCCAGGGGCAGCACGAATGCGGTGGTCTCCTTGTCAGCGCCCAGCTTCTCGCAGCACTCCATGTTCAGGGGCAGGGTACCCACAGAGGAAGCGGAGGAGAAGGCAAAGATCATAGCGGGAGCCATGCCCTTGAAGAACTTCAGGGGGCTCACGCCGCCCATGGTGCGGACGGTGGTGGAGTAAACCACCAGGGCGTGGATGACATAGCTGATGTAAGCAGTCAGCAGCACCATAGCCAGGGAGCCGATGATCTTGGCACCGTTTTCTGCCACAACGGGAGTCAGCAGGCAGAACACGCCGATGGGAGAGAGCTTCAGGATCAGCTCCATTACCTTCATGAACACATCGTTCAGCTGCTGGATCAGGACGCGAACGCCGTCGGCCTTTTCACCCACCAGGATGATGCCGAAGCCCACAAACAGGGCGATGACGATGATCTGCAGCATGTTGGCGTTGACCAGAGGTGCCAGGAAGTTGGAGGGGAAGATATCCACCAGAACATTCATAAAGGGCGTAGGCTCCTTGGCTTCATACACCAGATCGGAAGTGGACAGCACAGGGAAGAAACCCTTCATCAGCTGGCCCATCAGCAGGCCGATGACGATAGCCACAGCGGTGGTGAGCATATAATACACGATGGTCTTCAGGCCGATGGAGCCCACCTTGCGGATATCCTTCATGGAGATCATGCCGCACAGGATGGAGAACAGCACGATGGGGCACACAATGAACTTCAGCAGGTTCAGGAAGATGGTGCCGAAGGGCTTGATGTAGGCGTTGGCAAATGCCACCTGCTTGCTCATCAGCAGGCCAACCACAATGGCCAGAACCAGAGCAATGAAGATCTGCAGCGCCAGATTGGATTTGATTTTCTTCATATTTCTACCTCTCTTGAATATATTCGAAATGATTCCTTCATTTCATGGGTGTATTTTACGGCATTATTCAGGCAAAGTCAATCATTTTGCAAGGCAGCGAATATTCTTATGCAAAATGTAGAAAAACCCAGCTTCAAGCTGTCTTGAAGCTGGGGTGCTTTATGAAAGATTCGGCAAAACTCAGCCGGTCTTTTCGTCTACTCTGGCCATCATGCCGTTCCAGTCGTTGTACAGCGCGTCAATCACTTCCAGATATGTAAGGACCTCCACCTTGGTTTTGTCCAGGGCGTTGTACAGGATCAGGGTACGGGTCGCCTCATCATACTCCCAGGTAACCGGAACGGACTGGTCCCCCTGGCGTATTTCGCCGGTCTTGTCTTCCTTGATCACGACTCTGGTACCGGCAGTGGTATTGCCGTTGATGACGACCCTCTGGTCTTCCAGGCTGATCCAGGTGCCAATGATTCTCTCCACGGTGGTCTCCGGTTCCGTAGGTGCCGCAGTAGTTTCCGGTGTCTCCTTCCCGCCGCAGGCGCACAAAGACAGGCTCAACAAAAAAATCAGCATCCAAATGATAAATTTCTTCATGTATGTTCCTTCTTTCTCTTGGAATAAAATCAGTAAAGCATTTCTTTGAATGCTTTACAAGATATGTTCGTTGTCCTCTCCCTTTGTATGGTGCAGCAGCAAAAAACGCGCCTGTTAGACGGGTACGCATAGGCACAGTAATTGAAATATTAAAGGGGAGGGTCAAGACCCCAATGTCATTCAGTTAAGAAACCGTGTCATTCTGAGCCTGCGTCAGCAGGCGTGAGAATCCGTTCTCTAAAGGTATTACGGATTGCCACGGGCCTACGGCCCTCGCAATGACAGTCTAAACTTAATGACATTGGTCCGGACCCTCCCCTACAGTTGGGATATTCAGAAATTCGCTATCCAGGGCACGGTATTATTGCAGTTTGGAACCGGCGTACATTTGGTCGCTGTTACAGCCTTCGGGGAACATGAAAGTAGGGACACCCGTCCCCGGGTGTCCGCGCCCCCCTGAAACGGGAACTGAACTTCGCGGAATAAACCAAAACCGAAAAATCCCCTCCCCGGGATCCGAAAAACCGGGGAGGGGATCTTTTATTGGGCAAGGTAGTACATTCCGTAGACGCAGTCGCCCAGCTTTTGGAAGCTGCTCAGCTGGGGACAGGCGGCCACGATGGCGGCCATGGCCTGGGGCCCGTCCAGGCCGTCGGTCCAAACCTTGTCGGTAAGGAGCAGGAACACCACTCCTTCTTCCGTATCCACATCCTCCAGGGCGGCGGCAATGTCTGCCGGATCCGCGGTGTCATTCATGAACAGCCGGCTGCTGCCGCAGAGCACCTGGAAATTGGTGGTGGGGAAGAAGGTTTCCCGGCGGCGGCCCACCAGCAGCAGGGGCCGGTCCTGGGAAAGGGCCTGGACCCGGGCGTTGGTGGGGGCGTATTCCTCCAGCATATACTCGCTGTCTCCCCGGGCGGCCATGGCCACACAGGTGACCAGGCACAGGCACAAAAAGCCCAGGCACAGCCCCCGGCCGTTGCATTTGAGCCGGGCGGCCAGCCACCGCAGGCCGTAGCCGGAAACCAGGGCCAGCAGGGGCACCAGGTGGTAGACATAGCGCACGAAGGTGAAGTAATTGGAAATATGGCAGATCACCAAAAACGACAGCAGCAGCAGACCCAGGCCCATAAGGAACAGCCGGGGGTCCGGCTTCCAGGCTCCGTCCTTCTGCCGGGGCTTTTTCACCGCCAGCAGGCAGGTGAGCAGGGCGGCGGGGCCGGTGAGGGGCAGGCTGTAGCCCAGGCTGCCGAAGATCCCCACCAGGACGAACCAGCCGATGTATTCAATGGAGGTGAGGGTATTGTCCAGCTTCAAAAGATCCCCGAACACGGAGTTGCCCACATTGTTGGTGGGGGAGCCGGTGATCTGCAAAAGGGCCGCGGGATAGACCAGGAACACGCAGACCACCCCTGCCAGCATGGCGGCGGCATAGAGGGCCAGCCGCTTCCATTGATGCTTCATCCAATACCGCAGGCAGAAGAACGCCGCCAGGAAGAAGGCGGGGATGGCGAAATAATAGTGGGTGAAGACTCCCAAAAAGGTCAGGGCGAAGCAGGCCGCCGGATCCCAGGGCTTCTCCCGGGAGAGCATCCGGTGGTGCAGCAGCAGCAAAAGCACCGTCAAAAGGGTCAACAGGGCGTACATCCGCATGAACAGCACCCCGTCCAGCCCCAGCCGGGTGCCCCCCAGGATCGCCGCCGGCACTACCGCCCAGGGGTTATCCCCCAGGATCCGTTTGGACAGGACGAACAGCGCCGTTTGGGACAGGGCGAAGAGGAATATATTCAGCCCCAGGCCAAACCATTTGCTGAAGACCCCCGGGAAGAAGGAGCAGAGGGTGTGGAAGAGAAAATAGTAAAGGGGCGGGTGGGCATCCAAGGCATTGTTGCGGTACACCCGTCCGTAGGCGAACTGCTCTCCTCTGTCCACGGTGACGAAGGACTCCAGGTCGGAGCCCCGGATCCAGGTGTTCCAAACCTCCTCCCGGTTGCTGACCCGGTCGTATTCGTAGCCGTTGGAGAGAATGTAGCTGTAGATCTCGTCAATGTGAAATTCCTGCTTTTGGGCGCTCATCCAGAAAAGGCAAACCAGCTGCACGGCCAAAACCGCAGCGAACAGGAGCCATGCCCCCCTGGATCCCGTGAACCGATCCCAAAGACTTTTTTTCATATCAAAACACCCCGCGGTCCCCTGTTTTTATGAATAAAATAAGCTTACCACGAAAAAAACAAAAAGGCAACCAGGTGACGAAAAAGATTTCGCCGTCAGGACATCCCAAAACGGCTGTCCTGACGGCGGGACATTAAAAATTGACGGCTTCGGAGGATTTCAGCTGCAGCTGGAGCTTGTCCGCGATCAGAGCGATGAACTCCGAATTCGTGGGTTTTCCTTTTGTATTGCTGACAGTATACCCAAAGAATCTTTGCAAAGTATCCAAATCTCCCCGATCCCATGCTACTTCGATGGCGTGGCGGATGGCCCGCTCCACACGGGACGGCGTGGTGTTGAAGGTTTTTGCCACCTGGGGATACAGCACCTTGGTGATGGCGTTGATCACATCCATATCGTTGACCGCGATAATGATAGCCTCCCGCAGGTACTGGTAGCCCTTGATATGGGCCGGGACGCCGATTTCATGGATAATGCCTGTGACCATGGACTCAATATCGGATCTGCCCAGCTTGCGCACTGCAGGCTTCCGAAGGTTCTCCCCTCCCCGGATCTCCTCCAGACGCTCCACTATGGCCTCTGTGTCGCAAGGCTTCAGCATCAGGTACCGGACGCCCAGCCCTGCCGCGGCAGAGGACACATATTCTGTAAGAAATGTGGATGTAGCCAGTGTCACCGGCTTGCGGTCCATTCCATTCAGCGCTTTCAGCACACTGAGGCCATCCCGCTTCGGCAGCATCAGATCCAGCACCAGTACATCGGGCTTTCGCTCCGTGACCATGCGGATTGCCTGTTCGCCGTCACCGGCAATGCCCAGCACCTGGAAGCCGCCTGCCTGCTGCAGCGCTGCGGACAGCCCTGTGCAAAATTCTTCCGTATTGTCTGCGATTACTACGGTTGTTACTCGTTCCATAACTTCCTCTCCTGACTATTGAAGTTCTCCCCTTCGTTGCGACAAATATAATTTAGCACAATGTAGGATATTTTGCAAGGCGTTTCCCAAACAATCGTTCGTCCTGATTCGACAGTTTTCGACAAAGTAACGATAAATTACAAACTTTTTGCAATATTATGACATCTTTTTTCAAATGGCATTTGCAGTTGACGCAGGCCTGTAAAATATAGTACAATCCGGGTATATTCTCATTGCGAAAGGATGAAATGCATTATGAATGAAGTATGGAATCTTGACCCCATTTACAAGGGTTTTGACGACCCCGCTTTTGAGGCAGATCTGAATACCGCCAAGGAAAAGCTGGCTGCCTATACCGCTTTTACCGCAAATCTTTCTGAAGCTGACCCCGCCGAAGCCCTGCGCGCCGGTATCACCATGGAAGAGGAGCTCAGCGAGCTGGCAGGCAAGCTGGGTCTGTACGCTTCCCTGCGGCAGTCCACCAACACCCGTGACGGCGAAGCCGCTTCCCAGATGGGCCGGCTGATGGCTGTTTACAGCGGCATGGCTGCCCCGGAAGCCGCCTTTAAGGACTGGGCTTCCAAGCTGCCCAACCTGATGGAGCTGGTGGCCGCCGACGAAAAGCTGAAGGATTACGGCTTCCTGTTTGAGAAAATGGCCGAGTCCAGCCGCTACCTGCTGAGCGGCAAGGGTGAGCAGATCATGGCCCGGATGCGGCTCTCCGGCGGCAGCGCCTGGAGTGACCTGCAGGGCTACCTGACCTCCACCGTTCCCGTAGCCTACAACGGCGGCACCACCAATCTGTCTGCCATCCGTAACCTGGCCTACGATCCCGATGCCGCAGTGCGCAAGGCTGCATACGAGGCTGAAATCGCCTGCTATGACCGGATCAAGGACAGCGTGGCCTTCGCCCTGAACTCCATCAAGCTGGAAACCATTTCCGACTGCCAGCTTCGCGGCTACGAATCTCCCCTGGAGCGCACCCTGAAGCACTCCGACATGAAGCGGGAAACTCTGGATGCTATGCTTAGCGCCATGGACGAATATCTGCCCAAATTCTGGCAGTATCTGAAGGCCAAGGCCAAGGCCCTGGGTCACGAAGGCGGTCTGCCCTGGTACGATCTGTTTGCCCCCATGGGCAACGCCAGCAGCAAGTTCTCCACCCAGGAAGCCAAGGATCTGCTGGTGAGCCTGTTCTCCACCTTCGATCAGGAGCTGGCCGATATGGTTGCCCGGGCCTTTGACGAAGCCTGGATTGATTTCTTCCCCCGGGATGGCAAGTCCGGCGGTGCTTTCTGCGCCGGTGTGGAGTGCCTGAACGAGAGCCGCATCCTCACCAACTACGACGGCATGTTCGGCGATGTGGTAACCCTGGCCCATGAGCTGGGTCACGCCTTCCACAACCAGTGCATCCAGGACCACCGCCCCCTGAACAAGGATTACTCCATGCCCGTGGCAGAAACCGCCTCTACCTTCAATGAATGCGTGGTGATGGCGGCTGCCATCAAGAATGCCGCTTCCGATGATGAGCGTCTGGCCCTCATCGAGTCTCAGCTGCAGGATGCCACCCAGATCATCTGCGACATCTACTCCCGCTTCCGTTTTGAAGCCATGGTCTTTGAGAACCGGGAAGAGAAGTTCATGAACGCCGATGACCTGTGCGCCTTCATGACCGAGGCCCAGAAGCGCAGCTACGGCGACGGTCTGGATCACGATGTAATGCATCCCTACATGTGGGTCTGCAAGAGCCACTACTATGGCCCCACCTTCTACAACTTCCCCTACGCCTTCGGCGGTCTGTTCGCCCGGGGTCTGTACGCCCAGTACCTGGAAGAAGGCGCAAGCTTCGTGCCCAAGTACAAGAAGCTGCTGCACACCACCCCCATCGCCACTGTGGAAGACACCGCCAAGGTCGCCGGCATCGACCTGACCGATAAGAACTTCTGGCGCGCCGCCCTGCAGACCATCGCCGATCAGATCGACATGTTCTGCGCACTGGTGGAGGCATAAGATGGATAAGAGAATCGAAGCTCTCATTGATTTTCTGGACAATGCCCACAGCGTATTCCACGCTGTGGCAGGCCTGGAAAAGGTTCTGCTGGACGCAGGCTATCAGGCACTGAACGAGTGGAACGCCTGGGATCTGATTCCCGGCGGCAAGTATTACCTCAAGCGCAATGACAGCGCTATTCTGGCCTTCCGGATTCCCCAGGGCAATCCCAAAGGCTTCCTGCTCAGCGCCAGCCATGCCGACCGCCCCTGCTTTAAGGTGAAGGAAAACGGCGAGCTGAAGGGTGCTTACACCCGGCTGGCTGTGGAGCGCTACGGCGGCATGCTCATTTCCCCCTGGCTGGACAGACCCCTGTCTGTGGCAGGCCGGGTGATGGTGGAAACGGAATCCGGTATCGAAAGCCGCCTGGTGGATATCGACCGGGATCTGCTGCTGATCCCCAATGTGGCCATCCACATGAACCGCCAGGCCAACGACGGCTATAAGTGGAACCCCGCTGTGGACACCCTGCCTCTCATGGGCAGCAAGGAAGCAGCAGGCAAATTCCAGACGATTCTGGAAGAAGCCGCAGGGGGCAAGATCCTGGGCCACGACCTGTACCTCTACATCCGGCAGAAGGCCAGCGTGTGGGGTCTGGAAGAAGAATATATTTCCTCCGCCGCCCTGGACGATCTGGAATGTGCCTGGTGCTGCACCCAGGGCTTCCTGAACGCAGCCGAAAGCAGCGCCATCCCGGTGCTCAGCGTCTTTGACAGTGAGGAAGTGGGCTCCGCCTCTTTGCAGGGTGCCGCCTCTGACCTGCTGGAAGTCACCCTGCAGCGGATCTGCAGCTGCCTGAATCTTCCCCTGCCCCAGATGCTGGCCCAGTCCTTCATGGTATCGGCGGACAATGCCCACGCCATCCATCCCAACCATCCGGAGCTGGCCGATGCCGCCAATACCCCCGTCATGGGCAAGGGCGTGGTTCTCAAGTACAACGCCAACCAGCGCTACACCTCCGACGGTGTATCCGCCGCCATTTTCCGCAAGGTATGCGCCAAGGCGGAAGTACCGGTGCAGACCTACTGCAACCGGGCTGACCTCCCCGGCGGCTCCACTCTGGGCAATATTTCCCTGGCACATGTATCGGTGCCCAGCGTAGATATCGGCCTGCCCCAGCTGGCAATGCACTCCTGCTACGAAACCGCTGCCATCAGCGATGCCATTGCTCTGGAAAATGCCATGGCCGCCTACTATGGTGCCGCCCTGGAGCGCACCGCATCCGGCTACACCCTCAAATAGCAAAAGACAGGACAGTAAATTCTAAGGATTTACTGTCCTGTTTTCGTGTGTATCTTTGTTGGCCGAAAAACAGTTGAAAAACTGCACATATGCTGTTACAATAGTCACATATTTCTGTTCCCGGAGGTTTTCCCTTGAAAAATCGCCTTTCCTTCTGCTATAAGCTGCTGCGGCCGCTGGTGATCCTGCTGCTGAAATGCGTGTTCGGCTATACATACGAAACAGCGAAAAATCTGCCTGCCAATTATATTGTGCTGTCCAACCACGCAACGGACTTTGATCCGCTGCTGGTAGGCGCCAGCTTCCGTCAGCCCATGTATTTCGTGGCCAGCGAGCACATTGCCAGATGGCCCGTGGTGGGCAAGCTGATTACCTGGCTGCTGCAGCCCATCTACCGCAACAAAGGTGCCTCTGCTGCCGCTACGGTTATGGAGATTCTCCGGCATACCCGGAAGGGCCACAATGTCTGCATGTTTGCCGAAGGTTCCCGCACCTGGGACGGTGTCACCTGTCCCATTCTCCCCTCCACCGCCAAAATGGTCAAGTCCGCCGGCTGCGGTCTGGTCACCTATAAGCTCATCGGCGGCTATTTTACCAGCCCCCGCTGGGGCGGTGCCAGCATCCGCCGGGGCATGCTTCACGGCGCACCTGTGAAGGTCTACACGCCCGAAACCCTGCAAACCATGTCCAACGAAGAACTCCACGCTGCCATCACCCGGGATCTTTACGAAGATGCCTACGCCCGGCAGCTGGCTGACCCCAAGCGTTACCGCAGCAAAAAGCGGGCCATGTTTATGGAGCGGCTGCTGTTTATTTGCCCCCAGTGCTGCAGCCGGGATACCATCCGTTCCGCAGGCGACACCGTCAGCTGCAGCAGCTGCGGTATGCATTTTCGCTATGATCCCTTCGGCATGCTGGAAGGCCTCCCCCAGTCCACCGTAAAAGATCTGTCTGACTGGCAGAACCAGCAGGTTCTGCGCGATATTGAAAACGGCATTCCCTACACCGCGCCCAACGCCACCCTCACAACCCTGCGCAACCACCAGGAGGCACTGGAAGCCCAGGGCGAAGTAACCATTACCGCTGCCTTCCTGCGCTGCGGTGATTTCCAGGTAGCGTTGGAAGATATTGCGGATCTGAACATCCACGGCCAGAAGGCCATCGTTTTCACCGCCAACCGGACTTACTATGAGCTTCGCCCCGCAGAGGGCTTCAATGCACTGAAATTCCATCTGTACTACCACAGCTGCAAGGAAAAGCGCGCCGTCCAGGTATAATATCTGCAAAAAATCCCCCGAAATCCTGAGATTTCGGGGGACTTTCTATTCTGTAATTTACTTTCTGCGGATGCCGTTGATCAGCAAAATGGTAATGCAGCCGGCACAGAAGGCCATGATCACAACCAAGATCCACATCCAGAAATCCACACCCATGCCGGGGCGCGCTTCCTGAGGCTGCTGGGGTGCCTGGGTGGGCGCGGTGGTGGGTTCTTCCGTTTCTGTGGGCACGGTGGTGGGTTCCGTGGCAGGTTCGGTGGTGGGTTCCGTTTCCGGCTCTATGGGTTCCGTGGGTTCCACACCCGGCTGGAACACATCCGCCCGGAATACCGTCAGGGTGTAGGTGCGCACAGTGCCGTTTTCTGCGGTAACGGGAATCTCATAGGTAGTTTTGCCCACGGGAATTGCCCCCAGATCCGGCATTGTCAGCTTCGCCTTGGCATCTGCTGCCGCCGCTTCCAGCTTCAACGATTCGGTTTCATAGGGCAGATACACCGCATAGTCTGCCCGGCCAGGGTTGAACGCAGGAGAAAGCAGAAAACCTTCCACAGCCAAGTCGCTGAGGCTGTTGTTGGCAGATGCCACATAGTTGGGGTCCTGTGCCCGCTTTGTCTTAATGTGATACACCTTGGTGGTTCCGTCTTCTGCCTTGACCGTCACGGTCACATCCGTAGTGCCGCCGGGGGTAAGGCCGGTATTGCCCACGGTCACAACCGCGCCGGGGTGCTCTGCTTCCGCAGCGATTTCCAGTTTACTGACGCTAAACGGAACGGAAGCGGTGTACTCGGTGGTGTCAGTGGAGAAGGCAGGGGTGATCTGCGCATTGGAGCTTCCCAGGCTCTTCAGGTTGGCATTATTGCTCAGGGGCTCCGCAATGGTTACGGAATAGGTCTTGGTGCCCACATGGCTGTCAGTCTTGCCGTCGCTGAGGGTAATGCCGTTGAAGCTCACCGCCACATTGGTGCCTGGCTGCAGATCGGAAGATACCTGAAAGGTTGCCTGAAAAATGGTCTGGCTGCCGGAAATGGGCGCTGCCATGGAATTATCATAGAACACAAAGCTGTTTCCCGCGAATTCCACCGTCCAGGGAGCGCTGAGGGACGCGCTGTAGCCCTGGAGGGTCAGCTGATTGCTGTCAAAGCTGACGCTGCCGTTGCCGCCGTAGATGCCGCCGCCGGCCTGGAAGCGCACAGTGATGGTATCGCCTGCACGAACCACATCAGGGCCGGACACAGATGCGCTGCCTGCCGCAAACGCCTGCACCGGCAGCATCGCCAGCAGCATCACTGCTACCAGGAAGGTCAAAAATTTTTTCATAATCTTCCTCCAAATCTCTTGCCTATTTGACAAGAAGCTTTATAATATGAGAGTATAACACACATCGCAGATTTATGGGAGATGTTTTATGAAAAAATTTACATCATTTTTTATGGCTGTTGCCATATTATTTTCCCTTACCGGCTCGCTCCCTGCCGCAGCGTCTACCGATAACAGCCCCATCTGTTCCGGCTACTATGGCATCAACCGAACCGACGGTGTCATTGGTCAGGTCACCCCCGGCACAGAGGAATCCACTTTTCTCTCCAGAGTCCTGCCATCCGGTGAAGTTGCCCTTTCCGGCGGCGTTGCCACCGGCTCTGAACTGACACTTTCCCGGGATAACATGGTGATCGACAGGCTTTCCCTGGTGGTGCAGGCAGATTGCAGCGGCGACGGTCAGTTCTCCGTCACCGATATGCTGATGGTAAAATCCATGCTGCTGGATCAGCAGGAATTCACCGCTGCCCAGAACCACGCTGCAGATGTCAGCGGCGACAATGCAGTGACCATTACGGATTTTCTGCAGATGAAGCGCAACATTCTGGGGCTGTCTGATTTTGCGCCCCGGTATCTCGGCGGCGCAGCCCCTGTTCCGTCCCTGATTCTGGGTGTGGGCGATACATACGCCTTCGGTCCCGGCAGTGAAACCGTGCCGGAAGCACCGCCCGAGACGATTCCGGAAACCACCCCGGAAACTGTCCCGGAAACCGTTCCCGAAACCACACCGGAAACCACTCCCGAAACCGTTCCGCAGCCTGCCCCCGCAGCAGAACCCCTGCCGGATACCGTCACCGTGGAAGGTGACGCCGTAACCTGGGAAGCCGGCACCGTCACCGCTGTAAAGCTGGGCACCGCCCGTCTTGTCTGGGGCGAGCAGACGCTGATCGTTACTGTGTGTGAAACCGGTCTGCAGGTTTCCCTGCCGGAAGAGCCCCTCTATGTAGGCCCCGGCAGCACCGTGCAGCTGCAGCCTTCCCTGAATCATCCCGCTGATCCTGCCCAGATCTCCTACAGTGTTTCCGACAGTGAGATCCTGCAGATTTCTCCCGACGGCACCCTCACCGGCCTGGCCGAAGGCAGCGCCACTGTCATCGCAACGCTGCCCAGCGGCTTCTCCGCCGCCCAGGAAGTTACGGTCATTCATCTGCTGGAATCCGTAGCTGTGGAAGATGACTACATCAAGCTGAAACCCGGCACCCAAAAGTCCATCGTGGCTGTGAAAGCCCCGGCGGAATCCCCTGAAAAGCTGGTCTGGACCTCTTCCGATCCCGCCATTGCTACGGTGGATGAAAACGGCGTTGTCACCGGCGTGGACTACGGCACCGTGACCGTTACCTGTGCCTCCCAATACGGCAATATCGCCGCCACCTGTAAAGTCAAGGTCTGTGACCTGATCCAGGTCGCTCTGACCTATGACGATGGCCCCAGCTCCGCATACACTCCCAAGGTGCTGGATATGCTGAAGGAAAACGACATCACGGTCACCTTCTTCCTGGTGGGTAACCGCATCAAGACCACCCCGGAATCCGTCAAGCGGATGGCCGAGGACGGCCATGAGATCGGCTATCACACCTGGGGTCACACCTTCTTCTTCAACATGACCGCCAAGCAGATCGAAGAAGACTTTGCCAGGTTCCAGGCTACTGTGCAGGAGGTTTCCGGCAAACAGGCCACCGTTTACCGTGCCCCCGGCGGCAACATCACCGACACCGCACTGAAGACCATTCCCCTGCCCCACATCAACTGGTCGGTAGATACCCGCGACTGGGCTACCCGCAACACAGAAGCCGTGAAGAATGCCGTGATCAACGGCCTGAAGGACGGCGCCATCATCCTGGTGCATGATATCCATGCCACCACCTACTACGGCACCAAGGAAGCCATCGAATACATCATCAAGAACGATCTGGATGTGGAATTCCTCACCGTGACGGAGCTGCTGTCCCGCAATGGCACCGCTCCGGAACCCGGAAGAACCTATTATAAAGGCTGATAAAAAAGGGGTTGTCTCATTAAGGCAAAAATTATCCGTTATGCATCGTAGGGACACCCGTCCCCGGGTGTCCGAAACACAAAAATAGCACAAAATTTGCGTGGTTTACGCAAATTTTGTGCTATTTTTATGGGTTGGCTGCGGACACCGCAGGAGCGGTGTCCCTACGAAAGAAGATTTAAGACAACCCTTTTTCTGTAATTTTCAAAATATAAATTGCCTTTACCAGGTATCTGTGTTATATTAGAGTGCAATGCAATTACCGCTGATTTCAGAAACTGAGAGGTTTTTCCATGTTTGAACGCATTCTGCAAGAGATCCAGCAGCACGATACCATCATTCTCCACCGACACAGCAAGCCTGATGGGGATGCCATGGGCAGTCAGATCGGCCTGAAGCACCTGCTGCGGGAAAATTTCCCGGAAAAGACCGTGTATGCCGTGGGTGATGAACCCCGGTTCTTCGGCTTTATGGAGGATTCCGCCATGGACACCATAGAGGACACTGCCTACCAAGGCGCGCTGGCTGTGATCCTGGACTGCGGCGCTCCCAGTCTCATCAGCGACAGCCGTTATACCCTGGCAGAGCGGACGGTGCGCTTTGACCATCACATTTTCTGCGGCACCATCGCGGATGTGGAGGTCATCGACACTTCCTTTGAAAGCTGCTGTGGCCTTGTGGCTGCTTTTGCCAAAGAATGCGGCCTGCGGCTTACCCCTCTGGCAGCCCAGAGCCTCTACACCGGCATGGTCACCGACTCCGGCCGCTTCCGCTATGACTGCACCACCGCCCAGACCTTCTCTCTGGCCGCTTTTCTTCTGGAGCAGCCCATCGACACCAACGAGATCTTCCGCAATCTCTATGCCGATGATTTTGCGTCCAAGCAGTTGAAGGCGCAGTTCATCCTGAAAATCCGCTTCACCCCCAACCGCGTTGCCTATATCTACACCACCCGGGAGGAATTTGCCGCCCTGGGTGTGGATACCTTCACCGTATCCCGGGGCATGGTGAACACCATGGCCGATATCCGGGGCACCGATATCTGGGTGAATTTCACCGAAACCGAGACCGGCGTTCTGTGCGAGCTGCGGTCTTCCCGCTATAATATCAACCCTATCGCCGTGAAGTACGGCGGCGGCGGTCACGCCAAAGCCAGCGGTGCCACCGTACCTGACCGGGATACCGCCATGGCAATGCTGGCCGATCTGGACAATCTGACAGGAGAAGCACAATGAACAAGGAAATCATGGAGAAGATTCTCCAAAAAATCGAAGAATATCACCGCATCTTTATTTTCCGCCACATCCGCAACGACGGTGACTGTGTGGGCGCTTCCAAGGGCCTGAAAGCGATCATTCAGCTGACCTGGCCGGAAAAAGAGGTGTACCTCATCGACAAGGATACCTCTGCGTATCTGGCATTCCTGGGCCCGGAAGACCAGCCTGTTGACGAAGCCCTGTACGCCGATGCCCTGGGCATCGTGGTGGACACCGCTTCCGAAAGCCGCATTTCCAACAAGAACTACAAGCTCTGCAAGGAGCTGGTGAAGATTGACCATCACATCCCCCTGGAAAACTACGGCGACTATATCTGGGTGGAAGAAAAGCGTTCTTCCTGCTGCGAAATGATCGTAGCCTTCTATGCTGCTTTCCAAGACCGGCTGAAAATGGACTCTCAGGCTGCCACCTACCTCTACACCGGCATGGTCACCGATTCCGGCCGTTTCCGCTACGAAGGTGTCAGCGGCGAAACCATGCGCTGCGCCGGTATTCTGCTGGATGTGGGCGTGGATACGGAGAATCTCTTCGCCCGGCTGTACCTGGAAGCCTTTGAGTACCTGAAATTCAAGGCAGAAATCTACCGCCGGATGCAGGTTACCGAAAACGGCGTTGCCTACATCATCGTGGATAAGGCCATGCAGGAAGAATTTGGTCTGACGCTGGAAATGGCCAGCGCCTGTGTTGGCACCCTGGATTCCATCCGGGGCTGCATCAGCTGGATGGTGTTTATTGAAAACGGCTACGAAGACGATTCCTATCGGGTGCGTCTGCGTTCCCGGTTCGTCCATATTAACCCCATTGCCGAAAAATACAATGGCGGCGGCCATGCCTGCGCCAGCGGTGCTACCGTCTATGGCATGGACCAGGTGCACGCCCTCCTGAAGGATACGGATGCCCTTGTAAAAGAATATAAAGAAACACACGAGGATTGGCTATGAGAATTTTAATTACCAACGACGACAGCATCAGCGCCACCCAGCTGCTGCCCCTGATCCGATGGTGCCAGAAGCTGGGCGATGTCACCACCGTGGTGCCTAAATTTGAGCAGAGCGGTAAGAGCCACGGTATTGAGCTGCATAAGGCATTTGAGGCCATGGAAGTGGAGCTGGTGCCCGGTCTTAAAGTCTGGACTGTGGATTCCACCCCGGCAGACTGCGTCCGGTTTGCCATTCTGGGGCTGAAGCAGGAATTTGATCTGGTAATCTCCGGCGTGAACAAGGGCTTCAACATGGGCCTGGACATCATGTATTCCGGCACTGTGGCCGCTGTGTGCGAGGCTGTGGCCCTGGGCGTTCCCGCCATCGCCTTCTCCACCTCCATCAAGGCCTATGATGTGGCGCTGCAGAGCCTGGACCGGGTGTGGGCTTTCTTCCAAAAGCACAGCCTTATGGAAAAGAGCAATCTGTACAATGTCAATATTCCCCTGGAGCCCCAGGGCATCCGGATCACCCGCCAGGGCGCTCCCTACTACACCGACGATTTCCAGCACATTGGCAACAATATGTACCGCCCCACAGGTCGGTGCATCCATGAGGATCAGCACAATATGGAAATCGACACCGACGCTGTGGTTGCCGGTTACATATCCGTCATGCCCATGGACATCCGCCGCAACGATATGCCCTTGTTTGAACAGCTGAAATCTCTGCACGAATAATCGATGCATCAAAAAAGGGCGCGTTGCAAAATGCGCTTAGGAAAAAAACAAATCGGTCAGCTCCGAAAGGAGTTGTCCGATTTGTCTTTTTGCGGTAGAATT
The DNA here is from genome assembly GCA_017435525.1 of Oscillospiraceae bacterium. Lineage (GTDB taxonomy): Bacteria > Bacillota > Clostridia > Oscillospirales > Oscillospiraceae > Faecousia. The sequence continues at coordinate 59,676 of JAFSEW010000057.1, read as the reverse complement.
AAGCTGCCATGAATAACCCAAACCGCAATAAAAAGTATAATGCAACCAACGAGAATAATCAACTGGTAATTATACTGAATAGTGAAATTGAGTTATCGAAGAACGCACCCGTCCGCGTGACCAGCGCACAGCTTGAGGAACTGGATTACAGGAAACTGTATGAAGCGTATTCTTCCAAAGGAAGAAAATCGGTCACCGACCCGCGAGTGATGTTCAAGGTAATGGCCTACGGATACCAATGCGGTATCTATTCTACCCGCAAGCTGGAAGAGGCTTGCCAATACCGGATAGATTTCAAGTGGCTTCTTGAAAATGAGAAGGCACCGGATCATAGTACCCTTTCCCGGTTCCGCACGGGAAGATGCGCTGAAGCGGTAGAGGATCTGTTTTACCAGTATGTTCAGCTTTTGGAGAAACAGGGTGAAACAGACCATAAGAGCGTCTTTATTGACGGCACCAAACTGGAAAGCAGAGCCGGCAGATATACCTTCACCTGGCGTGGAACGGCAGAGAAGAATCTGGAAAAGACAAAGAAAAGGGTACTGGAACAAACAGGCTGCAAAAGTGCGGAAGAACTGGAAATCTATGTTTCTCAAAAGGGAGAAGGGATCTGTTTTGTTCACGGAAAAGGTAAGCACAAAACGGATGCGCAGAGAGAATGGGAATCTTTAAACAGGCTGCTGTTACAGTGGAGGAAATACGAAGAACAGCTGAAAATCATGGGAGAAGGCCGCAACAGTTATTCCAAAACTGACCATGATGCCACTTTTATGCGGATGAAGGAAGACCACATGCGGAACGGTCAGTTAAAGCCTGCCTATAATGTCCAAATTGCGGTAAACAGCGAGTATATTACCGGCATCGATGCATTTTCCAACCGCACCGATGCAGGCACCCTTATTCCTTTTTTACACAAGCTGGAGATGGCACATCAGCAACGGTATGAGGAAGTAACGGCAGATGCAGGGTATGAAAGTTTGGAGAACTATCTGTACTTGGAAAGTAACGGCCAGGTGAGCTTCATTAAGCCATCCAATTACGAAGCGCAGAAAACAAAGAAATACAGATCTCAAATTGGGCGTATTGAGAATATGCAATACGACAAAGAGGAAGATTGCTATATTTGTGCCGAGGGAAGAAAACTGTATTGCAGAAAAGTTTCCACAGATGTAAACAACGGTACACCGATAACAAGAGCATGGTATCGGTGTGAAAACTGCCAGAATTGTCCACAACGGGAAAAGTGCTGCAAAAAGCAGGATAAAGAAGCACCTAAAGAAGTGATTATGAAAGAAACCTTCTGGGAGAAGCGGCAGCAATCTTTGGAGAATATTACCAGCGAGAGAGGGATCCAGTTGAGAATGAACCGATCTATCCAGGTAGAGGGAGCGTTTGGTCTGATAAAGAACGACTTTGGATTCCGGAGATTCTTAACAACCGGAAAGAAGAACATCCGAATAGAACTACTGTTTCTGGCGTTGGGGATCAACCTCAAAAAGAGGTGGATGAAGCAGCAAAAAAGAAGGCTGGAAACCCATTATTCCAAGAAAAAAGTTGCGTAGGAAATAAAAACCGAAAAGTTTTCCACAGACAGACCGCGAGAACACTCACGGTCAGCTTTGCTGTGCCATAATTCAAATATTCCACCCTTTATCTTAAATATAAAGCCACAAAAACAGAAGAAAATGAACCATAAACGCAAAAAGAGGGCTGCTGCAAAACTTTCATTTTGCAACAGCCCCTTTTTTGATAGTTATGTACGGAGATTAACCCAGGGTGCAGCCAGCGTCGAATTCGATGGTGCCCTTGTAGTTCTTCAGGATACCGGTGACGGTGATGGTATCACCAACAGCCAGGCTCTCAGCGCCCTCGCCTGCCAGACGGTAGCACATGATGGGGTAGTCCTCCAGGCCGGCAACCAGGATGGTAACGGTGATGTTCTTATACTCATCGCTCCATGCGGTGTCGATGGTGGAGATCACGCCGGTGATGGTCTTGGCAGTTTCCTGAGCCTCGCCGTCCTGCAGCTTATAGCCGGACAGAGCGTTCTTCACGGAGTGGTACATGTCGTTGGGAACCATCACGCAGCCCTGATCGAACTCGATGGTGCCCTTGTAGTTCTTGATGATACCGGCAGCGGTGATGGTATCGCCAACAGCGATTTCCTTGGCGCCCTCGCCCTTCAGACGGTAGCACTGCACGATCTGGCCGTCGATGTCCAGGTTCACAGTGATGTTGCCGTACTCCTCGCTCCATGCGGAGGGGATCTCAGCAACAACGCCGGTCAGGACAGCGGGGTAATCCATGGAAGCGCCCTCGCCCAGAGCGAAAGCAGCCTTCAGCAGAGCCTTCTGATCCACGAACTCGCCGTAGCCGATCAGCTGGCAGCCTGCGTCGAACTCGTAGGTGCCCTTGTAGTTCTTCAGGATACCCTCAACAGTGATGGCGTCACCGACCTTCAGGTCCTGAGCGCCCTCACCGGCCAGACGGTAGCACTGGATGGGGAATTCCTCGCAGCCGGCCACAGCGATGGTGACGGTAATGTTCTTGTACTCATCGCTCCAAGCGGTGTCGATGGAGGTAACGGTACCGAACAGGCGGTAGGGGTCCTCGGTAGCCTGCTGGTCTTCCAGGGCGTAAGCCATGGCAACGATCTCAGCGTAGGTCATGCCGTCCACATTCATGGCAGCGGGCAGGATGTGGTTCCAGGACAGAGTCTGGGTTTCCTTGCCGTCGGACAGGGTTGCGGTCAGAACGTAAGCAACTTCCTCAGCGGAGTTCTCGTTGACATCGATGAGGGTCATGCCGTTCTCAGCGGCAGCCACAGCAACAACATCTTCTGCCACATCAACAGTCCAGGTGATCTCGAAGCTCTCGGTGCCCATGGGAACAACGGAGATCACTTCGTAGTCCTTGGCAGTCAGTTCAGCAGCGTTCTTGTAGATGGTCTTCACATAAGCCACAGCGTCAGCCAGGCCGGACTCGGGCTCGGTGGGAGCCTGGGTTTCCACGGGCTTAGCCTCGGTGGGAGCGGTGGTCTGTGCGGGGTTGGTGTTGGCACAGCCTGCCAGCATGGAAACAGCCAGTGCCAGCAGCATTGCCCAAACAATGATTTTCTTCATGATTTGGCTCCTTTTTTAGTTGATAGTAATGTTATCAGGAGTAAATACCTTGATCTGGTAAGCGCCGTCGAAATAATCGACAACGCCACGAACATCAATGGTCTTGCCCAGGAACGCCTCCTGGGTAATGGGATTTCCCTCGCTGTCACGCATAGGGATGGTGCGCACGGTAACGGTCACATCTTCCTGCACACAGGTGAGGGTGATGGCGCCATCGGAGGAACCGCCGTTTTCGGTGGTGTAGGCATCCACAACGGTAATGCCAGCCAGTTCCACGGTGGTGCCCAGGGCCAGCTGCGCCCAGTCGGAAGCAATGGCTTCGGCCGTAACGGGCACATAGGCAGCGGTGTGTCCCTCAGAAAGCTTCAGCAGATTGCTGGGGCTCTGGGGGTTCATCATGTCATAGCTCAGGTCAGAGACCTGCCAGGTGCCGCCTGCCTCATAGAACTGGACGGAACCTACAATGCGGGTCAGGTTTCCCACCTTGATGGCATTCAGGCCCATTCCGTTGAGGCCGTGGCCGTAGTAGACATAGATGCCGTAATACCGGTCGGTTTCCGGGTCATAGTCTTCCACATAGATGCCCTGAGTGCCGGAATTGGTGGTAACGGTGCCGTTAAAGGCCACCTTCATACCGTTATAGCTTTCGATGTTGGAGCGAAGCTCCCGCAGGGTCAGCTCCACGGCTTCGCCGTAGTAGTAATCGGGGTCCGGCTGATTGGAATAGATCTTGACCTTTGCTGCCTTGGCCTGCTGGACGGCACCCATGCAGGTATCGCCGTAGCGGTTGTTGGCGGAGGAATTGGCATAGGCCAGACCCTCCTGCAAAAGCTCCACATTCAGATTCCGCCAGGTGTCAGAGCCGGTATTTTTATACCAGATCCAAACCAGGAACCGGTCGCCGGTGGAATCGGCGTTCCAGTTTCCGTCTTCCGACTCCACCAGAATCTCAGCGGCATTTTCCAGCCGCTCCCGGGTAAAGTTGGAGGCGGCTTTGCCGTATTCCTCGATCTTACCGGTGGATTCCGGGGTGTTCACAGCCATAAATCTGGCCTTCAGCACACCCTCGGAGTTCACATTCTGGGGAACAAAGAAGTGGACGGTGTCACCGTCAATGAAAGACTTGACGCTCACCGCCTCCCGGAGGGTATCTCCGGAGGGCTGGATATCATCCGCCCAGTCCAGGATTTCCAAAGCAGGCTCCGTTGCAACGGTAGTGGGCTCTGCCGTCGTCTCAGGCGCTGTGGGAGCGGGTTCGCTCCCACAGGCGGCGAGAAGAAGGCAGATCAAAAATAAGGGGAAAAGCTTACAAAAAGCTTTCATTAGCTATTGTACTCGCACTCTTCCACAGCGAACTCGAAAGCGTCAGCGATCTGAGCGTCGATGTCGCCGCCGGTCAGGGCCAGGCACTTGGTCAGCAGAGCGCCAACCTGGTCACGGGCCTCGGAGGAGCCGTTGAAGGCGGGAGAGGTGTAGTAAGCGTCAGCCTGAGCCAGACAGACCTTAGCGGACAGAGCGGAAATGAAGTCGCCGCCGTCAGCATTGGCAATGAAGCCGGCATAAGCCTCGTTGTCGGAGACGGACTTCAGCACGGGAACATAGCCGGAAGCCATACCGAACTCAGCCTGGAAATTGACGTTGGTGGTCAGGAACTTGACGAACAGCCAGGAAGCGATGACTTCCTGAGGATTGCTCTTCTGGAAGATGCACAGGCTGGGGCCCTGGGAGATTACCTTGGCATTGTCAGCGCTGACCTGAGGAATGGTAGCGATGCCCACTTCGAAGGGGTAGGAGCCGTCAGCATTGGCAGCGGGACGCTGATAGGTAGCGCCGGCGGAGGAGCCGATGGACATGTAGCTCTTAACCTCGGTGGTGGAGGTGAACAGGCCGGAGGTGTAAGCACCGTACAGGGTCTGGGTGGTCAGGTAGCCCTTCTGGTACCACTCGTTGAACTTCTTGACGAAGGCATGGTTCTGCTCGTTGTCGAACAGGAAGTGGTCGCCTTCAGCGCTGGTGTAGGGGGAGCCGTACTGCTCACACATGGTGATGAACCAGTTGGACTCGGAGTCGTAGCCCAGGGGGATGGACTGGGGATCAATGGCCTTGATCTGAGCGCAGACAGCCTCAACCTCGTCCCAGGTGGTGGGAACGGTCAGACCGTTGGCATCAAAGAAGGTCTTGTTGTAGTACAGAACCTCGGTGGACTTGGACAGAGGCATGGTATACATCAGGCCGTCGCCGAACTGCTTGCCCTCGTTGTAGTAGCCGGGGATGAAGTCGGCGATCTGCTCAGCGGTCAGGCCCAGCAGCTCGGTGGTGCCGTCAGCGTGTGCCACTTCGATCTCGCTGCCGATCAGGTTGTCCAGAGTGGTAACAGCCTTAGCCAGGTTGTAAAGGGCAACATGGTCGGGGTAGCAGTAAGCAATGTTGGGCTGGTTGCCAACGGTGATCTCGGTGGAGATCTGGTCGCGGCAGTCATCGTAGTTGCCCACGTTGGTGGAAACAACGGTAATGTTGGGGTACAGCTTGTTGAACTCCACAATGTACTTCTCCAGCACAGCGGACAGGTTTGCACCCATGGTGTTGTAGAACACGATTTCCACAGCGCTGCCGTCGTAGCCGCCCTCGGGCACGATGAAGTTGCCCACGGGAGTGTTCTGGACTTCCTCACCGGCCTGGGTGGGAGCCTGGGTCTCGTTGGAGGGCTGCTTTGCGGTGTTGCCGCAGGCAGTCAGCACAGAGAACATCAGAACCAAAGCCAGCAGGAATGCAATGCTTCTTCTCATAGTTTTTCTTTTCCTTTCATGTGTATGGTGTTTTTTATGTTACAGACGGGAAAGCCGTCTATTAACCCTTGATACCGCTGCGGCTGACGCCTGCCATGATATACTTGCGCAGGAATACAAAGACCAGGAACAGCGGGGCGGAGACAACGGCAACTGCCGCCATCTGCACAGGATAGTTGACATCGCCGGTGGTTTCGGTGAAGGCGTTGCGCAGACCGTTGGTAATCATGCGGTGGGCTTCATCGTTGGCAACCAGACGGGGCCAGATATAGGAGTTCCATGCGCCCATCATTTTCAGGATGGTAATGGAAATCAGGGTGGGCAGTGCCAGCGGCACCATAACCTTCCACAGGTACTTCAAATCGGAAGTGCCGTCCACCTTGGCAGCCAGATACAGCTCGTTGGGAATCTGCAAAAAGTTCTGGCGCAGCAGGTAGATGTAGAACACGCTGACCAGGAAGGGGATAATCAGAACCTTGAAGCTGTTCATCCAGCCCAGCTGGGTAACGGTGGCGTAGTTGGTAATGGTGAAGAGCTCGCCGGGGATCATCATGGTAGCCAGCAGCAGGGTAAACAGCGTATCTCTGCCCTTGAACTCCAGGCGGGCAAAGGCAAAGGCGGACAGGACGGTAATCACCAGAGACAGCAGCGTGGAAACCACGCCCACGATCATGGTGTTGTAGAACAGCCGTCCCAGGCTTGCGGTGGTGAAAGCCTCGGCATAGTTGCTCACCATAACTACCTTAGGCCAGAAGGTGGGCACACTGAGGCGGTATTCCTCCAGGGTTTTCAGGGAGGAGATGATCATCCAGTAGAAGGGGAACAGCACAATCAGTGCCATAACCAGCAGGAAAGCGTAGGTAACCACCTTTACAAAGGTCATAACCACTTTCTGCACGGCGGAGACCTTCTGAATGTTCATTTCGTGCATCACTTTATCACGGTTGGACATAAGCGGTCTCCTTCCTTAGTAGTGGGTATGTTTCTTGATGACACGGTTATTGAACACCGTGACCGCAAGAATAATGCCGAAGAGAATCAGGGCGGCAGCGGAGGCACGGCCCTGGCTGTTGGTCTCCAGTGCGTCATAGATGAAGCCAACCATGGTGTTCAGGCGACCGCTGTCGTCCGGGGGGCCCATCTTCTCGCCGAAGATACCTACAATGGATGTATATTCCTTGAAGCCGCCGATGAAACCGGTGATAATCACATAGGCCAGCATGGGGGAAAGCAGCGGCACGGTGATCCGGGTAAAGACACGGGAGCGGGGGGTGCTGTCCACCTTGGCGGCATCATAATACTGCTTGTTGATGCTCTGCAGGCCGCCCAGCAGCACCAGGATCTTAAAGGGCAGGGCGTTCCACACGATATACACCACCATGACGAACATGTTCATCTCATAGGTGGAGCCGTAGTTGATCCAGTTGACGGGCTTGCCTCCGAAGAATTCAATCACATTGTTGATAATACCGGCGGTGACAATCAGCTCGTTCTCAGTGCCGTAGAAAGCGCCGACGATATTGAACATGGCAGCAAACACCATGCCAATGGCGATGGAATTGGTCACATAGGGCAGGAAGAAGATGGTCTGTAGGCCCTTCTGCAGCCACTTGATGGAGTTCAGGGCCACCGCGATCAGCAGCGCCAGCAGCGTGGAGATAGGCACCGTCAGCACACACAGCAGCACGGTGTTCTTCAAACACTGCAGGAAGCGCTTATACTCCATGACCTTGATAAAGTTGCCCAGGCCAAATTCAAAGGTCTGGCCGGCGGCAGCTTTCAATCCGCTGTAGTTCTCCAGGAACGCCATGCGGACAGTATTGAAAATAGGATAGACCGTAAATACCAGCAGCAGCACAATTGCCGGAGACAGGTACAGCCAGGCCTTCCATTGCTGTTTGCTCTCGACCATATTACTTCACCTCATAGCGGATGCGCTCTTCGGTTTCCTTGTTGAACAGGAACACCTTGTGCGGCTTCAGGTTGAAGCGAACCTCTGCCACAGACAGATCCACCTTGTTATCGGCATTGATGATGGCACGGATCACGGGGTTGCTGGAAGCGGCGTTGGTGCAGACCACGCTGACATCCCGGCCCATAACTTCCACATTATTCAGCTTGCAGGCCAGGACACCGTTTTCAGCCAGTTCAAATCCCTCAGGACGGATGCCCACATAGACATCCTGATCGGCAACACCTGCCACATCCAGCACGGCATCTTCACCCAGCATCAGCTTGCCGCCCCGGACAGTGCCTTCCAGCACATTGATGGGGGGCGTACCCAGGAACTTGGCCACAAACAGGTTGGTGGGATTGTCATAGACCTCCTGGGGCTTGCCGATCTGCTGCACCACACCCAGCTTCATCACCACGATCAGATCGGAAATGGACATGGCCTCTTCCTGGTCGTGGGTCACGAACACGGTAGTGATGCCGGTCTCCCGCTGGATACGGCGGATCTCTTCACGGGTCTGCAGACGCAGGCGGGCATCCAGATTGGACAGCGGCTCGTCCAGCAGCAGAACACGGGGCATCTTCACCAGCGCCCGGGCAATGGCCACACGCTGCTGCTGACCGCCGGACAGTTCGCTGGGCTTGCGCTCCATCAGTTCGTCGATCTGCACCAGTCTGGCAGCTTCCTCAGCCCGCTCCAGCATCTGCTCCTTGGCCATTCTGTCAGCACCCTTCAGGTTCTGCAGGGGGAACATAATATTCTGCTTCACGGTCATGTGGGGATACAGGGCATAGTTCTGGAACACCAGACCGATGCCTCTGTTTTCGGTGGACAGTTCGGTGACATCGTCATCACCGAAGAAGATCTTGCCGGAGGTGGGCTTCTGCAGGCCGCTGATCATGTATAGCGTGGTAGACTTGCCGCAGCCGGAGGGGCCCAGCAGGCCGATGAGCTTACCGTCGGGGATCTCAAATGTGAAGTCGTTGACAGCAACTACCTCTTTGCCGGCCTTTTTGTCCCGGCTGGGGAAAATCTTCGTCAGATTCTGCAATACAACTTTCATACTATGTCCTTCCAATCTCTTTAATTGTGCGCTATATCTGAAAGCGGAGTCCGCACAGTCAGTACGGCTGCTGGGCAGCCCGCTCAGCATGAATCCGCTTTGTATATGCGATCAGTTCGTCCGTATCCCGGAAAATTGTCTGGCTGGCAATATCCACCACAACCGTACCCGCCACCAGATCGTGGATCTGAGAATTGTTTCGGGTAACGATCAGCAGGATCAGCTGGATCACCCCTATGGCCATCAGCGCCATGGTACCGGCGATGCCCATATTGCCGAAGAATACCATAATCATAATATACACCGGGATCATGGTTTCCACAGTGAACTTGCCCAGCACCGCCCGGGCAAACAGCTGCATACTGTTGACCCGCACACTGTCGGTACGGATCAGGCCCAGGGCAAATATTTTCTTGCCCAGTGTCTGGCCGTTGCCGATCCAGAGAGGAACGGCGAATTCCAGCACCAGAATGGCTGCCAGAATGCTGAAGGTAATGATCATCAGCGACTGGTTCATTACCTTATTATAAGCAGTTACCGCCATCTGATCAGTCAGCAAAGCGCCGTAGGCAGCATCATAATTTTTCTGCGCTTCTTCCGACATCGCAGCATATTCTTCCGCTGTCATTTCAAACACAACGCCGTACTGGGCCTCGTACTTGTCATAAGCCGCCTGCAGGTTCTCCGCATGGGTATCATAGTGCAGCACTTCTGCCAGCAGTGTGCCGCAGCCCACAGCCAGAACACACAGCAAAATACCGTCAAACAGCCAGGCCGCCACACGCTTCCAGAAGTTTGCTTTTTGTAAATCTACAACCATAATTGCATAACCCCTCACTACGCCATTTTACCATAGAATAGTATATCACACCCTAAAGAAAAGCGCTACTGCTTTTTTGTTTTTTCCGTCATTTTCTAAGTCTTTTCCCACGAAGCTGTTCCAGAACGGCATCCGGCACAGCCAGGGTTCCCCGCCCCACACCGATGCGGATATCCGGTTTGGCAGCGCCGTGAAAATCGCTGCCGCCGCTTTCCAGAAGGCCGAATTCACAGGCCATCCCCCGCAGCAGCTGCGTGGCAGCTTCATCGAAAAGCGGATACATGGTTTCTATGGCATCCAGCCCCGCAGCCCCGGCCATGGGCAAAAATGTGCGCAGCTGCGCCGCGTCCAGGCTCAGCAGCGGGTGGGCCAACACTGCCACCGCCCCCTGGTCTTTGATAAACGCAATGGTTTCCAAGGCGTCCGGCAGCTTGGGCGGCACATAGAAGCCGCCGTGTCTATTTAGCAATGTGCGGAAAGCTTCCTGGACCGACCCGGTATATCCCTTCCGGGTAAGCACCTGGGCTACATGGGCCCGGTTGATCCAGCCGCCACCTGCCATGGCAGTCACTTCTTCATAGGTAATGGCATACCCGCCGCAGCGCAATGCCGCCACCAATGCCCGGTTACTTGCTTCCTTCTCCCGATGCAGCTGCGCCAGACGGCTATCCACCGCAGCCCAGCTTTCCCCTGGCAGGAACAGCGCCAGAATATGCAGCTCTTTTCCCTGATAATTTGCAGAGAATTCCACACCAGGCACGGCTTCCACAGTGCCCGCAGCCGCCATGAATTCCGGCAGGCCCGCCACGGTATTGTGGTCACACAGAGCAACCGCCGTCACACCGGCTTTTTCCGCCGCCCGCAGCAGCTGCGCAGGTGTCAGAGAGCCATCGGAGCAATGGGAATGGGTGTGCAGATCTACCATAGTTCTTCCTTTCTACGCAGGAACTACCCCTGACAGAATTACTTTCTGCCGGGGGTAGTCTTTTTGGATTTTTGAAACAGGCCGTCCAGGATTTCCCGGGCTGCCAAGGCAGGATCTTCCATATCCACAATATAATCGCAGATATCGGCGTTCTTCTGCTCCGCTTCCAGAGCCATAATGCGGCTGACCTTCTCATCCAGGCTCAGGGGCTTTTGCAGCAGATCCTCCAGAAGCAGCCGCTTCTCCCGCCGCACATAGACGGTGGTCACATTGGGGAAATGGGTCTTCAGGGACATGGCGCCGCAGATATCCATAACGGTAAGCACATGCTTGCCCTTTTCCAGAATCCTCTGCACATCCTCTTTGCAGGAACCGTAGTGGTGGCCCGCATACATGGTGGATTCAAACATCTCGCCCTTTTCGATCATCTCCCGGAAGGCTTCCACGGAGATATAGTGATACCATTCGCCTCCCTGTAAACCCACGGTAGCATCGGTGGTATAGCTGATGAGCTTTTCAAACTTCCGGGACTTGCGCAGCATGGACTTGGCTACCTGGGCCTTTCCGCTGCCGGAAGGTCCTACCAGCACCACGATGCCCGGCTCATCCGCCGCTGCCTTTTTGCCGGTGAAGTGATAGCTTTCCGCAATGACCTCCACCAGCTTCAGAAATTCCTCGTAGGTGTTTACCGCCAGAATACCGGTGGCATCCTGATTCCAGGGGCGGCGCATCAAAATGGGATACGCCGCATTGGACCGGGACACATTGTGCATCCCGTCATCAAAGAGGATATCCACATCGATCTTATCTTTCCGGGAGCCCATGAGGATGTGATCCGGGGGGATCTCCGGAAATTCTTCCATAATCCGCTGGGCCCGCAGACTCATAAACTGGGGATAGGTGGCAGTGGAAACGAAAACCTCCGTCATCTGGGAGAGCTTGCGCACAAATTCCTTGGCACCCTTGATTACCGGCTGATTCCGGTAGAATTCCGGGTCTTCGTAAAACTCGAAGATAACATCGGCCCGGGTGCCCAGCTTGCCCCAGTGATCCACCTCATAAATGGTCAGCGGGGGGTCGAATTTGTATTTTTCATTGGCCAGACGGATGGCGTAGGGCACGCACTCCATCAGAAGATCGTCAATATCCAGGGCTGTAGTCAGCCGAAATTTTCTGTTCATAGGCGTCGCTCTCTTTCTTTCAGAAGGGCTGTGGGGTAAAAAAGCAGCCCCGCACATTGGCGAAAAGCTGTTTTGTACTTATAGTTTACATGACCCGCCGTAAAAATGCAACCGGTTTTTACAGAAAACGCCCTGTTCAGGAGAAGCGGATCCTTCGGCTTCGCGCCCATGGCGCTTCGCTCAGGATGACGGCAAACCGGAAGCGCTGCTTGCTTTCGTATGTCATTCTGAGCGGAGCGCAGCGAAGTCGAAGAATCCGCATCTGTGTAGGGAACGGCCTATGTGCCGTTCCTCAGGAGGCTCACCCGCGTTCTGTGGCTGCACCGTATTCAAACATCCGCAGGCACAGTTCCTTGGTAATGGTCTGCAATGCATTGATCATACACTCTACATCCGCATCTTCATTTTTCACTTGCAGCCGCTGCCGGAGCCGCTCATAGGCTTCCAGCATCTGTTCATAAGCCGCCTCACAGACGGACCCATCGTAAAACGCATTCTCCACACCTTCCACCGGCTTCTCCAAAAGCCCCTGTACCGACCAATAGACCGCTTCTGCCAATTGATTATCCATAAAAACGCCTCCATAATTCCAATTTGACATTTTGTGAATGTCATCCTGGTAATCATCTTAACATATACTGTCCTTAATGACAATCACTGAATGTCGATTAAGGAGTCTTTCTATGTTTACAAACAAAGCTGCCGACGGTGCAAACAATATCTGCGGCAAGAATGTGGCTTTGCTTCGGAAAAAGGCAGGCATCTCGCAGCGTCAGTTAGCGGATGCTCTTCAATTGGCCGGACTGGATGTGGATAAGAACGCTATCCAGAGAATCGAGGCAGGAAAGCGCTTTGTCACAGATATCGAGCTTACCTATCTTGCAAAAGTTTTACATGTTTCCATTGCTGCACTAACTGAATAAGAACAAATAATTTGAGGTGTTCTATGCGGAACAAGAAAAACAAGCATCTGGGAATTGAGATTGACCCGGAATTGCATCACAAGCTGCACTATATCGCCAAATATGAAGGCCGCAGCGCAAACGGGCAAATTCTTTACTTGATCCGGCAATGTATCCGTGATTTTGAAAGCAAAGAGGGGATCATTCCTTTTACCCCAGAAGAAAACCCATAAAAAACAGCCGAAGGTCGCAGCCTTCGGCTATTTCGTTACCTTTTTCGGGAGGGTCAAGACCCTCCCCTACTGGGATTCGGCAAAATATGCAGGGGAGGCTCTTGAGCCTCCCGCAAAAATTCCCCGGCGGGAATAGCCGCCGGGGAATTTTCATCATGCATTGAATACGTACTTATCCATTCTTGCGAAGGCTTCCTGCACGCGGCTGAGCGGCAGGGCCAGGTTCAGTCGCATATGGCAAGCGCCGTGGAAGGAGCGGCCGTCCTGGACAGCCACGCCCACATCCCAGCAGGCTTGCAGCACATGGGCGATATCCTTGCCGTGGGCGGCGCACCAGTCGGTGCAGTCCACAAACAGCATATAAGTACCCTGGGGACGGCTGACCTTGACCCCTTCAAAGTGGGCTTCGATATAGTCCATGGCAAAGTTGATATTGCCGGTGATGGTTTCCCGCAGCTCGTCGGCCCAGGCATAGCCTTCGTCCTGATAGGCGCCAATCAGGGCGTGCATGGACAGCACATTCATGGAATTGTAGTGACCCAGAGAGGATTCCTTCCGCACCCGGTCACGAATCCACTTATTATAAATAATATGGTAGCTGCCCACCAGACCTGCCAGATTGAAGGTCTTGGAGGGGGCGTACACCGCCACAGTGCGCATTTTGGCATCCTCGGAAACAGACTGGCTGGGGGTGTGCTTGTAGCCGGTGAGAATGATATCGGACCAGATCTCGTCGGAGACGACGAACACATCGTGCTTCTTGCACAGCTCCATGAACTTCTCGATTTCCCACTTCTCCCATACACGGCCGGTGGGGTTGTGGGGGTTGCAGAAAATGGCGGCGTGGATGTTATTGGCCACGATCTTCTTCTCCATGTCCGCAAAGTCCATCCGGTAGATGCCCTCTGCATCCTGCACCAGAGGAGAATGCACCAGGTTATAGCCGTTGTTGGTGAGGCTGCCGGTGAAGCCCACATAGGTGGGAGAATGCACCAGGATATTATCGCCCTTGGAGCAGAACACATTCATGGCGCTGACCACGCAGCCCAGAACGCCGTTCTCATAGCCGATATGCTCGTCACACAGGCCTTCCACGCCGTTGCGGATCTTGTGCCAGCGGATAATGGCGTCGTAATATTCCCGGCTGGGGTTGAAATAGCCGTAGGCGGTGTGGTTTGTGCGCTCGATAATGGCCTTGGGGATGCTGGGGCAGGCGGGGAAATTCATATCCGCCACCCACATGGGAATCACATCAAAGCCCTCCTTGGGGCCGCCGGGTACAAAGCCGTTGGGCTCCACAGCGCCCACCATATCAATAGCAATGGCATCCTTGCCACGCCGGTCCATAATGGTTGTCCAGTCAAATCGCATAGTTTTCTTTCCTTTCTTTATGGAAGCACGATGACGCTGACGCCATCGGGAATTACGGTTACACTAGCCTGGGGATTGCCCAGGATTTCTTCTGCCAGGGTCATGGCCTGCCCCAGGCTGTGGGCAGGCACCATGTGCAGCGCCCGCACCAAATCGTCCGGGGCTTCGGAGATATAGATCACCCGGGCTTTTTGCAGCACCCGGATCATGATCTGCGCCTGCCATTGATCCGGCAGCGTCTGTCCCCTGCCCCGGCTGAGAATTCCGGCCATCAGAGCATTCATGTTCGCGCTTGCCATCAGCTCTTTGCAGAAAGCATCGCCGCCGTGACCATCGCCCGACTTTGCCAGCATGATGATCACACCGCCGGGATTGACCGTGGCTTCCGCCGCTGTCATACCCTTAACCGCCTGATAAATGTTCTGATCCAGGGGGTAGCCGCCGTTGGTAGTAATGACGATGTCCGCAGGGGTCTGGGGTACGCCGCAGAGGTTTTCCAAAAAGGCGCAGCCGGCCGCATGTGCCTGCCGGGGATCGCCTGCCACCGCATAAATGGGCTTTTTATCGGCATCCAGCACCACATTGAGAATGAATTCCAGCCCGGCCTTTTCCGCGGCCCAGAGCATGTCCTGATGGATGGGGTTTGCTTCCAGGCTTCCGGCCCGGGCAGCCGGGTGGGCAATAAACTCGCTGCAATGGTTGGCCAGCACCGTTTCTCTGGCCGCAACGCCGGGAAGCACCGCTTTTCTGCCGCCGGAATATCCGGCGAAGAAATGGGGCTCGATGAAGCCTTCGGCAATCAGCAGGTCTGCCTCAGCCGCATAGCGGCTGATCCGGCACTTACCGCCGGAGGGCAGCGTACCCAGAAGGCACAGGTTTTCTTCATCGTCACAGTCATGGACGATGATATTTTCCGTCTGCACAATCTCTTCGCCAAATTTGGCGATCAGCTCTTCCCGGGTGGTGTCCCGGTGGCAGCCGGTGGCAATGAGAATGGTGATTTCCGCTGCGGGGTTTCCCTTACGGATGGATTCCAGCATCGGCGGCATCAGAAGCCTGCTGGGTACCGGCCGGGTATGGTCGCTGGCGATGATGGTGACTTTCTTCTTCCCTTTGCTCAGCTGCTCCAGCATTTCGCAGCCCACAGGAGCTTCCAGCGCCCGGCGTACCAATTCTTCCGGGGACGCATCAGGCACATAACCCGCAATGCCGGAATGCAGAACGGCCCGCACCCGGTTTTCTTCCAGAGATAACGGTAAGGATGTTTTTCCGTAAGGCAGTTCCAGTTTCACCATAGTCTTCTCCTTTTCCGGTTTTCTTCATCATAGCACAGGTTTTTGATTTTTTCCATTGTGTTTTCGCTTTTTTATGATAAGATGACCTCAGGGAGGGATGCTCCGTGAAAAAGGTTCAGATCAACATTTCCTTTGTAATGGTGCTGCTGGGCACCTGGGGCATGTATGCCATTGTTTTGGGCTTCGCCACCAATTTTCTCGGAGGCGTGTGCGGCCTGCAAAGCTACCAGATCAGCCTGGTACTGGGCATTTCCGCTGCCGCAGCCTGTGCCCTGCAGGTGGCTACCGGCGAAATCGTAAGCCGCATAGAAAAGCTGCAGATGCATACCGTGCTGCTGATCGCGGGCCTTTTGATGCTGTGCGGCCTTGCTTTGATGTACGCCCAACTGCTGCCCCTGCTGACCATCGGCGGCATGGTTCTTTCCTGCACCGTACTGCAGACCATCCCCGGTATTGTTACCTCCATGGCTATCGACGGTGTGGCCAGAGGTCTTCCCCTGCTGTATAACATGACCCGTGGCTTCGGCAGCATCAGCTACGGCCTTTCCGCGGTGCTTACCGGTCGGCTGCTGGCCAGCCTGGGTCCGGAAGTGATTCCGGTACTTTCCGGCATGCTGGCACTGCTGCTCACCGGCGCTACTGTTTGGTTTACCTTCTGCGGCACCCGGCACCTGCCCAATTTCACCCGGGAAAAGCGGCAGAAGCTGGATACCGGTTTTTTGAAAACCCATCCGCTGTTTGTGCTGCTTCTGCTGGGCGGCACGCTGATCTGCGTCAGCCATTTCCTGGTGGGCAGCTTTGTGCAGCTGATTATCGAAGCCAAAGGCGGCGGCCAGCGTGAGCAGGGCATCGCCACAGCCATTACCTCCGTGTGCAGCCTGCCCATTACTTTCAGCTTCACCTATCTGATGAAGAAAATCAAAGTGCGCCGGATGGCGCAGCTGGGTGCCGTTATGGTCATGGCAAAACCCATCGGCCTGCTGCTTTCCGCCTCTCCCGGCGGGGTATACATCGCCATGGCCACCCAGATGCTGGGCTACGGCCTGTATGAGATCAGCATGGTCAACTATCTGGCCCAAATCATGGAGCCGGAAGAAGCGGTGCGGGTGCAGAGCTACCTCTCCGCCACCATGTCCGCAGGCTCCGTAGCTGCCATGTTTGCCGGGGGCACCCTTTGCCAGTTCCTGGGGGTGCAGGCCATGGTTGCCATCTCCGCAGCCTTCGCCCTGTCCGGTGCCTGCATTGTGCTGGTCTGGATGCAGAAGATTAAAAAGTAAAACATGCCGCAGGTTTCAAAGCCTGCGGCATTTTGTCAGCTGTCCACGGGGCAGTCCTCACAGGTGTCGCAGCCCTTGGGGGAAAACTGCGCTGCGGGGAATGGAATCCGGGAGAACATTTCACAGGGATCCTCCGAACAGCCGGGAGAATCGCAGCACTGCTTGGTAGGAATGCTGTAATCCAGCACCGGCACCACCAGCTGGGCATCCCGCTCCAGCCGGATGATGGAGAACTGGCCCAGGGTTACATAGAGCCGCCGTCCGTCCCCGGTAAGCACCAGGGGCTCATCGAAGGCAGCGCTGATATAATCCGGGATCTGCAGCGGCGTTGTGTCATGGCAGGTGCGATCCGGCATCTCCCGGACTCTGGAGCTGAGCACCATGGGGTCCAGCACTTCCACCACTGCCGTGGGACGGTTGGCGCTATACAGGCTCAGGCCGTCAGGGCAGCCGATGCGGGTATCGCTGGTAAAGATCCGGGCGCGGCTGTCTTCCCCGCAGAGCACCGCCCGCTTGGAAAACACCGCCAGCCCGTACAGCGCCGCGGGACGGCAGGTGCCCACAGTGGCATCCGCCAGAATCCGATAGTAGAAGGTTGCGTCGATGCAATAGTGGTTCCGGTCAAAGGCCACCGGCTCCACATCGATGTAGGTGTAAAGCAGCTCCGCACAGCGGACTTTTGCCCCTGCTGCCGTATCCAGCACTGCCTGGGAGCCTGCAGTGAGATAGACCCGCAGATCTTCAATGCAGTCTTTGTCCCGGCAGCTGTCTGTAATTTTTCGGGTGTGGATGGATAGGGCTGTGCGCAGATCTTCCGGTCTGCATTGCAGCATGCCCTGGCAATTCTCCGACATGGTGATACCTCCCGATCAATTTCCTTGCCATAAGCAAATAGGCTTACAGGACATTTTATGCATCAAACGGCACGCTGTGCAAGCATTTGAGGAAACCGCTTGATTTCCCGGGGCTGCCGAAGTATAATTGAAGAAAATACAGGCAATGTACGGAGGATTACTATGCAGCTGGATGTCATTTTTGTCTTGGCGATGCTCATCGCACTGGTGGGTTCCGCGATTTTTCTCAAGCGAATCTTCACCGCTTCCGGTAACAGGGCGCGGTTTGCAGAATTTGGCAAGTACGCCGCCTGCGTCACGGTGTTTCTCATCTGCGCCTGGGGTTTTGTTTTCAGCAACAACCTTCTGTGGTACGGCCAGAATCCTGAGAATGCACAAATTTCCCTGAATTTGGATGCCACCGTGGAAGAATCCTCTTTCCTGCATCTGCTGGAACAGCTGGATGCCACCGCCACAGTGGAAGATGTGATTGCCCTGATGGGTACTGCCTACGAAGAAAACGACCAGGGCAGCTACACCATCCGCTACGCCGCCCCCGATTGCACTCTGAACGGTCAGGCACCCACTTTCCTCAGCTTTACCTTTAACAGAAAGCGCACGGAAATTCTGAAGATCACCTGGTCTTATGAGGCCCCCGCAGCCGGTATGTTCTCCGGAATGCTGGGCTATCTGGAAGCCAATGCCCTGGGCAAAGCCGCCGCTTCCACCGCAACTACCGCAGACTGGGCAGGCCTGCACCTGGAAGACACCGGGGCCTATCTGCTGCTGCAGCGAGTGTTCTGACACTTCAGATGCCACTAAAACGGCCACCCGGGGACGGGTGGCCCTACTAATTTTCCAATTTCTCTAACAGAGCGCAGCAGCCGCTGACCGGATGGTCAGCGGCTGCTTTTTTCATTCCCGGAACTGGCGGTAGGCTGTGGGCATAGCTGCCTGGGCATCCATTTCTTCCGCCGTCAGCCAGGTATAGGGGCCTTCCGGCTCTGACACTTCCAGGTAATATCCATTCATGCGCCATTCCACATGGGTAAATATATGTTTTTTCTCCACCTGCTTATAGATTTCTCTTGGTTTCAGGCCAAGTTCCTCCACTTTTTCCAAAACCGCAGGAAGCTCCGGCTGTCCGGGGAAATCCGGGAACTGCCACAGGCCTGCCAGCAGGCCTCCGTCATGGCGCTTGGTCAGGGCGTAGCGGCCTTCACAGCTGAGAATCAGCACTGTTTTCTCTTCCACCCGGCGCTGCTTTTTCGGCGTCTTGACGGGAAGCTGCTCAGCCGTTCCGTTTTGGAATGCCCGGCAGAATTCCCGGCAGGGGCAGGCGTCGCAATCCGGCTTGCGGTTAGGGCCGCATAGGGTGGCACCCAGTTCCATCAGCGCCTGGGTAAAATCTCCCGCCCGCTGGGGATAAATGGCTGCAAGAGCTGCGCCTACTTCCTTTTTCACCGCAGGCTGGTCAATGGGTGTAAAATCCTCCGTCAGCCTTGCCGCCACCCGCAGCACATTGCCGTCCACCGCAGGGGTGGGCAGGTCAAAGCAGATGGAGCAAATGGCTCCGGCGGTATAATCGCCGATCCCCGGCAGCGCCCGCACGCTTTCATATTCCCGGGGGAAGTTGCCCCCATGGTCTTCCATAATTGTGATTGCGGCCTTTTTCAGGTTCCGCACCCGGCTGTAGTAGCCCAGGCCCTCCCACAGCTTATGCAGCGTCTCATCGTCGCATTCTGCCAGGGATCGAATATCCGGCAGCATTTCCAGAAACCGGGCAAAATAGCCCTTCACCGCCTCCACACGGGTCTGCTGCAGCATAATCTCCGACAGCCACACCCGGTAAGGTTCCCGGTTCTCCCGCCAGGGAAGCTCCCGCTTCACCCCATCGTACCAGGGCAGCAGCACCCCGGGCAGCCGGGCGTCTATTGTCTTTGCCATCCGAGGCACCTCCTTTTTTGTTATTTTACCCTCCCCCGGAACCCCTGTCAAGGCTTTGACAAACAGGCGTATGTTTGCTACAATGATTCCATAATTCTCAGGAGGTATCTGCCTTGAAATTCGTATTGCGCCGTTTTTGGGCTTTTATTTTCTGTCTTTTGGTTCTGACCGGTTTATCCATCGTAGTATCCGCAGAAGAAACCCAGGCCAAAGACATCACCGATCAGGTTTCCGTCACCGGCTCCGGTTACAAGGATTTTTCTTTTCTCACCGACAAAGACACCCTGATTTATCGCACATCCGGCAAAAGCTGCACCCTGACCCTTACCGGCAGCGCCCCCATAGGTTCGCTGTATCTGCTGTTTGATGCGCCCTATGAGGAATACACCATCACCGATCCCGCTACCGGCAGCAGCATCACCGCAGGCACTGCCGGGTATCTCCATGAGTATGTGGATCTTTCCCCTCTGGGCAGTGAGGTAACCAGCCTCACTCTGGAATTTTCCCATGGCAGCGTGCAGCTGGGTGAAGTGTATGTGTTCTCTCCCGGTCAGGTTCCGGAATTCGTGCAGCGCTGGCAGCCCCCGCTGGAAGGGGGCGCGGACATTCTGCTCTTCGCCACCCACAGCGATGACGATCAATTGTTCTTTGCAGGATTGTTCCCCCTGTATGCCAGAGAATTGGGCTACCGGGTTCAGGTGGCCTACATGACTGACCATCGGGAAGATGATCTGGCCCGTTCCCATGAGGTACTTAACGGCCTGTGGATCACCGGTGCCACCAACTATCCTGTCTTCGGAGAATTCCCGGATTTTCGCATTGACGATCTGGCCCAGTCCTATGCAGAGTATCTGCGCCGGGGCTACAGTGAAGAAGATCTTCTGCGCTATGTGGTGGCGCAGATCCGCAGATTTGATCCTCTGGTTGTGCTGGGGCATGACTTCAAAGGCGAGTACGGCCACGGCATGCACATGGTGTATGCGGATCTGGTAGCCAAGGCTGTGGATATTTCTGCCGACGCTACCCAATTCCCCGATTCTGCGGAAACCTACGGCACCTGGGATCCTCCCAAGACCTACATCCACGCCTATGCAGAAAATCCCATCGTGCTGGATTATGACACCCCCCTGGCATCCTTTGGCGGCCTCACCGCCTTCCAGGTATCTCAGCAGCTGGGTTTCCCCTGCCACCTGAGCCAGCAGATTTACAAGAGCTTCCAGCGCTGGTTCTACGGCCCCGACCGTACCATTACCAAGGCCTCGGAAATTACGGACTATCCCCCCCATAAATTCGGCCTGCTGCGCACCACTGTGGGCCCGGATATCCGGAAGAACGACTTCATGGAAAACCTCACCTCCTACGGCGAGCAGGAACGCATCGAGCAGGAGCGTTTGGAGCAGGAGCGCCTGGAACAGGAACGCTTGGAACAAGAACGCCTGGAACAGGAGCGCCTGGAGCAGGAACGGCTGGAACAGGAAAGACTGGAACAGGAACGGCTGGAACAGGAAAGACTGGAGCAGGAGCGCCTGGAACAGGAGCGTTTGGAGCAGGAACAGCAAAACCAGAACACCAGCCGGAACAAGCGCCTGCAGAAGCTGATTTTCCTGCTGTGCGGCATGGTTTTCTGCGCAGTTGTCATTGTCATTCTGCTGATTTCTACCCGAAAGAACCGCCGCGGAAAGTATTCCAAAAAAAGATGAAAATTTTCGAAAAAAGGGCTTGCTTTTTTCTTCCAACTATGCTATCATATTCTGGCACGTCAGGAGACGCTTGCATGCGGCAATAGCTCAGTTGGATAGAGTGACTGACTACGAATCAGTAGGTCGGGGGTTCGAGTCCCTTTTGCCGTACCAAAAATAAGAGGAAGGCTTTTGCCTTCCTCTTATTTTTTGCGGCAAGGGGACTCGAAAAATTCAATCGCAATATGCCGGTGGCATATTGCTGCCACCAGTTCAAAAACTGGTGGCTTCCTCTATTTCTGCCCCAACGGGCAGAAATGCAAGCGAGTCCCTTTTGCCGTACCAAAATACCTACCCTTATTTGATACAATCGTATCAGAAAGGGTAGGTATTTTTATATCCATTTCCACCCGAAATCAGATTCTTTTTCTTCAGCTACCGTTTGGCTAAATATGATTGCAAAAAGATTCCTTGTTTGATAAAATGAGAAAAAAGGGGGGATTGTTATGTATTTCATACAAAGTAGATGGAAGCTTGAAAATAGAAAGCTGCATTATTACGGATTGCGCAGCGCTCCAAATATGTTCAAAAATGATATTGCTGTTTCAAAGAGACAGGCTGAAATTCTTGCTTCGTTACCCCGGGAACTGAATCCAAAGGAGTTGTCCGTGCTTGAAAAGTTTATCGGCAAGCAGGTCGTACCGGAGCATGCGCAAAAGCCCATTCCTAAAAATCTTTCTGAGGCAACTTTCTGCACAGATTGCTGCGCCAATGATTTTTTAATTCCCGGACTGGAGTTTGATGATAAGGGTCTGTGCCCTATGTGTCAAACGGCAGAGAAAGTCAAAATTTTGAAGAGTGTTGTTCCTATTGTGGAGAATATCCCCCGCAGTAAAAAATCGCGATTTGATATTGCGCTGTTCTACACAGGCGGTAAGGATTCGACCTATTTACTATATTATCTTTCCAAGGTGATGGGGCTCCGGGTTTTAGCGCTTACCTGGGAGATCCCCTATATTTCAGAAAGCGCCTCCAAAAGCATCGCAAACGCCAAGAAAACCTTTCACAATGTAGAATTCATTACCCGCACAGTCAATCAAAGCGACTTACGGCGGTTTTACAGCAAGCTATACTCCCTCAGTGATAACACCTGTGCCTGTCCTTCGCTGGCCTATCTGCTATTTTACCCGGAGCTTGTGGCAAACAAAGTCCCTTACTTTGTTGCAGGCAATGAGCCGGTCCAGATGCTGGGGCTTTACTATAATCATATGGCGCCCCCAATTGCCTACACCTTTGCAGGGAACCGGTTTTTAACCTTTCTAATGAATGTGGGCCGGGTATTGACGCTGCAACCACCGCTGAAGCAAGGACAGTTTCAGACTTTGATGACCATGAAGCAGCTGGCGTACGGTGATAATCCGGTTAAGAAGCTCAGCGGATACGAAAGCGAACTGGTTTCCAATATTGTGGAAGCAATTCGGGCCGTTCCGGAGTTGCTTCCCCCTTTCAAAAGGAGCATCCGGCATTCCTCCCGCACCGGAAATATACCGGCCTTTGTCCACTTTGATTTGGATAAAATAACCGGGGGTATCTACGATTGGAACAAGGTGAAATCCATACTTATTGAAGAATGTGGCTGGATCCCACCGGAGGACGAAAACAAAGCGTTGCACACAAGCTGCAAAATTGAAAAATGCAAAGACCATACCCAATTTGTGCGGTTTTATCATTGCAAAAGCAAGATGATTCCGTTCAGTGCCTTGGAATTTTCTCTGGCCAGCAAAAAATGCGGAAGGTCAAAAGAGGAAATGCTTTATGAAATGGAGCATTTGTTGGGTTTTTCTCTTGAAGAAATCCCCGAGTGTGCCATTATGCAACAATTCTTGGGAGAGCATAAATGATTACTGTTTATTGTTTTTCCGGAAGCGGACACAGTTTGGCTGTTTCAAAAGAATTGTCCAAACTGCTGGATTGTGAAATCAGACCGATTGATAACAAAACCACAACGGAAGATACTGCTGTAGTTGTTTTCCCTGTGTATTGTCAAAATATCCCGAAGCCGGTAAAACGATTTCTAAAGGGTCTGGAAGCTAAGTATGTTGCACTGATCGCAACATACGGAAAAATATCTTATGGTAATGTTTTGTATGAAGCGCAAAAGCTTTTGCACGGACAGGTCATTGCAGGGGCGTATATTCCAATGGGACATACATTCCTTGATGGAGATTGTGAATTTGATGCAACGCAGCTGCTACCCATTGTGCGAAGGATCCAAGCACCCCGGCAGGCTGTTATTCCTAAAACTGTCAAAAATCCATTGGCAGATATCTTTCCTGGTCTTCGCAGCCGCATTGGCGTGAAAATCAAAAGAGGAGACAATTGTTGTAGCTGCGGACATTGTGAAAGATCCTGCCCAGTTGGAGCGATCCGAAACGGACGGATTCATTCACAATGTATTCGCTGCCTGCGCTGCGTAACGAACTGCCCACAAAAAGCACTGCAATACAAAAACAGCCGAATACTGGATACTTATTTGAACAGCTATCGTAAGGAAGAATATGTGCTGTATCTTTAAAAACCACCTTAGGTTTTATCGCAATGTTGGCTAATCGGTCGTTTAACGAATGCAACGCAACAGCAAGCAGCGTTGCACTTTGGAGAAATTGTATCAAATTGTGTAGTATATGCCAATAAAAAACTCCCCCAACGCCTTTGCGTTGGGGGAGTTCCTGATAAAATGCGGGAAATTACACCAGCAGATTCACGCCGGTCTCGGCATCGAAGAAGTGCATGACCTTGCTCTCGCAGGTAATATACAGCTGCTTGCCGTAGGTCATCTCCTTGCGCTGCTCATCGTCCAGGGTAATGGTGGGAATGCGGACGATCAGCATATCGCCGTTGGCTTCCACCACATGCAGGTGCAGCTCGCTGCCCATCATCTCGTTGACCTTGATGGTGCAGGGGATAGCTGCGCTGCTGCCTGCCTCGGCCATGGTCATGTGCTCGGGGCGGATACCCATCACGATTTCCTGGCTCTGGATGTTCCGGGCCTTCAGCATCTCAGCCTTCTTGCCGGTAACTTCGATCTTGGCACCGTAGGGAGTGACAAAATACTTGCCGTTCTCGCAGACCAGATTGGTCTTGAAGGTGTTCATCTTGGGTGCGCCGATGAACTCAGCCACGAACAGGTTCACGGGCATGTCGAACACCTCGGTGGGGGTGCCAACCTGCTGAATGAAGCCGTCCTTCATGATGACGATCCGGTCGCCCAGGGTCATGGCTTCGGTCTGGTCGTGGGTAACATAGATGAAGGTGGTGTTGATCTTCTGGCGCAGCAGGATGATCTCAGCACGCATCTGGTTACGCAGCTTGGCGTCCAGGTTACTGAGGGGCTCGTCCATCAGGAACACCTTGCTGTCACGGACCATGGCGCGGCCGATGGCCACACGCTGACGCTGACCGCCGGACAGCGCACGGGGCTTTCTGGTCAGGTACTCGGTGATGCCCAGGATCTCAGCAGCGGCGACAACCTTCTCATAAACCTGATCCTGAGGAACCTTCTTCAGACGCAGGGAGAACGCCATGTTCTCAAAGACGGTCAGGTGGGGGTACAGTGCGTAGTTCTGGAAGACCATGGCGATATCACGGTCACGGGGCTGCAGGTCATTGACCACAACGCCGTCGATTTCCACAGTGCCGGAGGAGATGTCTTCCAGACCTGCGATCATACGCAGGGTGGTGGACTTGCCGCAGCCGGAGGGTCCGACGAACACGATGAATTCCTTATCGGCGATGTCCAGGTTGAAGTCCTGAACCGCTACGGTATCCTTGCCGTAGACTTTCTTAACATTGGTTAATTTAACAGTAGCCATAATCTATCCCTCTTATCCTTTCACTGCGCCGCCCGTTACGCCTTCCACATAGTACTTCTGCAGCAGCAGGAATACGGTGGTAACGGGGATCGCCACGATCACGCCCGCGGCACAGAACATGGTGTAGTTTGTGTTTACCATCGTCTTGGAGAGCCATTCGTACATACCCACGGCCACGCTCATACCGGCGCTGTTCTCATGGATGATGTAGCTGGCCAGCATGAAGTCGCCCCAGGGTGCCATGAAGCCCATCAGGATCGTGTAGATCACGATAGAGCCGGACAGGGGCATGATCACCTTGTAGAATACCTGCATACGGGTAGCACCGTCCACACGGGCAGCCTCGTCCAGGGTCTTGGGAATGGTATCGAAGAAGCCCTTGGAGATGTAGTAGCCCATACCGGAGCTGGCGCAGTAGACGATCACCAGACCGATGGGAGCATTGTGCAGAGTCAGACCCACATCGGAGAAGACCTTGTAGATCAGGATCATGGTGAGGAAGCCAGGGAACATGCCCAGGATCAGCATCAGGTTCATCAGGGGCTTTCTGGCCTTGAAACGCAGACGGGACAGGGTGTAGCTCATAGACAGCACAAAGAAGGTCTGGAAGAAAGCAGTGGCCAGGCCCATAATGGCGGTGTTCTTGAACCACTTCAGGAAGTCGGTCTCCGTAAACAGGCGGACATAATTGTCCAGGCCGAACTTTTCGGGGAACAGCTCACCGTCCATTGCCTTGGTATTGACCTTGAAGGATTCCATCACCAGGCCGAAGAAGGGGAACAGCCAGATAACAGTAACCGCGATCAGAATGATATAGACAATGGTGTTGCTGAGGCGTCTGCTGGCTCTGGCACCGAGACCGGATTTCTTGATTTTAGTATCAGTTTTCATCACTGGAAATCCTCCTCGTTCTTGGTAGACGGAATCACATTATAAACGATCAGCGACAGCACAGCGCAAACCACAAACAGCAGAATACCGATGACAGAAGCCATGTAGTACTTGGATTCCGCGCTGCCCAGGGCCATCTTATACAGCCAGGTAATCAGCAGGTCGGTATGGCCCACAGAGGCACCGCCGGCCACGCCGATTTCGGTGTTCAGAGGATTGCCGCCGGTCAGCAGGTAAATCACGTTAAAGTTGTTCAGGTTGCCTACAAAGCTGGTGAGCAGTGCGGGACCGGTGACAAACAGCATGTAGGGCAGGGTAATCTTGGTATACTGCTGCCAGGCGTTTGCACCGTCAACCCGGGAGGATTCGTAGAGGTCTGCAGGGATATTCATCAGAATACCGGTAGCCTGCAGCATCATGTGGGGAATACCCACCCAGATGTTGATCACGATAACCAGGATTCTGGCCACCGTGGGGGAATCCCACAGAGAGATGTAGTTGTTGCTGCGCAGGAAATTATTCACAGCGGGGATCTTGCCCAGCAGCTCACCGATGATACCGGAGGAATCGAACAGCTTGGACACATACAGCAGGGAAACGAACTGGGGAATGGCAATGGTCATAACCAGGGCAGTACGCCAGAACTTCTTCAGGCCGATGCCCTTCTTATTGATCAGCATAGCCACAAACATGCCCAGGAAATAGTTGGTAAAGGTGGCGAAGAAGGACCACATCAGCGTCCAGGAAAGGATCTCGCCGAAAGCCAGGCCCAGGCCGCCGTTGCCAAAGTCCAGCAGTTCGTTGAAATGCTCCAGACCCACCCAGGAGAACAGGTTGGAGTAGCCGTCATGGGCCGCATCATAGCTGGTGAATGCCACCAGGATCATGTAGATAATGGGCAGAACGGTAAAGATCAGGATGCCCATCACAGGCAGGGCCAGCATGGTCTTGTGGAACTGGTCATCCACCAGAGAGCGCAGGTCATCCTTGCCGCTCTTGATCTTTCTACCCTGGGCAGTGATATCCATGCAGATGCGGCACTGCTTCACCTGCATTCTCCAGGTGCAGATAAAGGCAGCAATAAAGATAATGGTCAGCAGGCCGTAGAGCAGGACCTTCACAGAGTCGTCGCCGGGAACCCAGACATCCGTATCAAAGATGGGATCATACTGGAATTCGCCCTGGGCGGTACCCACGGTGGCACCAACCTTGAACCAGTTGCCCTTGGCCAGCCAGTACAGGCCGCCGCTGGGAACCAGCATATATGCTACAAACACTACTTCAAACAGGAGGAACAGAAGTCCTCTCATGATCTGACCGTAGTAGAAGTTACCGAAGCCAAAAATCAGGAACGAGAGCTTTACAGCCCAGTTACCCTTTGTAAAGGTAGTAAAAATATCAACCAGTTCATTCTTGACGGTCAGGAAGCAATTCTTGAAGAAATTCAGAATTGACAGGCCGACATTCTTGAACCACAGGGGGATGGCGCAGAAAAACAGCTTGAGCTTGTAGAGAAAAGCTTCAAATTTATTCAGCTTTAAGTACTCTAAATCGTTTAATCTTTTCATAATCCCAGAATATAAACCGTGTTTATACTATCCTCCTTCTTGATAGATAGCCGGAGGCCAGCCGGGGCCTCAACGGGAAAAGGCATTGTTAGCCGGTACACAAGACAATGTTGTCCTTGCATGCCGGCTAACAATGCCTTAGTGCGAAAGCATCGGGGAGCCCGGAAGGGCTCCCCTCAAGCCCTCAAATATTTAAGAGAAATTAGTTGGCGGGAACCAGCTCGACGGTGCCACCCTGAGCGCCGTCCCAGGTCAGACGGACGATGTAGGAGCCGTCAGCCTCGACAACGATGTTAGCGCCGTTGAACTCAACGCCGAAGTTCACATCCCAGGAAGCGCCCTGACGGACCTTGAACTCTTCGCCGGCCTTCAGCTCCAGAACACCGGACTCGTAGACACCGGCAGAAACCTCGGTCATAGCGAAGTCGGTATCCCAGCTGGTGTTGCAGATGCCGCCGATAACGCCCCAAGCGTTCTTCTGCTCCTCGGTCATGGAGAACAGGCCGTCGATAGCAGCCTTGTAGTTGTCCAGAGCGGTCTGCAGAGCAGCCTCGTCAGCAGCGTTCTTGGCGTCAGCGCCCAGAACCTTGGCGATATCCCACCAGGAGCCGTGGATCTGGCCCTGGGGCAGGCCGAAGTTGTTCTGCTTAGCCAGAGCGGCCAGAGAAGCATTGGACTGAACGGCCTCGGAAGCCTGAGCGTTCAGGTTGGAGGGACCCCACTGATACAGCTCGTAGCGCTTCATCTGGTTCTCTTCGTTGGTCAGCCACTGAGCCAGCTGAGACAGGACAGCTGCCTTCTTGGCATCAGCCTGGGGCTTAACACCCATCAGCTTGTTGCCGGTGTAGGAGCCCAGGTGGTAGGAAGTGCCGTCGACCTCGAAGGAGGGCAGGTCGGTAGCGCCCAAGTTCTCGCCGAAGTGCTCGGCAGCAGCGTTGGCGTTCCAGATACCGGTAATGACAACACCGGCGTCGGTGAAGATGTCGGCGTTGGAATCGTAGCAAGCGGACTGAGCCAGCTTCTGCATGCCCTTCATGGCAGCCATACCGGCAGCGGAGTTGAAGTCATCGTCAACGGAGGTGAAGTTGCCTTCCTCGTCCATGCTCCAGTTGGAGTGGCAGCCGGTAGCAAAGAAGAAGGAAGCGGTGTACCATGCGTTCTCCAGAGCGTAGCGGAACTTAACATTGTTGGCCTCGCAAGCAGCGATGATAGCTTCCATGCTCTCAGCATCAGCCTCGGAGATGATGCTGGTATCATAGTACATGTAGTAGCCGTTATCGGAAGTCATGGGGTAAGCGTACAGGGTGCCTGCAACGGAAGCAGCGGCAACAGCGCCGGCGTCGTTAGCGGCAGTAATGTTCTCAGCAGCCTTCTTGCCGGGGGCAGCCAGAGCGGCAGCCTGCACCAGACGGGCCAGCTGGTCCTGTGCGAAGCAGTAGATGTCGGGAGCGGAAGCCACATCAGCAACGACCTTGGAGCCGGCGTCAGCCTCGGTAACGCCCTCGATCTGAGCGTTGATCACGATGCCGGGGTTGGCAGCTTCGAAAGCGTCGATCATTTCCTGGGTCATGGCGACAACGCCGTCCATTTCGGAAACCCACATGGTAATGTCGTAGGTGCCTTCCAGAGTGTTCTCGCCCTCGGCGGGCTTGTTCTCACCCTCAGCGGGCTTGTTCTCGCCGCCCTGCTGTGCGGGAGCATTGGTCTGCTCGGGAGCCTTCTCGCCGCAAGCAGCCATGCCCAGAACCATAACCAGGGCCAGCAGAAGAGCAATCATCTTCTTCATTTGGTTTTTCCTCCTAGAAAAAAATTGTATATATGCGATCACGGACATTTGCCGCAATTGCCAGAGTTTCATAGCGTTTCTTACGAAGCAAGAAACGCAAAATGGGCATGCCCATTTTTATTTTTTTGCGATTATTTCAAAAACCGCATACAATTGAATTATAGTCCCCTAATTTTTAATTGTCAACAAATGTCGGCGCCTTTTCTTGGAATTCGTCATTATGCATAGTTTATTGTTATATCTTTTGTGCAAACGCATCAAACGCCGGGAGTTTTTGACCGGCGTAATCAAAGAGGCACTGATTGGCCCATTCGTTGGTGGTGGACTTGCCTTCTTCATGGATATAGGCCTGCCCTGCCTGAGATGCCCAGCAGATCCCCTCCCCCGGCAGCCACAGAGGTTCCCAGTAGAATACGCCGGAAATGCCCTGGGCTCTGGCTTGTGCCAGGAAATCCCGGATAAAGGCCTCCTGGCCCTGGGGGGTTACGGGATATTTCTCCGTAAAGCCCGGCACATAGGCCCGGTCGGCATCGATCACAAGCCGCTGGGTGGCGCCGCTGAGAGAATATGCTTCGGTGGTAAAGCCGTAGCCCAGCTCCATGACCATCCGTTCCTTGCCGAACTTGCGGCAGTTGTCCAGATTGGCGAAAAGCTCCTGGGGGGTGCCGTGCCAGTAGGGATAATAGGAAGCACCGATGATGTCATAGGAGATCTTCGCCTTCTCCATTTCCGTGAAGAACTCCTCATAGACCGCCTGATCGTTGCTGCGCTCCAGGTGCAGCACGATCTTCGCCTGGGGAAGCACTTCCCGGCAGGCTTCGGTACCGGCTTTCACCAGGCGGCAGAAATTCTCATAATTGCCCCGGGTGCCGTCCGGATTTTCCAGCTTGCCCACAGGCCAGAGGAAGCCGTTGGTGATCTCATTGCCCACCTGGATCATATCCGGAGCCACATCCGCCGCCACCGCCGCTTCCAGACATACTTTGGTGAAGTCATACACAGCCTTCTCCATTTCCGCCACATCCATGTGCGCCCAGGCCTTGGGGATCATCTGTTTGCCGGGATCAGCCCAGAAATCGCTGTAGTGCAGATCCAACAGAAGCTTGTAGCCCTTCTCCTTACACAGTCGGGCAAACCGCAGGTAGTGGGAAAGATCGCAATTGCCTGCCAGATAGGGCTCTCCCCGGTTGCTTTTGGGATCGTTCCAGATCCGGATGCGCATATACTCCACGCCGTTTGCCCGGAACGCATCCAGGGGGTCGATGATTCTGCTGCCGTCATAGTAGCGGGCACCGTGTTCCAGTTCTTCCAGATAGGTGGAAGCATCGATGCCAAGGATCATTGCTGCCCTCCTGTATGGGATGCGAAGGTAATGGGCTGATTGTCCTCGCCAAAATCCACCACCCGCATGCGCATATAGCGGTAGCGGAACCGGGCTGCCTCATTCAGCCGCAGCACATCGGTTTCCGTGCCGGTGAAGCTGCAGCGCAGGCAATAATATTCCTTCTTTGCTTCATCAAAGAACATGTCGATGTCGATATCCCGCATGAAGCAGGAAGGGCACCGGTAATTCAGTTTGCCTTTTGTAGCTTGAGCCATGTGGTGAAGCCTCCTTTGCTGACGGTCTTTTTCAGAGCAATGTGATACACGGGAGAGAAGGCGATGCCCTCTTCCACCATGGAAACATCATTGTCGCCGCCCATCTCCACCTTGGTGCAGACTGCGGGGATGGTAACATAAGCGCTGGCGGCGTTGGCCTTTTCCAGCTTTTTGCCGTGATAGGTATAGGCCATGGCATCTTCATCCACGCCCAGGGTCAGGTCGGTCATGTCCGCCTGATACTCGGTGGTGCCGAAGCCGCCGGTGAAGTATTCCTCCAGGGCCACTTCCGCGCCGCCCAGGTCATTGAGGATGTTGCGCTCTGTGACGATGCGGCCGGTGCCCTCTTCGATGGTAAAGACAGACTGGATCACGATATCCAGGCCGTCCAGGGTGACGGTGACGGGGTCGGCAGTGAGCCGGACACCGCCCTCGATCTTCTCATAGACTGCCATGGTGCGGCACAGGCACAGGTCGGCAGTTTCCCCGTGGTAGCTGACCTTGCAGGATTTCACGGTGCCGGCGCCGGCATAATGGGTGAAATAGCCTGCCCGGTAATTGATCTGGATCAGGTAGGGATAGGAGGCATCGTATACATTCTCGGTGCCGATGCCGCAGTTCTGGGGGATCCGGGCGGCATAGGGCCGCAGATCGATGATGGCACCGCCCTGGTTAAAGTCCAGGCAGGTGCGCATATTGGGGTCGGCGTACCAGAAGTATTCCTTATTGCTGCCGTAGAGGATATCCTTCCACAGGGCGCACTCGCCCCGATTGTAATCCGGGTGGCGCTGCCGGTAGAAATCGGCAAATTCCGCCATGGTCATATCCAGCAGCTTGCCCTCCGCTTTCAGCTTGCCGTAATACTTCATGCCGTCGTCATAGGACTTGGCCAGCAGTTCATAGGGGGCTTCCCAACGGCCGCGGCGGTTCAGCCAGCCCGGGCCTACGAACATCATATTATAGCTGTAGCCATCGTTATACTTACCCAGATGCCGGTACTGGTCAATGAGGTTATACAGATAGGGGTACTCGTACTCCCCTGCCTCATTGTAATAGATCATGCCCCGGAGCACATTCTGGGGATGGGTGCCGAAATTGGAGCCGTTGCCGTCGAAACAGGCCATCAGGTCACGGGACAGGTGGGGGATAGCCACGATGCCGCTGTCATCACTGCTGTCTGCGGCAGGGCAATGGGAATTGACCTTGGAGGGGATCCAGGGATTCCAGGGGCCGCCATCCATGAAGGTGTACCAGGAATTGTTGCAAGTGTGGTAGGCCTTGGGGCCTTCCTCCCAGCAGGTGGCTACGGCACACTTGACGCTGGGATACTGTTTTTTGATATAGTTAATGGTATAGGCATCCAGGAAATAGCTGCTGGTGGACTGGGGGTAGAAGCCGAAGGCCTCATAGAACTTGCCGAACACATCGTCGATGATCTCTTCCTTGGTCTTCTCATCGAACATCCAGATGCAGAAGTCCTCGGTGTGATACTTGGCCTTGAATTCGGGACAGGGCAGGCCCAGCAGGGACAGGCCGATTTCATCGCCGTAGGTTTCATGGTCTGCCTTTGCCATTTCGATGATTACATCGGAAAAAAGAGAGGCGTAGGTGATCTGGATGGTGGTTTTCAGGCCGTACTTGTGGGCGCAGTCCTGCTGGAAGCGGAAAATATCCAAGGATTCATCCCGCACGCCTTTACCCTTGCCCAGGGCCTTCTCCGCATATTCGGGGGAAAGCTCCGGCCGGTGGATAATATTCACTACAAATGTATTTTCCATAGGTTCCCTTTCTTATTTCACGATCACACTGGTCTGGGGGCCCACCGTCAGCACAGTGCCTTCCAGGGTGGCATCGGCCATGCCGATAAAATCGCACAGCTGGGTAAAGCCCGATTCGCTCAGGTCAAAGCTGAGAGGCTCTGTGCCGTTATTGTGGAACAGGCCCAGCTTTTCTTCCCCATAGGCAATGGAGAAGCCGCCCAGATTCTTCTCGCCGCAGTCCAGGGAGGTATAGAGCCCCCGGGCAATGGCGGGATACTTGTGCCGGATGGCGATAAGCTTGCAGTAATAATTGTAGAGGCTGTTTTCATCCGCCACCTGATCCGCCACGGTGGTGGGGATCTGGTTGGCCGCAGGATAGGTGCTGCCCACAGGATCCCGGATCAGATCGCCGTCGCCCCAGGGCATGGCCAGACGCCGGTTGGCATCGGTATTCTCGCTGCCCCGGGAACCCCGCAGGCCGATCTCTTCGCCGTAATAGATCATGGGAGAGCCGGGAGACAGCAGATAGAGGTTTGCCGCCATGCGCATGTTGTTCTCCAGGATAAAAGCACCGGCGATCCGGTCCATATCATGGTTGGACAGGAAGCTCATGGCCATGGCTTCCGGATTCTTCGCCAGCAGCTTATTCTGGAAGCTTTCCACATAGTTGGTGAACTTGGCCATGCCGAAGCCCTTGGCGGCGCTGGCCGCCACGCCCTCTGCCTGTGCCATGGCAAAGTTGAAGCAGTTCATGGCGCTGTAGTACTCGATGATCTCCGTCTCGCCGGACCAGCATTCCCCCACGCAGTAGATATCGGGCTTGATGGCCTTCAGCTGCTGCATATACCAATCCCAGAATTCTACGCTCCGGGGGGTATCGCCGTAGTAGATATACTTCACGGCATCAAAGCGGAAACCATCCACACCCAGATCCAGATAGTACTTGGCCAGATCCACCATAGCCTGGCGGACATCGGGATTGTCGTAGTTCAGCTCCGGCATATCCCCGGAGAAATTGCACTCGAACCAGGCATCCACACCGGCGATTTTCTGGTAGGTCACGCCGTTTTGTTTTTCCGCAGTGGTGACGCAGGAATAAAAGTCATAGTAAGGATTTTCCGTATCGCCGCCCAATCTGGCTTCCTTGAACTGCTGGAACCATGGATGCTGGCTGGAGGTGTGGTTGATCACCAGATCCAGAATCAGCTTGATGTTCCGCTCTTCGCACTTGGCAATCAGCTCTTTCAGGTCTTCCTCCGTGCCGAAGCGCCAGTCCACGCTGTAGTAGTCGCTGGCATCGTACTTATGGTAAGAGGGGGAAGAGAAAATGGGAGACAGCCAAATGCCCTGCACCCCCAGGCTCTTCCCGGAAAGGATGTTGCCGTCGTTGAGGTAGTCCAGCCGGTTGATGACGCCCCGCAGATCGCCGATGCCATCGTTATTGGAATCGGAGAAGGAGCCCACAAACACCTGATAGAAGGTGCGGTAATTATCGTTCACGGGGTCCACCATTACGGGAGGCTCCGTGGGAACGGTCTCGGCCGGTTCGGTGGGTGCGGGGTTTGCCCCACAGCCTGCCAGCAGCAGCGCTGCCAGTAATACAGATACAAGTTTTTTCATAGGTATTTCCTCTTATTCTTCCGCAGCATTGAGCATGGCATCATCGATCTTGCCCCAGGCATTGGCACCGTCACAGCGGACATACAAGCCAACGGTGAGGGTGTCGCCTTCGGCATATTCCACCCCCTGAATGGCAGCGGTATGCCACTGGTTATACACAGTAATGGTGGTGTCGCCCCGGGCAACGATCTGGCCGTTGATCTTCACATAGGCATAGATCTCAGTCTCGCCGCCATCGCCGCCCATAATGGAAATGCTGTAGTCATACTTGCCGGGCCGCAGATCTGCCACATCCTGTTCCAGGGTGAATTCCACCGCATTGGCGGCAGCGCCCCAGAAATGATAGTGCTTGGTGCCGGTGACGGAATCGGTGACCTTGTCTTCCACATACAGCTCATCGAAGCTTTTCAGCGCGGTGGCAGTCCAGCCGGTCTCTCCCTCTTCAAAGCTCCAGTTCTGCAGATAATTGTAATTGACCATGGACACATAGCACACAGCTTCCATGCCCCCGGCAGTACCCTTGACGGTATACTTGGCAACGCCGCCGTTTTTCATAGCCTCGGCATCCACATCGTGCCACTGCACAGGAATTTCTTCTTTGGAATTATCCAGCATCACGGCGTTGACCGTCTCGGGCAGGAGAATCTCGCCCTTGAGATCCAGAATCAGATTCGTATCTTCAATGGCGTCAGGCTTGTTTTCGATGGCATTGCCCGTTCTGACCAGACTGAACACCTTCAAAGATTCCAGGGCTTTTCCCTGGGGATCGAAGAACGCCTGATTGTCCACGGCGCAGCCGCCGTACCACTTACCCGCATCGTCGGGATCGTAATCTGCCGCGTAAGAGGCTGCCCAGCCGGAGCCATGGCGCTCCCAGAGGGCTGCGTTTTCTTCGTAAGATTTGCCGCCTGCGGCGATCCAGGTGCCTTCCCAATAGAACACACCGATGCCGTTTGTAGTCTTGTTGGCCACGGTATCGATGACATCGCGCACCAGATTGGCCTGCCCCTGGATTGTGAAGGGATAGTCCTTCACAATGCCGCCGCCTTCACCGATGGTATTGCCGTGGAAATCGGAATCCGCAGCGGTGTAGGCATAGGAAGTCTCCGCCACCATGACCTTTTTATTGTAAGTAGTTGCGATGTTCGACAGCACTTGGGAAAGATTCTCCAGCGTGCCGTGCCAGAAGGGATAATAGGAGGATGCAAACACATCGTAATCCACCTGGTAGTACGCAAGGTTCTTGCCGTAGCTGACATAGCTGTCAGCCTTTTCGGGATTGGCAAAATGCACGGCAACCAACGCCTGGGGGCAAACCTCCCGGACAGCCTTGGAGCCCGCGCTGATCAGCTGCATGATTTTCTTCCAGCCGCCCAGAGCGCTGCTGGTTTCGCCGCACAGAGCGCCGTTGGTCTCGTTGCCGATCTGCACCATGCCCACATCCACCCCGGCATCCACCAGCTTCTGCAGGGATTCTTTGGTGTATTGATACAATGCTTCGCTCTTCTGGTCGATATCCATCCCCTGCCATGCCTTGGGGGCTCTCTGCTTGCCGGGATCGGCCCAAAAATCGCTGTAGTGGAAGTCCACCAGCAGCTTCATGCCGAACGCTGTGGCAGCTTTGCCGATGGTCACGGCATTCTCAATATCGCAGTTGCCGCCGCCATATCCGTTGCCGTTAGCATCGAAGGGATCGTTCCACACCCGGACCCGGATATAGTTGATGCCGTTGTCACTGAGGATCTCATAGACATTTTTATGGTTGCCGTCATGGTCGTAGTAGCGCACGCCGCCGGCTTCCAGGGCAGGCACGCAGGAAGCATCCATGCCCAGAATAAAATCCTCCGGCAGGTTTTCCACCTTCTGCACATAGAGGGTATCGGAGGTGACGGCGTTGCCGGGGGCGTCGCTATAGAGGCTCTCCCCCACGGTTTCTTCCGGATTGGCTGCGCAGGCTGCCAGCGAAAGGGCTGCCAAAAGCCCTGCCAGGATCTGAATTGTCTTTTTTGTATTCATAGCCCCTCCATATAAAAACATGTTGGAAAACGACTGTCATCCTGAGTGAGCGTCAGCGAATCGAAGGATCTTCGCACCGGTTATACTGCATACAATGCTCCAGTGCGCAGATTCTTCGACTTCGCTCCGCTTCGCTCAGAATGACAGAAATGCTTCGGAATATGGTTTATTTTGCCAGCTTGTCGTTGACATACACCCGGACACCGATGGCATCCACGGTAACGCTGCCGGTCTCCTGGGCCAGCACTGCGGCACCGGCTTCGGTGGCGGTGGCAACCAGATTCCACTGGCCTTCCAGGGTATAGGGCAGACCGGTGTTATGGGGGTTGATCAGAACCAGGGCCTGACCGCCCTTACCGTCATCGAAGGTAACGGCCAGAATGCCGCTGCCCAGTTCTTCTGCGCTGATCACCTGTGCATCGGGGCTGGTAAAGATATCGTATGCCTTACGCATTTCGATGAGGCCCTTATAATACAGCATGGTGGCATACTCTCTGGTGCCTTCCCGGAGCACAGACCAGTCGATATTATTCACAGCGTCGCTGGACTTGTAGCTGTTCTCGTCGCCGCCCTTGGTGCGCAGCATCTCTTCGCCTGCCTGCCAGAAGGGGGTGCCCTTGGCGATCATTACAATGGCAGCGCCCAGGTTGTTCATCCGGTTGCGCTGATCGTCGGTATTATCGGGATTGCTCAGCAGCAGCTTGTCCCAGAGGGTGTTGTTGTCATGGGCGCTCATATAGTTGACCACCATGGCATTGTCCACAGCCCAGCCCTGGCTGACGCCCTGGCCGCCCTTGATACCGAAGATGATCTTGGCGGTGTTGGCAGCGGAAGCGCCGCTGATATAGCCCTTGGCTGTTTTCTCAAACACGCTGCCCTTCAGGCCGTCGCGGATCACATCGTTGAACACCGCCACGGCACCGATGCCGTCATCGGTGGGCTTGATCTGGCTGATATTGCTCTGATTTGCCTGGGCGCTGCCGTCGATGGTGGCACCCATGGTCCAGCCTTCGCCGTAGAGGATGGCGTTGGGATTCACGGCGTGAACCGCTGCTTCCACTTCCTGCATGGTTTGCAGATCATGCAGGCCCATCAGGTCAAAGCGCAGGCCGTCCAGCTTGTATTCCTCCACCCAGTAGGCGGTGGAGTCCACCATGAACTTGCCGAACATATTGCGCTCGGAAGCGGTGTCATTGCCGCAGCCGCTGGCGGAAGAGTTTGCGCCGGTGCTGGTGTAGCGGTAGTAATAGTAAGGCACGATCTTGTTGAAGGCGCTGTTGCCGTCGTAGGTGTGGTTATACACCATATCCATGACCACGCTGATACCGGCCTCATGGAGGGCCTGCACCATCTGCTTGTACTCCTGGATTCTCACTTCACCGTGATAGGGGTCGGTGGAGTAGCTGCCTTCGGGCACATTGTAGTTCTTGGGATCGTAGCCCCAGTTGAATTCATCCTCAGGGGTGGTTTCGTCCACGGTGGCATAGTCGTACACAGGCAGCAGGTGCACATGGGTAATGCCCAGCTGCTTCAGATAATCGATACCCACGCTCTGGCCGTGCTCGTTCACAAGGCCGGTTTCGGTAAAGGCCAGGTACTTGCCCGGATACTTAGAATCAGCAATGGTATTGGAGAAGTCACGGACATGGACTTCCCAGATAATGGCTTCGGAATAGTTGGAGATGGGGTTTTTCAGGTCGGCGGAATTCCAGCCTTCGGGATCGGTCAGGGACAGATCCACCACCATGCCCCGGTTGCCGTTGACACCGGCGGCCTTGGCGTAGATATCCACAGCTTCCTGGGTGCCCAGAGCGGTGGTAACGGTGTAGGTATAGTAGGTGCCGTGGCCGCATGCCTCGGTGTGGGACCAAACGCCCTTCTCGCCTCTTACCATTTCCACGCTCTTATAAGCGTCCACACCGTCACCGGCTTCAAACAGGTTCAGCACCACCTTGGATGCGGTGGGGGCCCACACCTTGAAGGTGGTATTGCCGCCGTGGATTACGGCACCAAGATCGTTGCCGTCATAGTGGTAGGTTTCGGCAAAGTATTCGCTGTCGAAAATTTCCATGGGGATGGCGGTTTTTTCGCCGTAGCCCTCAATAGAAACGGTGTAGCTTTTGCTCAGATCCAGATCCTGTGCCAGCTCGATATAGCCGGATGCTGCTTCCTTGCCCAGGGTGGAAATTGCGGCAACAGCCACTTCCTTGCCGTCCTCCAGCACCTTCACCTGGGCTGCGTTGGAGATCATCGTCTTGGGGGTGAGCTTATAGGAAAGCTTGTTCCGGTCTGCCATGCTCACCATGGTGAATTTCTTTGCCATATCCAGTGTTTTTCCTCCG
Source organism: Oscillospiraceae bacterium (assembly GCA_017435525.1). GTDB lineage: Bacteria > Bacillota > Clostridia > Oscillospirales > Oscillospiraceae > Faecousia. The sequence goes on along the minus strand of JAFSEW010000057.1, from coordinate 20,834 downwards.
TCGCTACTAATATACTGATTGGGATCGCCTGTCTGCAGGTAGATCACAGTCTGCTTGCCTTCCACTTTGGCGAAGCGGTCCTGGTCATAGTCCTTGGTGGCGCTGCCCCAGGAAGTGCCGCCGGGCTCGGAGCAGTCTCTGCGGACGATGAAGCCCACCTGCTCAACCCCCTCGGGGACATTGACGATCACCTTGCCGCCGTATTCGCATTCATGGAAGGTGTAGCCCTTGCCGTCCTTTTCCGGCAGCCAGATCCACATGTCGCAAGTTTCATATGTGCCGGGGTAGTTCCAGTAGAACACCACCTGATTATGGCCATCGGGGATGGGCTCGGTGTATTCTTCCACCACGGGAGGCTCCGTAGGTACCTCAGTGGGTGCCTGGGTGGGGGCCTGAGTTACCGGCTGAGTGGGTTCCGGCTGGGAACCGCAAGCTGCAAGGCCCAGGGTCATGACCATGGCCAGCAGGAAAGAAATCAAACGCAATACTCTTTTCATATTCTTTTCCTCTTTTATTTATTTCGTTTCGTGCGTACCGTCAGCGCCAAAATCTGATTTCTCAGCTTTTCCCGGTTATAGCCGGGCTTCAGCCGCCATGCCCAGTTGCCAGTGGCAGTGGCAGGCTCATTCATGCGGCCTTCTGCATTGGAAAGCAGCAGATAGTCCTGCATGGGCACCATAGCCAGATTGGCCTTACTCCGGAAGGCAAACTCGATCAGATCGTACACTCTGTGCTGTTCTTGATTCCGGGGGCATTCCAGATTGAATCTGAGCCGGGCAGCGCCCCGGAGGTTCTTCTGCCAGGTGTAGCTGCAGTCGGAATCGTGGGAAGCGGAATACACCACGCAGTTGCGGCTTTCATACATTCTGGGCAGATTCTCGCTGTCAGGATCGTAGAAGGCAAAGTGGAGCATCTTCATACCCGGGAAACCGGTGTCCGTCAGAAGTTCCCGCACATCTTCCGTAATGAAGCCCAGGTCTTCCGCAATGATCTTCGCTCTGGGATATGCTGCCCGGATAGTGCGGAACAGGGCAAGGCCGGGGGCAGAATCCCACTTGCCGTTTCTGGCAGTGGCATCGCCGTAGGGCACATGATAATAACCGGCAAAGCCCCGGAAATGGTCAATGCGCAGAATATCATACTTCTGGAAAGCCGCGCCAATGCGCTCCAGCCACCAAGAAAAATTCTGCTTCTCCATCAGCGCCCAGTTGTAGATGGGATTGCCCCAAAGCTGGCCGTCGGGGGAGAAACCATCCGGCGGGCAGCCCGCCACCACGGTAGGATGGCAGCTTTCATCCAGCAAAAACTGCTCCGGCGCTGCCCAAACATCCACGCTGTCATGGGCCACATAAATAGGCATGTCGCCGATAATGGTAATGCCGCATTTCTTGGCGTGCTCCCGGACGGCTTTCCACTGGGTAGCAAATTCAAACTGCACCCAGCGCCAGAAGCCCATTTCCGGCTCAAAATCCGCCTTGTGCAGCAGCGCCTTGCGGTAGTCCCGGTGTTCGGTCGCCCAGGCAGTCCACTGCCGGTGGCCGTAATGGACTTTCAGCGCCATAAACAGGGCGTAGTTTTCCAGCCAGAAGGCATTTTTCTTCACAAAGGTTTTGTAGGCAGCATCGGGCCGGAACCGGGCATAGGCCTGCCGCAGCACCCCATAGCGGGTATTGAACAGGCGGCCGTAATCCACCCGTTCGCTGTTATAGCGCTGGGCATCCAGTTCTTTTTTCGTCAGCAGTCCCTTTTCTTTCAGAATCTCCAGGTCAACAAAATAGGGATTGCCCGCAGAAGATGCCGGGGACTGATAGGGGCTGTCGCCATAGGATGTGGGGTTCAGGGGCAGCACCTGCCAGCATTTCTGACCCGTGGCATCCAGAAAATCAATAAACCCATGGGCTTCCCGGCCAAAGCTGCCAATGCCGTATTTTGACGGCAGGCTGCTCACCGGCAGAATAATACCCGCCTTGTGCCGGAAGCCGAAATTCTTCGTATACTCCACAGAAAGCACCTCTTCATTATGTTTGTAAAGTATCATAGGCTGTCACCAGCCATTTTATAATCTAGCATAAATCCCACAAAATTACAACAGCAAAACAGCCCTCCGCCTAAAGTCCTGCACAGCTTTTGGCATCTTCCCACCGGGATATAGCATTTTCTGCTTTTTCCCAGGAATCCGCCGGGAGATTCTTGCATTTTTTGGCAATCGGATTATAATGGTATGCAGAAAACATACAGCAAAGGAGGAATCTCCCATGAACTGTCAATCCGCCATGGAAGCCATCCGTACCGGCGCAACCGCCCTGGGCATCGAGCTGGGTTCCACCCGGATCAAGGCTGTGCTCATCGATGAATCCCATCAGGTGCTGGCTACCGGTGCTTTCAGCTGGGAAAACCGCCTGGAAAACGGCCTGTGGACCTATCGCCTGGAGGATGCTGTAGCAGGTCTGCAGGCAAGCTTCGCGGACCTGGCTGCCGATGTGCAGGCAAAATACGGCCTGCCCCTGACCACTGTGGGTGCTCTGGGTATCTCCGGCATGATGCACGGCTACATTGCCCTGGATGCAAACGGCCAGCAGCTCTCCCCCTTCCTGACCTGGCGCAACACCAACACCGGCGCCGCTGCCGATACCCTGACAGAGCTGTTCCAGTTTAATGTTCCCATGCGCTGGAGCATTTCCCATCTGTATCAGATGATCCTCTGCGATGCGGCCCATGTGCCCCAGATTTGTGCCCTCACCACTCTGGCAGGCTACATCCACAGTCTGCTTACAGGCCGCCGGGTCATCGGCGTAGGTGAGGCCTCCGGCATGTTCCCCATCGATCCTGCCACCGGCAGTTATGACGCAGCCATGCTGGAAAAATTCTCCGCCCTCGTCGCAGGCAGGAATTACCCCTGGACGATTCAGCAGATCCTGCCCCAGGTACTTTCCGCAGGTGCCGATGCCGGCTGCCTGACAGCGGAGGGTGCTAAATTGCTGGACCCCACCGGCACACTGCAGCCCGGTATCCCCATGGTTCCCCCGGAAGGTGACGCAGGTACCGGCATGGTTGCCACCAACGCGGTAGCCTCCGGCACCGGCAATGTGTCTGCCGGTACATCCATTTTCTCCATGGTGGTGCTGCAGAAGAATCTCAGCAAGCTCTACCGGGATATCGACATGGTGGCCACTCCCGGCGGCCTGCCTGTAGCTATGGTACACTGCAACAACGGTTCTTCCGAGCTGGATGCCTGGATGCGCATGTTCCGGGAGATCCTGGAAGTTTCCGGCGCAGATGCCTCCAACCTCTACACGGATCTTTTCAACAAGAGTCTGGAAGGCGAAGCGGACTGCGGCGGCATTCTCCTTTACAATTACATTGCCGGCGAGCATATCACCGGGGTTTCCGAAGGCCGCCCCCTGCTGGTACGGAAGCCGGAAAACAAGCTTTCCCTGGCCAATTTCATGCGCAGCCAGATCTGCGGCACCATGGCATCCCTTGCCCTGGGCAACCGGATTCTGCAAGCTGAGCAGGTGCAGATCCGGCAGCTGACCGGTCACGGCGGTCTGTTCAAGACCCCCGGCGTAGCCCAGCGCTATCTGGCAGCGGCTATGAATTCCCCCGTTACCGTGATGACCACCGCCGGTGAAGGCGGCCCCTACGGTATGGCGGTGCTGGCAGCTTACCGGGCACACGCGCAGGATATGCCTCTGGAAAGCTATCTGCAAAATGTGGTATTCCGGGACGCGGAAAGCGTCACCGTTGCACCTACGGAAGAAGAAGTGGCAGGCTTCAGCCGGTATCTGGAAAGCTACCGCAAGGGTCTTGCCCTGGAACACTGTGCTTTAGAGAACATTCAATAAGGAGAGCATTATCATGGCAGAAATTCTGGAAATTATTATGATCGTCAGCTTCGGTGCCTCCTGGCCCATGAATGTGATGAAGTCCTACAAGGCCCGCACCGCCAAGGGCAAAAGCGTGGCATTTCTGTGCCTGATCCTCTTTGGTTATGTGGCCGGCATTACCTCCAAACTGGTGAATGAAGCGTACATGGCCTCCTTCGCCCAGAAGTGGTATGTGCTGTTCTTCTATGTGCTGAACTTCATCATGGTCAGCGCTGACCTGGCAATGTATATCCGCAACTGTAAACTGGACAAGCTGGCAATGGAGGAAGCAAAGCATGTATGATCTGATTCTGAGGGGCGGTCTGGTAGTAGACGGCACCCGCAGCGCCCCCTATACCGCCAATGTCTGCGTTGCAGACGGCAAAATCGCCCGCATCACCACTGAGGAAGCCGAAGCCAAGGAAGTGCTGGATGTCACCGGCCTGGCTGTTGCTCCCGGCTTTATCGACCCCCACTCCCATTCCGATGATCTGCATCTGCGGGGCGGCACCCTGGAAAGCCAGCTGGCTCAGGGTGTTACCACCGAGATCATGGGCAACTGCGGCACCTGCGTGATGCCCGCTCTGGAAGAGAGCTTTGAGCAGGTAGACAGCTGGCTGAAGGCCCAGGGCAGACTGGGCACCTTCCTCTCCGTTTCCGATTATGCCGAAGCCGGTAACGCCAAGGGCAGCTGCATCAACTACGGCGCGCTGCTGGGCCACAGCAATCTCCGGGTTGCCGTCATGGGCTATGTGAACCGTGACCCCAATCCCGAAGAGATGGAAAAATTGAAGGCACTGCTGGAGCGGGAAATGCAGCGTGGCGCTTTCGGCATGAGCCTGGGCCTTATTTATCCCCCCAGCGCATTCAGCGCCCGGGAAGAGCTGGTAGAGCTTTCCAAGGTCATCGCCAAGTATGATGGCATCCTGGCTGTGCACATGCGCAACGAAGGCCCCAAGCTTTTCGAAGCTGTGGACGAAATGATCGACATTGCCGAGAAGTCCGGCGTACATATCCAGATCTCTCACCTGAAGCTCATGGGTACCCCCCAGTGGGGCCGCAGCCCGGAGCTGCTGGAAAAGCTGGAAGCTGCCCGTGCAAGAGGCCTGAACATCACCTGTGACCAGTATCCCTTCACCGCCAGCAGCACCTCCCTTTCCGCCCTGGTGCCCCATTGGGCCCACGAAGGCGGCAAGGCACAGCTGGTAAAGCGGCTGCAAAACGATGACGGCACCATTCTGGCCGATATGCAGAAGGAAATGGACAACCGCGGTGGCTCCGATGCCGTGCTGGTAGTAACCACCGCCCGTCAGTTCCCCCAGTGGGAGGGCAAGACCCTGACCCAGCTGGGCGCAGAATTTGGTCTTACCCCCATTGAAGCTGCCAAGAAGGTTCTGATTGACTGCGGCGCCACCTGCAGCTGCGTCTACTTCTCCATGAACGAGGCCGACATGCTTCGGATCATGGAAAAGCGCTTCATCTGCGTAGGCAGTGACGGCGGCTCCATCTCCCACGACCCCACCCGCACCGTCTACATCCCCCATCCCCGGTATTTCGCCGCGTTCGTCCGGTTCTTCCAGACCGTCCGGGAGCACAACCTGATGCCTCTGGAGGATGCTGTGTATAAGGTCACCGCCCTGCCCGCTGCCATTCTGGGCATCAAGGACAGAGGCATCCTGGCTGAGGGCATGGCTGCGGATATTGCGGTGTTCGACCCCGCCACCATCGGCAGCAAGGCCACCTTCCTGGAATCCCGTGTATGGCCCGACGGCGTGCGCCATGTGATCGTTAACGGTCAGGTAGCCCTGCGCAACGGCGCAGGCACCGGCATCCATGCAGGCAAGACCATTTTGAAAGAAGTATAACCAACTTTATATATCACAGAAATGACCGTCAGCAAAAGCTGACGGTCATTTCTGCATTTGGAGCCACCGGGCAATCGCGGGCAGCACCCGGTAATTCCGCGCGAAGATGCTGTAAATCTCCCGCTGGGCCAGAGCCGCTTCCTCACAGCCTATCTCGATGGTAAGAGACGGGATTCCCAGCTGTTCCATCACCCAATCTTTATACCCGGCACCATCTATGCCGTTACTGCTTGCCAGATCATACCCGGAAATCTCCCGGACTGCCTTTGCCAGAGATTTGGATTTGGTATTCACCGGCTCCTGATCGCCATAGGAATAACGGTTCCGTTTCCGGAAGAACCGTCGGTTCCTCTGTCGGGTCTTTTACCTGAATCACAACCCCCGGTTCTGTTTCCCAGTCCTCCGGCACCGTACAGGCAGACAGATTCACAGCAAGGGACACCAACAGAAAAAGCAGAATCAGTCGTTTCATAGTTTCCTCAATTCTGCCCAATATCCGCCGCAAGCTTTGCGCGGACATCCTCCACAGGCATGTTCCAATGATAGCCCAGCATGCCAAGGGTATGCTTTTCATTTTCATCAGAAGCATTGCCCAGGCAGGCCCAGGCAAACTCGGAAGGGGCAATCTGGTACAGCCGCGCCAACATACCTGCATAGTAATCTGCGTAGGCACCGTCTAAACCCACGGTCCATCCGATCGCACCGCCAAAACGGTGGTAAGTGGGTTCTTCTGCCGCCCATTGTTCGATCAGATTGATCAGGGCAAAGACTTCGTCCGCATCGTAAGTATTGGCATAGCGGCTCCAATTCAGATAGATCATATACCTTCCCAGAGCATCCATGCCTTCCTTGGATTTTTCGTGGATCACAGCAGGCGCAAACAGGGAGTAGAATTCCTCGTTGCCCTTAACGCCTTCCTCCGTAATTTCCCCGAAACTATAGACAACGCCCTCGCTCATCCATGCGGCACAATCATCCGTTGCCATGAAAATCGTCCTGGTTTCACCGTTTTCCAGTTCCAGGGTCAGCTGGGCTGTAAACCAGCAGGACGCGCTGACCACTTCTGCGGAATTGGCGATCCATTGCTGAATCTGATTCAGGGCATACACATCTGTGACAGTATGGGTGCCGTTCCAATATAGTGTGGCAGACTTGATCTTCGTAATATCCGCGGGTCGGACAGGCTCACCGATACCGGCGGCCTTCACTTGCGCATCACAGAATTCATAAAGCGCCCGGGCATCGTTGGCATCAATACAGACACGGTCATAGGTCTTACGGTCAACACCAAACATGTCGCCGCTTTCCGTAACCTGCCACCACATATCCTGATAGACGATCCGCCAGCCGGAACGCGGATTGCCGCTGTCCCACTGGGTATCTGTATGGGCAGAAGCCATTGCCGCTGTGTAGTGTTTCAGCAACGCTTCCTGGTTTTCCGGAATGAGATACAGATAGGTGCCGCCATCCGGTACCAGCCCATTGGGCTGTACCGCGATGCAAACCTTGTCCCGGTCCAGTTCCGCAGAAAATACTTCCGGTATATTGACAGGGGGCGCGTTATCGGGAATTTCCGTCGCGGGAGGCTCTGTCGCAGGAGGTTCCGTTTCTGCCGGTTCTTCCTTCCCCAGAATATCCTGCCAGCAGGCAGGCGCACTCTGGCGGTTGATTCTGTAGGTGATTCCGTCTACGGTTTCATAGTCAAGGTAAGCCGTCTGTTCCGTTCCATCCGCATAATACAATGTCACGGAAAATGTGTTACTCCCGGGTTCCAGAACTGCATTTTCGTCAAGGGCTTCCCCATATGCAAAGCCAAGTACCCACTGGGTCATTTCCGCAAGCTGAGAATCTTCTACACGCTGATCGGCATCGGGCAGGCAATGAATCGTCATACCGGTTACTTCCGCTTCCGATATGAATACTTTGGTGCCGGCAAGTTCCCCGGCGGTTTCCTTTTTTGCCCCTGTGAAGGTACAGCCTACGGCTATCGCTGCCACCAATATCACGGTCAGCAGCGTATACAGTGCCATCTTGGGTTTCTTCGCGATCAGCATAATTCGCTCTCTTAGTCCGCGTTTACCGGAATTCATAGTGGTAGCGGTGACCAGAATATTGGCTTTTTTCTGACAGGTCATGCCGATGAGTGTGCGGCCATATTCGGCCCGTTCCGCTTCTCCCAGACGCTGAATGGTGGCTTCATCGCAGGCAAGCTCTGCATCCCGCTGGGATAGAAACGCGCCCCACCAGACCAGGGGATTGTACCAGTGAACCGCAAGGCATACGCAGCGAAGCACAGCCCAGATATGGTCACCGTGCCGGTAGTGAGTGGCTTCATGCTCCAGGGTATGGCGAAGCAGCGTCTGATTATCTGCAACGCCGCAGGTCACATAGATAGCAGGATGCTTCATGCCAAAAAGACAGGGTGTATCGATTTCCCCGGTAGCGTATACATTCAGATGATTTTTCTGTATCTCCAGCGCACGCCGGGAGAACAGGATTCTGTTACGGAAACGGATATTGGTTGAAACAAACGCGATTCCCACCAGCGCCATTCCCGCAACCCAGATCACAAGGGCAATTTCTCCGGCGATTTCCGAAAGGCGCTTGCCTCTCATCTGATCGTAGGCTTCATATTCCAGCGCCTCCAGATCGCTGCCCTGCAGACTGCCCACATCGATTCCTGCCGCTTCATATTCCTGCACTACCTGATGATAGGCATCTTCATAGGATTGGGACGGAATATTCAGATTTCCCACATCCGAAAACGCCTGAACAGCCGGCTGCTTCTGTATGGTTTCGGAAAGATTTTCCACACTGATCCTGCTGCTGCCAAAGCTAACAGGGAGCAGAAGCCGCAGAAGCACCAGACCCCAGATGGCATACTGCAATCTCAGGCTGATTTTGCCCTTAAACAAGGTCCGCAAACCGATAACGATCAGAATCAGGATGCTGGACGATAGTATCCACTCAGTCACCGTGCTTCCCCTCCATTTCCCTCAGGATAGCGTACAGTTCATCGATTTCCTTCTGGGGCAGACTTTGCTTCTTGGTAAGGCTGCTGACAAGAAGACTCAGACTGCCTTTATATGCCCGTTCCAGCAGGTTTTCCGTCTCACGGACTGCCACCTCTTCACGGGCGATCAAGGGGCAGAATGTCTTCAGTTCCCTTTCTGTATCACCGGCCACTGCGCCCTTTGCTTCCAGACGGCGCAGCATTGTCAGTGTAGTACTTCTTGTCCAGCCCATTTTCCGATTCAGCCAGTCCACAGTCTCCCTGCCGGTTCGGGGGGATTTCTCCCAGAGGCACTCCATTACCATCCATTCCGCTTCCGTCAGGGCAATCTGTTTATTGTTCATATCTACCACGCTCCTGTGTTGTTGACATCTGTAACCACACTATAGCATATCTGGTTACAGATGTCAACAACTTGCGCACCACAAAAAAATTCCGGCAGCGGGCGTTTCCCGTTGCCGGATATTTTTTATGCCTTGGGGCCGATCTGCAGTTCTTCGGCGTGGGCTTTCATAGCCTCGATGCACACAGCGGCCACATCCTTGACCTCCATGCCCATCATCTGGCAGCCCTGCTTGATCACTTCTCGGTCGCACTTGGCGGCGAACTTCTTATCCTTGAACTTTTTCATGAAGCTGGAAATCTCCATGTCGGTGATACCGGCGGGCCGCATCCGGGCTGCAGCCTGGATAATACCCGTCAGCTCATCCACTGTAAAGAGGGCCTTCTCCATATCGGTGACAGGGGTCACATCATTGATATGGCCGTAGCCGTGGGCCAGAATTGCCCGGACTTCTTCGGCAGTAAGGCCTGCCGCCAGCAGGGGCTGCTCCGTGTGCTGCAGGTGTTCCTCGGGGAACTGCTCATAGTCATAGTCGTGCAGGTAGCCGATGGCTTCCCAGTGGGCAGCTTCTGCCCCCAGGTGACGGGCAATGCCGCCCATAGCGACGCTGACATTCTTGGCGTGGAGGAACAGATGTTCCTGGGTCGTGGTGGTGGCAAGCAGCTGCTTTGCCTGTTCCATGGTGAGCATAGGAAATTCTCCTTTGTTTTTTTCCTACATTCTACCACAGATTTTCCAGGAATCAAGCCTAGACAATCCCCTGGGCTTCCATAGCTTCCGCCACTTTCAGGAATCCCGCAATATTGGCCCCTGCCACATAGTCCCCTTCCCTGCCCCACTGCTTTGCGGCGGCATCGACATTTCGGAAAATAGATGCCATAATTTCCCGGAGTTTGGCATCCACCTCCGCTTCCGTCCAGGAAAGTCGCTGGGCATTCTGGCTCATTTCCAGCCCCGAAACCGCCACGCCCCCGGCATTGGCAGCCTTTCCGGGGCAAAACAGCACGCCTTTGCGCTGCAAGTATCCGGTTGCTTCCCAGGTCAGGGGCATGTTGGCTCCCTCCGCCACGGCTATGCAGCCGTTTTTCACCAGAGCTTCGGCATCCAGAATGTTCACTTCGTTCTGGGTGGCACAGGGCAGGGCAATCTCGCAGGGCGTTTCCCACAGCCCCTTACCGGTGTGGTACTGCGCCCCGGGACGCTGCGCGGCATAGGCAGTAAGCCGCTGGCGCTTTTCTTCTTTGATCTTCTTCAGCAGGGCAATGTCAATGCCATCGGGATCGTAGATCCAGCCATCGGAATCGGAGCAGGTAATGGGCTTTGCCCCTAACTGCCATGCCTTTTCCATGGCGTAGAGGGCTACATTTCCCGCCCCGGACACCGCCACGGTTTTTCCTGCCAGAGCGTGGCCGTGATGGTGCAGCATTTCCGCCGTCAGGTACAGCAGCCCGTAGCCGGTGGCCTGTTTGCGCAGCAGGGAGCCCCCGTAGGCAAGACCTTTCCCGGTGAGGGTTCCCCCTTCAAATGCACCCCGCAGCCGCTTATACTGTCCGAAAAGATAGCCAATCTCCCGGCCGCCCACGCCGATGTCCCCCGCAGGCACATCCGTATCCGGGCCGATATGCCGGTACAGCTCCGTCATGTAGCTCTGGCAGAAGGCCATGATCTCCCGGTCGGATTTTCCTTTGGGATCGAAGTCCGCGCCGCCCTTGCCGCCGCCCATAGGAAGCCCCGTCAGGGCGTTCTTGAAGATCTGCTCGAAGCCCAGAAATTTGATGATGCTTAAGTTTACCGTGGGGTGAAACCGCAGTCCCCCTTTATAAGGCCCCAGGGCGGAATTGAACTGCACCCGGTAGCCGGTATTGACCCGCACCTGCCCTGCTTCATCCGTCCAGGGCACCCGGAAAATCACGCACCGCTCCGGGGTCACCAGCCGCTCCAGCAGCCCCATGTTCTCATATTTCCCACTTGCCATCACCGGTGTCAGAGATTCCAGCACCTCCTTCGCCGCCTGCAAAAATTCCCGCTGCTCCGGATGCCGAATCTGCAAATCCCGCAGCACCTGCCGGATATATTCCATAAAAAGCACCTTCCTTTCTCTTCCGGCCGCCGCAGCAGCCGGATACCAGCAGTATATGCCGAAAAAGGGAATACGCTGCATCCTCTTCCCGCAAGCTGCCGAAGATTTTTGGCAAACAGCACAAAAATCATGACAAAAACTGTGAGAAAACACAATTGCAGGAAGCGCCCGCCTGTGCTATCATTATAGCATCCGAACGAGTGCGCCCTACTCCACAAAAATAGGTCGCATATCGTAAAAAAAGGAGGAAATACAAACCCGTTGGACTCACGGTGCGGCAGTGTGGAGACCTGTCGTAATGCCCCCGGAATTTTTGCTTTCCGGAAGGTAAGAACGCATGCGAAATTTAGGTGCGTTTAGAGTCAGTAAATTATGGCAAGTTTGTCCCTGAAGAACATCAAGAAGATCTACCCCTACAGCGGCGACGACGCAAAGGCAGCCAAGAAAAAGAAGAAGAACGACGAGCCCGAGAAGGAAAAGGCCAACCTGCAGATCACCGATAAGGGTGTTGTGGCGGTTCAGGAATTCAACCTGGAAATCGCTGACAAGGAATTTATCGTTCTGGTCGGTCCCTCCGGCTGCGGTAAGTCCACCACTCTGCGTATGGTCGCCGGTCTGGAAGAGATCTCCGAAGGCGAGCTTTACATCGGCGACCGTCTGGTCAATGACGTGGCCCCCAAGGACCGCGACATCGCCATGGTCTTCCAGAACTACGCTCTGTACCCCCACATGACCGTTTACGAAAACATGGCTTTCGCTCTGAAGCTGCGTCACACCCCCAAGGACGAGATCGACAGAGCTGTTAAGGAAGCTGCTGAGATCCTGGACATCACCCAGTACCTGGGCCGTAAGCCCAAGGCTCTGTCCGGCGGTCAGCGTCAGCGTGTTGCCATCGGCCGTGCTATCGTTCGTAACCCCAAGGTCTTCCTGATGGACGAGCCTCTGTCCAACCTGGACGCCAAGCTGCGTAACCAGATGCGTGCTGAGATCATCAAGCTGCGCGAGCGTATCAACACCACCTTCATCTACGTTACCCACGACCAGACCGAGGCTATGACCCTGGGCGATCGTATCGTCATCATGAAGGACGGCTTCATCCAGCAGATCGGCACTCCTCAGGAAGTGTTCAACCACCCCTACAACCTGTTCGTTGCAGGCTTCATCGGCGCTCCCCAGATGAACTTCTTCGACGCCAAGCTGGTCAAGGCCAACGGCAAGTACGCTGTTGCTCTGGGCGAGTACACCGTCGAGCTGTCCGAGGAGAAGCAGGCTGCCCTGGCTAAGAACAACGTTGCTGAGCAGGCTATCACCCTGGGCGTCCGTCCCGAGCACATCGCTCTGGCTGGCGCAGGCGTGCCCGCTAAGATCGACGTCTCCGAAATGATGGGTTCCTCCGTCCACCTGCACGTTGATGCAAACGGCAAGGACGTCGTTATCGTGGTTTCCACCATGAACATGACCGGTGCTGAAGTTTCCGCTCTGTCTCACGGCGCTGCTGTGAACTTCGCATTTAGCGGCAATGTCTGCCACGTCTTCTCCAAGGAGACCGGCATCAACCTGGAAGCTTAATTTCCAAAATCAAGAACCGGGCTGCTTCGGCAGCCCGGTTTTTTAGTGAATAGGTAATAGGTAATAGTGAAGAAGTGTGGTGTCGGCTTCGCCGACGATTGAAAAAGAAATTTCGGGGCGTATGCAGGGGAGGCTCTTGCGCCTCCCGTTATCCGGTGCGATATTGCGGCGGGGTAATGGGGATGCGGGTCCTTCGGCTGCGCTTCGCGCGCTCAGGACGACGGCAAAAAAATCGATAGTTCTCCGGTTTCTTCCTGTCATTCTGAGCGGAGCGCAGCGGAGTCGAAGAATCCGTTTCTTTTTGTCGGGGGAACAGATTGCCGCTGGCAATGACAGGCATTTTAGTCGGTCAGATGGCAGCAAAAACCGGCCGGTTCATTCACCGGCCGGTTTATCTTTATAGAGATCGTACAAATGCAGAATGTCCCGAAAGCGATCCAGCATGGTGGGGCAGCCCAGAACGCAGATCAGCAGTTCCCTGCCGTCATCGTCAAACAGGGCGATCATGCAGTTGCCTGCGGCGCTGGTGTAGCCGGTTTTCAGCCCCCGGGCATCCGGGCAGTAGAAATCCGATTCCGGATGCAGCATCCAGTTGGTATTGACCCACAGGTATTCCTGGCCGCTGGCAAAGGTCACCGTTTCCTGCAGACACAGCGCATACTTGCGGATCAGAGGATTTTCCAGCGCCAGTTTGGCAATCCGCAGCAGATCCTCCGGCGTGGTGTGGTGCCCCTGGGCGGTGGTGCCGTCGGGGGTCACAAAGAAGGTGTTTTTCAATCCCAGCTCGCAGGCCCGGCGATTCATATAATCCATGAACACCTGCAGGTATTCTTCTTCCGTAAATTCCTCGCCGCCGGCAATGGATTTGCCTGCCGCCACCGCCAGAACATAGGCGGCATCATTGCCGCTTTGCATCATCATACCCTGCACCAGCTGTTCCACCGTAATCCGGCAGCCCTGGGTCACAGCCGCCACGGAAGAAAGGGGATCGATCCAGGTAGTCTCCACACCGGCTGTAATTTCTGTGGCTGGATCCAGATACTCCAGGGCTGTGCAGATGGTCAGCAGCTTGGTAATGCTGGCGGGTGTTCGCTCCGCCTGCTGGTCGCCATGGGTATAGAGCAGAGTCTCGTTGGTCAGGTCATACACGAACCCATACAGGGCGGTAAGGCTGTGAATATCCGCCTCGGCCAGGACAGGCACCGTTTCCGGCACTGTGGTGGGCACAGTAGTGGGCAGCGTAGTGGGTGCGGCAGTGGTTTCCGGTGCGGTGGTGGAAGCGGGCCTTTCCGCCGCCGGGTTCATCTGACAGCCGGTGCAAAACAGCATTGCCAGCGCCAGCAGCATAGCCAGATACCGCTTCATCCAATTCCCCCCATTTCCTGCAAATTATGGATAGTATATCCCAACAAGGTCCACTTGACAAGTGCCTTTCTCCACCGTATAATAAAGAAAATTTTATAGGACAGTTCGTGACCATCCTGTCGGTAAACAAAACTAGGGAATCGGGTGGGCGCTTTGCGCTCATTTTTTGTTGTGGGCGCGGACTGCGTCCATTTTTTATTTTGGAGCGATATCTATGAACAAACGCGTAAGAATCATGGCCCAGGCCGCTGTGATTGCCGCCATGTATGTGGCGCTGACCCATTTTCAGAATCTGCTGTTTCCCAATTCCGCTTCCTATGCGGTGCAGTTTCGGGTAGCGGAAGCGCTGTGTGTGCTGGCAGTGTTTACCCCCAGCGCCATTCCCGGTCTCAGCATCGGCTGCTTTCTGTTTAATCTGACCTTCGCAGGCGCGCTGCCTCTGGACCCCATTCTGGGCACCCTGGCTACTTTTCTGGCCGCTGGCACTATGTATCTGCTGCGCCGCCATATCTGGATTGCCCTGTGGATGCCGGCCCTGTTCAATGCCCTTCTGGTAGGCTGGGAGCTGACGCTGTATCTGGGCAACACCTTCTGGTTCAACGCCCTGTGCGTTGCTCTGGGCGAGGCTGTGGTATTGCTGACTCTGGGCAGAATTCTGTGGGCTGTGATACAAAAAAACGGCTTGCAGCACAGATTATTTGGGGATTGCACCCATTGAATTCCGGTAAAAATATGCTATACTGTCCTCAAGGAAACGAGGTATTTGTATGCTGAATTTTAAGAAAATCACCCCGGAACACCGGGAAATGTATCAAACCTATCTGTGCTCCAGCCCGCAGCGGGGCTGCGAATACAGTTTTGCCAATCTCTACCTGTGGGGCAGGCAGTCCATTACCGAGGCCCATGGCCACGCGGTGCTGTTTTCCCAGTTCAACCGCCGCACGGTGTATCCCTTCCCCGTAGGCTGCGGCGACAAGAAGGCAGTGCTGGAAGCCATTATGGCCGATGCCAAAGAGCGGGGGATCCCTTGCCGGATCACCGGCATTCTGGATACCGACTGGGAAACCATTGAAACGCTGTTCCCCGGAAAATTCCGCTTCCACAGCGACCGGGATTCTTTTGACTATGTGTACGACATCAACGACCTGGCCGACCTGAAGGGCCGGAAATACCAGCGCAAGCGCAATCACTGCAACCGCTTCCGTCAGGAATTCCCCGATTATGAGGTGGTGCCCATCACAGAGGAAACGCTGCCTCAGGTGCGCTCCCTTAGCGAAACCTGGTACGCACAGAAGCTGGAAGAGAATCCCCAGGGGGATTACCACATGGAAAAAGCGGCCCTGACCAGAGCGCTGGATCATTATTCCCAGCTGGGTCTGGAAGGTCTGGTGCTGCGCATCGGCGAGGAAGCGGTGGCCTTTACCATGGGCAGCTTCCAGTGCTGCAACACCATGGATGTGCATTTTGAGAAAGCGCTTTCGGAAGCAGAGGGCGCTTACCCTGTGATCAACTTCGAATTTGCCCGGTATCTGCGCAGCAAATATCCCCAGCTGCAGTATCTGAACCGGGAAGACGACATGGGTCTGGAAGGCCTGAGAAAAGCGAAGCTCAGCTACTGCCCCCACCACATGGTGGAAAAGGGCTGGGCATGCCTGTTGGAGGATGGCTATGATTATTGAGACACTCACCTCGGAACATGAAGCAAGCCTGCTGAAACTGTGGCAGGAAGCCTTTGGCGATGATGACACTTTCCTGGAAGCATTCTTCTCCACCGCTTACAGCGCTGACCGCTGCCGCTGCATCATGCTGGACGGAGAAATCGCCGCAGCCCTGTATTGGATGCCCTGTGAGCATCAGGATAAGAAAATCGCCTATATTTACGGCGTTGCCACCGCAAAAGCCCATCGGCGCAAGGGCCTGTGTCACACCCTGATGGCAGATACCCACCGGATTCTGAAGGAGCAGGGCTACGAAGGCACTATTCTGGTGCCCCAGTCCGCCGATCTGGAAGCCCTGTATAGCTCCATGGGCTACAGCGTCTGCAGCCAGATCCGGGAATTCGTCTGCGGCCCCCAGATCTCCGATCTGCAGCTAAGCCGCATCAACACCGTAGAATATGCCAAGATGCGCCGCCGGCTGATGCCGGAAGGCGGCGTGCTGCAGGAAGATGTGGCGCTGGATTTCCTGGCAACCCAGGCCCGCTTCTATGCAGGCCACGGCTTTGCCATGGCTGCCCAGGTCCAGGGCGATGTGCTCTTTGGCCTGGAGCTGCTGGGCAACACCACCGTGGCACCTGCGCTTGTAGCGCTGCTGGGCTGCGCCGAAGGTAAGTTCCGCACCCCCGGCGAAGGCAGAAACTTTGCCATGTACCGCCCCCTCAGCGGAAGTACCCTCCCCGCCCCCACCTATTTCGGTCTGGCCTTTGACTGAGGTAACACTATGTTGACTGCCGAAAAACTGCACCTCACCGGAAATCAGCTGAAGCTGCTGGCATTGATCACCATGACCTGCGACCATATCGGCGTCACGCTTTTCCCCCAGGCGCTGTGGCTGCGAATAATCGGACGGCTGGCGCTGCCCATCTTCGCCTACATGATTGCTGAAGGCTGCCGCCACACCCGCAACCGGAAGCGGTATCTTCTGAGCATTTTGGCTGTGGCGGCTCTGTGCCAGGCTGTATATTTTGTAGCCATGGGATCGCTGTATATGTGCATCATGGTCACATTCTCATTGTCGGTGGCGCTGATCTATCTGTGGGATTATGCCATTGCGCGCCCGGCGCCCCAAGGCGGCTTCCTGGTGCTGGCTGCCCTGTGCGTCAGCTGGGTATTGTGCGAAGTTCCGCTGTTCCCCGGCACCGATTTTGCCATCGATTACGGCATTTTCGGTGTGCTGCTGCCGGTGCTGATCTACCTGGGCCGCAGCAGTCTGAAAGCCTTCGGCATGACCGCGCTGGGATTGATTTTTCTGAGCTTGAGCCGGGGCGGTATCCAGTGGTTTTCTCTGCTTGCGCTGATTCCTCTGGCTTTCTACAACGGCACCCGGGGTAAGGCAAAGCTGAAATATCTGTTCTATATTTACTACCCGGCCCATCTGGGCGTAATCTGGCTTATCAGTCTTCTTCTGTAACAAAATCCCTCTGTCAGAGGGATTTTACTTTTTGCCCAAAAGTTCAAAATCCACCGTTCTTTTTGTCATATTTTGTCAAAACTCCTGAAATAGATCGCCACTCTTCCCTTTTGCTTGACAAAAAACCGAACATATATTATTCTATAGTCTGTATCGTCTTACCATGAGGAAGTCTGGGACTTACACATTTTGGTTATCTTTCCATAGACTGGTATACCTTCCGGAAGGAGTTTTATATCCATGCGCGAAAGCGGTATTTTAATGCACCTGTCTTCCCTGCCCGGTCCCTACGGTATTGGTACCATGGGCAAACAGGCGTATGATTTTGTTGATTTTCTGAAAGCCGCCGGTCAGAGCTGCTGGCAGATCCTGCCTCTTTCCCCCACCGGCTACGGCGATTCCCCCTATCAATCCTGCTCCACCTTCGCCGGCAATCCCTACCTGATCGATCTGGATATGCTGGTGGAAGAAGGGCTGCTGAAGAAAACCGACCTGGGCAGCATCACCTGGTGTGAATCCGAAACCAAGGTCAATTACGGCACCCAGTACAATCAGCGCTGGAGCATTCTGCGGCTGGCTTACAGCCGTTTTACCGGCAGCGAAGCTTTTGATGCCTTCTGCCGGGACAACAGCTCCTGGCTGGGTGACTTCACCCTGTTCCTGGCGCTGAAAGCCAAGCACAACAACCTGGTCTGGAACCAGTGGCCCGAAAAGCTGAAGCATCGGGATGCCGATGCCATCTGGCAGGCCCGCCAGGAGCTGAAAGACGAGATCCGCTTCTACAGCTTCGTCCAGTTCCTGTTCTTTACCCAGTGGAACGCCCTGCGCGCTTACGCTAAGGAGAGCAACATCACCATCATCGGTGATGTGCCCATCTATGTTCCCCTGGATTCCGCCGATGTCTGGTCCAATCCTGAGCTGTTCCAGCTGGATGAAGACCTGAACCCCACCGCAGTGGCAGGCTGCCCCCCGGATGCTTTCTCCGAAGACGGTCAGCTCTGGGGCAACCCCCTGTACCGCTGGGAGCTGATGGAGGAAACCGGCTTTGCCTGGTGGATGAACCGGCTCTCTGCCGCCGGTAAGCTCTACGATGTGGTGCGGCTGGATCATTTCCGGGGCTTTGAGGCTTACTGGAGCGTTCCCTACGGCGATGAGACTGCCAAGGGCGGCAAGTGGATCACCGGCCCCGGCATGGCTTTTATGAACACCCTGAAGAAGAGCCTGCCCCAACTGAAGCTGATTGCGGAAGATCTGGGCTTCCTGACCCAGGAAGTGCTGGACCTGCGGGACAATTCCGGCTATCCCGGCATGAAGGTGCTGGGCTTCGCCTTTGATTCCCGGGAACCTTCCGATTACCTGCCCCACACCTACACCTCCAACACCGTGTGCTACACCGGCACCCATGACAATATGACCACCCGGCAGTGGTTTGACACCGCTTCCGAAGAAGCCGTGGCATACGCCGCCGAGTACATGTGCCTGGGCGAGAAGGAAGATTATGTCTGGGGTACCATCCGTACTGCCATGGCATCCGTATCCGACCGGTGCATCGTGCCCATGCAGGATTATCTGGACATCGGCGCCGAAGGCAGAATGAACTTCCCCGGTAAGCTCTCCGACGCCAACTGGACCTGGCGCGCAAAAGACGGTGTGTTCACCGAAAAGCTGGCAGCAAAGATCCTTACCCTGACCCGCCTGTACGGACGCCTGGGCGCACAGAAAGAAACCGACAGCAAGACTGTTTGATATAAGAATGGAGAATGGAAACTATGACTTATGATTGCCTGAACATCCTGAAGTGGACTGAGGCACAGCTGAAGTACACCTACGACGTATCCCTGCAGGAGGCCTCCGCGCAGGAGCTGCACGAAGCACTGGGCAACGCCGTTATGATGGCTATCAGCGACAACTGGAGCAACAGCAAGAAGACCCGCCTGCACAACCGCAAGGCCTACTACATTTCTGCCGAGTACCTCATCGGCCGCCTGGTGTACTCCAACCTGTATAACCTGGGCATCCTGGATGAGATGAAGCAGATTTTTGCCGAGCGCGGTGTGGATCTGGCCATTCTGGAAGAGATCGAAGATGCCGCTCTGGGCAACGGCGGTCTGGGCCGTCTGGCTGCCTGCTTCCTGGACTCTGCCGCCAGCACCAACATCCCCCTGTCCGGCTACGGCCTGCGCTACAAGTTCGGCCTGTTCAAGCAGAGCTTTGACGCAAACGGCAGCCAGAAAGAGAACGCTGACGACTGGAGCAAGTACGGCGATCCCTGGAGCTACCGCCGCTACAACCACACCGTGAAGGTGCACTTCCCCGACCACACCGTGCTGGCCGTCCCCTATGATGTGCCTGTCATCGGCTACGGCACCAAGAACATCGGCACCCTGCGTCTGTGGCAGTGTGAGGCCGAGGAAGAACTGGACTTCAACGCCTTCAACGATCAGGACTACCTGCGGGCTCTGCAGCAGAAGAACAAGGCTGAGGACATCACCCGCGTCCTGTACCCCAACGACTCCACCTGGGAAGGCAAGCGTCTGCGCATCAAGCAGCAGTATGTTCTGTCCTCCGCATCCCTGCAGGATATGCTGCGGGTCTATAAGAGCGTCCACGGCAACGATCTGAGCCACTTCGCTGATTTCTACGCCGTGCAGCTGAATGACACCCATCCCGCCATGTCCATCCCCGAGCTGATCCGCCTGCTGATGAAGGAAGGCATGGATTTCGAGCAGAGCTTCCGGATCGCCCAGAAGACCTTCTCCTACACCAACCACACCGTCATGAGCGAAGCTCTGGAAAAGTGGCCCCTGGATCTGCTGGGCAGCGTTGTGCCTGAGATCGTGGATATTCTCCACCGGATCGACATGCGGCTCAAGAGCGAGCATCCCAACCTGTTCATCATCAAGGACAACACCGCACACATGGCAAACCTCAGCGTCTATGTTGGCTCCTATGTCAACGGCGTTGCTGAGATCCACTCTCAGATTCTGAAGGACGACTGCTTCCATGAGTGGTATGTGGCCTTCCCCGAGCGGTTCCAGAACAAGACCAACGGCATCACCCCCCGCCGCTGGCTGGGTCTGTGCAACCCCGAGCTGACCCAGATGCTGAAGTACCGCACCGGCGGCGACTTCCTGAAGGATCTGGATCGCCTGAGCAAGATCAAGCCCATGATCGACGACGACATGGTGCGCCAGTTCAACACCATCAAGCGTCAGAAGAAGGAGCAGCTGTGCCAGGTCATCGCCGAGCACGAGGGCGTGCAGCTGAACCCCGACTTCATGTTCGATGTGCAGGTCAAGCGTCTGCACGAGTACAAGCGCCAGCTGATGAACGCCCTGAGCATTGTGGATATCTACTTCCGCCTGAAGGACGGCCGTCTGCCTGACTTCCAGCCCACCGTGTTCCTGTTCGGTGCCAAGTCCGCTCCCGGCTACGCCCGTGCCAAGGCCATTATCCGCTACATCAACCGTGTGGCCAAGATGATCAACAGCGACATGTCCGTTTCCGACAAGATCAAGGTGGTCTTTGTTCAGAACTACAACTGCTCCTACGCTGAGCACATCATGCCCGCAGCCGATGTTTCCGAGCAGATCTCTCCTGCCGG
>JAFSEW010000056.1 GCA_017435525.1 Oscillospiraceae bacterium | reverse complement strand
TGCTGCCATGAATCTGAAAAAACTGGCAAATTGGAGTTGGAACAACTCCTGTTTCTCGCAAAGATTGCTTAGTTTTTTGTCCCAGATATGCCGAACCCCAGTTTTTTCCTAACAAAAACTGGGGTTCTTTGACAGACTGAAGAGGGCTGCAATGCAGCCCTCTTTTTTGGAGATGGCAAAAAAACGTGTCATTCCGAGCCAGTGCGCACACTGGCGTGGGAATCCGTTTCCAAAACAGTTTGTTTGGGAATTTGATTCAAAACGATGGGTTTTGAAGATGCGGATTGCCACGGGCCTGACGGCCCTCGCAATGACAAAGAAAAGCTGAGACTTTTTGATACATTGCGAAAGCCCTCGGAACAAAAGTTCCGGGGGCTAATCGTGTTATCCGCGCATCAGGCGCTTTCTTGCGATGTTGATGGTGCCTTCCGTCATGTGGTTCATCCAGGAAAGGCTCTTGCCGCAGCCGTAGGCCACGCAGGAATCCGGGTCATCTGCCAGGGTGCAGCGGATGCCGGTACGCTCCATGAGCATTGCGGCCATGCCGTAGATCTGGCTGCCGCCGCCGGTGAGGGTGATGCCGTTTTCCGCGATATCGCCCACCAGTTCGGGGGAGGTCATTTCCAGCACATTCAGCACTTCGTCGGCGATCTGCCGGGCAGGACGGCGCAGCACTTCGTAGATTTCGGAAGAAAGCAGCGTCACTTCCCGGGGCATACCGGTCTTGGCGTCGCGGCCCTTCACCAGCATGGCGGCATCGGCTTCCCGGGGGTACACGCAGCCAATCTGGATTTTGATTTCTTCGGCGGTAACCTCGCCGATGATCACATCATGCTTGCGGCGCACATGCCGGGCAATGGCTTCGTCAAAGGTGTCACCGGCAACCTTCACGGAGGAGGACACGGCAACGCCGTTCATGGACAGCACGGCCACATCGGTAGTGCCGCCGCCCACATCCACCACCATGTGGCCGTTGGGACCCTTGATATCCAGACCTGCGCCCAGGGCCGCAGCCAGGGGCTCTTCAATCAGGTACACACGCCGGGCACCGGCTTCAATGGCGGCGTTGATAACGGTTCTTTCTTCAACCTCGGTAACGCCGCTGGGGACGCACACCACCACACGGGGTTTGGGGGTGAAGAGGCTGGACTTGGTGGCGCTGCGGAACAGCTCCTGGAGCATCCGCACGGTCATTTCATGGTCGGAGATGACGCCGCTTTTCAGGGGGCGCATAGCCACCACATTGCCGGGGGTACGGCCCAGCATATTCCGGGCTGCGGCACCTACCTGCAGAATGTGGCCGGTATTTTTGTCCATGGCCACCACGGAAGGCTCCCGGACGACGACGCCCTTGCCTTCGGCATAGATCAGTGTATTGGCACTGCCCAGGTCCACGCCCAGGTCGTTGGAAAATAATTGCATAGAATCACCTGCTGTTATGTCGTTGATGGAAAGCCACGGCAACCGTGGCACAGTTTACTTCTTTGGCACCTGCGGTCAGGAGGGTTCTGGCACTCTCGCTGAGGGTGGCACCGGTGGTAAGAACGTCGTCCAGAAGCAAAATACGCTTTCCGGCAATGGCTTCCGGGTCGATTACCCGGTATGCACCCAGAACATTGGCCCGCCTTGCGGCGGCATCCTTCTGGGAAGACTGCGGGTTGTTGTGCCGGATTTTTCGCAAAGTGGGGGTGGCGGAAACATTCAGCTCTTTGGCTGCAGCCTGGGCAATCAAGGCCACCTGATCGTAGCCCCGGCGCCATTTTCTTCTGGAACTGATGGGCACCCAAGAGAGAATATCGAATTCCATATCCTCCTGCAGCAGCTTCATGGCAAGCATGCGGCCATAGCTTTTGCAGTAGCTGCGGCTGCCCCGGAACTTGTAGCGCAGGATGCTGCCTCTTACGCTCCCTTCATAATACCACAAAGCTGTCCACTTGGCAAGATAGGGAAATTTCCCCTTTGTGCCGCTTACTTCCGGGGTATCTGCCCGGCATTGGGTGCACAGATCGGTTTCTTGGGGCTGCAGAAGCTTGCGGCACAGCACGCATTTGGGCGGGTACAGCAGCTGCAGAATTTTGTGATAAAGTTTCATAAGGTTTTTCCTTGCAGGCGCAGCTTCAGGCCGGAGTACCGGCGGCCCACCTTGGCGTTTTCCGTCATGGCTGCCACAGTCTGCTCCCGGCCTACGATGATCAGCAGCTCTCTGGCCCGGGTTATGGCGGTATAGAGAATGCTGCGGCTCAGCAGATACGGCGAGCCGTTCCAGGCGCTGAGAATCACAGCCCGGTATTCGCTGCCCTGGCTCTTGTGCACGGTCATGGCGTAGGCAGGTTCCAGCTCATTCAGCTGGGTGAAATCATATTCCGCCTCCCGATCATCATCGAAGAAGACCGTCAGGCTCTCCGTGCCGGGATCCAGCCGGGTTATGGTGCCGATGTCGCCGTTAAAAACGCCCGTGCCGAAGGTGTCGCCGTTTCGCCAGACAATATCGTAGTTGTTGCGGATCTGCATCACCCGGTCACCCTCCCGGAAGGAGAATTCTCCGAATTTCCGTTCCCGCTTATTGGGAGCAGGGGGGTTCAGCTGACTTTGCAGCAGCGCATTGAGCCCCCAGGTGCCGACGCTGCCTTTTCTGGTGGGGGTGAGCACCTGAATCTGATCCGAGGGGATGCCCATTTTCTGGGGAAGCCGGGTGGTGCACAGACCGGCAATGGTTTGGGCTACCTGCTCTTCCGATTGGCAGGGCAGGAAGAAAAAGTCCGAATTGCGGCTGCGCAGATCCGGCATCCGGCCGTCATTGACCCGGTGAGCGTTCATAACAATCAGGCTCTCCTGGGCCTGCCGGAAGATTTCCGTCAGCCGTACCGCAGGCAGCGTATTGCTGCGCAGACAGTCTGCAAAGGGGAAGCCCGGCCCCACCGGGGGCAGCTGATCCGGGTCGCCTACCAGAATCAGACGCTTATTCTCCGGGATGGCCCGGAGCAGATGGTGCAGCAGCTGGATATCCACCATGGACATCTCATCCACGATGATGGCATCTGCTTTCAGGGGATTGTCTTCATTCCGGGCAAAATACATTTTTCCGGTGTGGAAGTCGATACCCGCTTCCAGCAGCCGATGGATGGTGGAAGCGTCCCGGCCGGTGACTTCCGTCAGCCGCTTGGCTGCGCGGCCTGTGGGGGCGGCCAGCTGGCATTTCAGCCCCATGGCATCATACAGAGAAAGAACGCCGTTTAAAATGGTGGTCTTGCCGGTACCGGGGCCGCCGGTGATAATCAGCAATCCGGAGGTCAGGGCGTCTTCCAGGGCCTGCTCCTGCTGGGCGGAATAGGTGATGCCCTTTTCACTGGCGGCCTTTCGCAGAAGTGCGTTGGCGTTATAAGGCTGGGGGAAATGCTTCTTGCCCGATTGCAGCAGCCGCTGGCAGGTATAGACTTCCGCCTCATACAGGGCGGGCAGATAAATAATGGAAATATTGGCCAGGGTATCCCGCACCAGCCGTTCTCCTTCCAGAAGCCGGTTGATGCCTTTGTAAACATCCGGCGGCTCCACGCTCAGCAGACTGGCGGTGGCTGCAGCCAGCTTGTCTTCCGGCAGGAAACTGTGACCGGCGCCAAGATTATAATTCAGTTCGAAAAGGATACCCGCTTCAATGCGCCGGGGATCGTCACCGGCAATGCCCAGTTCAATGGCAAACCGGTCCACAGCCCCGAAGGGGGCTTCCAGGGCTTCGTCCATCAGCAGGTACGGATCATCATACAGCAGCTCCACCGCGGCTTCGCCGTAAAGCTTGTAGGTACGCACCGCCAGCTCAGCAGGCAGATGGTGCAGCGCAAAGAATTCCATGAGATTGCGCACACCCATTTGCAGCCGGTACTCGTCGCCGATATGTTTGGCTTTGGTGGGGGAAATGCCGGAAACTTCGGTCAACCGGTGGGGTTCCTGCTCCAGAATCTGCAAGGTCTGGGCACCGAATTTGCGTACGATCCGGGTGGCGGTCACCGGGCCGACCCCCTTGATGACCCGGCTGGAGAGATAGTTGAGAATCTCACTTTCCGTCTGGGGCATCAGCCGCTCCAGAAACTCCGCGTCAAACTGTTTGCCGTAGCTCTGGTGGGCGCTCCACTTGCCTGTGACCATCAGCCGCTCACCCACCACGGGCAGGGGAATGGTGCCCACAACGGTGGCGGTGCTGCCGTCGTCACACAGAAGCCGCAGCACGCTGTAGCCGTTTTCGTAATTCTGATACACCACGGCGCCGATGGCACCCTGTAGAATTTCCAGCTCCTGCTGCATGGCAAACACCCCCTCTTATACTCTGCCTTATATGTTACAACATTTTTCCCGGAAAAGAAAGTCCTTTTTGCCGCACTTTTCGAAGGATAGCGATTCCGCAAAAGACAGGCCGATGTCGACAGTACGCAAAGATGAGTTTTTGGAATTTTGGGCTTGCAAGGTACACTATTTTGGGGTATAATAAACCGAAATATATAAAAGGGGAGTTTCGGCAAACGAAGATGAAAGGTCTGAAGAATCTGATCTGGCTGACGCAGCTGGGGCTTTCTGTGGCAGTGCCGCCCATAGGCTTTATCTGGCTGGCAGTTTGGCTGCACAGAAGCCACGATTGGGGCGTTTGGGTCATTTTCGCCGGAATTTTTCTGGGGCTCTACAGTGCCGTGGAGGGCTTCCGGGCCACCGTGAAGACTATGGCGCAGCTGGAGAAATACAGTAAGGAAGAAAAAGAAGATCCCCCGGTGTCCTTTAACGAACACGGGTGACCTGCGGAGGAAATATATGGATTCCAGAAAATATGTGCTGCGGCAGACGCTGCTCATCGCCATCGGTCAGGCCGTAGGCGTGGGCGTGATGCTGGGCATCTTTGCCCTGCTGGACCGGTTTGACTATACGGTGGTGCTGGGCGGCTTGGTTGGCGCTTTGGTGGCGCTGCTGAATTTCTTTTTTATGGCGGTGAGCCTGACTCTGGCAGCTGACCGGGCAGTGCAGCAGGATGTAAAAGGCGGCAAGGGTATGGTGAAATCCTCCTATGCCATCCGTACCATCGTGATGTTCGTGGTGCTGTTTCTGTGCGCCAAAAGCGGCCACTGTCATGTGATTTCTCTGGTTGTGCCGCTGCTGCTGGTGCAGCCTACTGTGCTGATTGCAGAATTTTTCAGAAAGAAGGAGGCATGATCCTATGGATTTGCAGGTAAACGGCGCGTTTATTTACTTTGAAATTCCGATTTTCGGCGGCATTCCCATTACCCAGACAACCGTATCCTTTTTCCTGGTGACGGTGCTGCTGTGCTGGGCAAGCATTTATCTGGGCAAGGGCCTGAAGAAGCGGCCTGACGGCAAGCAGGTGCTGGTGGAAAAAGGCGTGATGATGCTGCGAAACATGGTGGTGGAAACCATGGGTGAGCATAATGTCCACTGGACACCCTTTATTGGCACCATCTTCCTTTCTTCCATCTGCGGCACCCTGATCGGATTGACAGGCTTCCTGCGCAGTGCCACCGCTGACCTGAGCTGTGTGGCGGTGTGGGCTGTGATGGTCAGTGTCATCATCTGGTATAACAACATCAAGCACAACGGTTTTGTGGGCTGGCTGAAGGGCTTTACGGAGCCCATCGTGGTGATGACCCCCATGAATATCGTCAGTGAGATCGCCCAGCCTCTGTCCATGGCCTTCCGTCATTTCGGCAATGTGGCCGGCGGCGGTGTGATCACCACCATTATCTATGCAGCCCTCAGCGCGGCTTCCGCTATGGTGCTGAATCTGCTGGGTGCCAACGGTGGCCTCATGGGTGCAGCATTGCTGGTGGCAGGAATTGTCCTGTTTGTGCTGTACCGGAAGAACAAGAAGAAGGTATCTCTGGTATTTGCCATCCTCTGCGGCGTGCTGGGTCTGTTCGGTCTGCTGCAGGGCCTGGGTGTGCTGTCCGGTGTGCCGATTCTGGCCTACGGCATCCCCGCAGTGCTTTCGTGCTACTTTGATCTCTTCTCCGGCTTTGTCCAGGCCTATGTGTTCAGCCTGCTGACCATGGTCTATATCGCCGGATCTCTGCCAGAGCCGGAAAAACTCAGGCAGCCTGAATTTGTTAACTCAAAAAGTTAAGATAAAATACTGTTTTTGGAGGAAATTATTATGGATTTGGCTTCTGCTATTGCAATCGCCGGTAAGGCTATCGGCGCAGGTCTGTGCATGGGTATCGGCGCTATCGGCCCCGGTGTCGGTGAAGGTAACGCTGTTGCACACGCTCTGGACGGTATGGCCCGTCAGCCCGAGGCTGTGGGTACTCTGCGCTCCACCATGATCATGGGCTGTGCTATCGCTGAGACCACCGGTATCTATTCTCTGGTTATTGCTCTGCTGATCATGTTCCTGCTGTAATCGCCGGAAACACGAAAGGAGTATCACAGAAGTGGGACAATTTCAAGCATTTGTCGGTGTAAACTTCTGGGACGCACTGTTTGTTCTGCTGAACACCCTGACCATTTTCTTCGTGGCGAAGAAATTCCTCTTTGGCCCTGTGATGAAGATTATTGCAGACCGGCAGAAGGAGATCGATGATATGTATGAGGCTGCCGGTGCGGCAAAGGAAAGCGCTGCCGCTCTGGAAACCGAGTACAAGCAGAAGCTCTCCGTAGCTGCCGAGACCAGCGAGCGCATGGTGAAAGAAGCCGTGGCCCGTGGCCAGAGCCGTGAAGAAGAGATCATCCGTCAGGCCAACCGGGAGGCTGATGCCATCCGGGACAAGGCCGCCGCGGATATCGCCCAGGAAAAGAAGAAGGCTATCAATGATGCCAAGGATGAAATCTCCGAGATGGCCCTGGCCATTGCCGGTAAGGTAGTGGGCCGGGAGCTGAATGCTGCCGACCAGGCCAGCCTTCTGGATCATTTCATCGAGGAATTGGGTGAGCAGGCATGACGAGTGTCGGAACTGTTTATGCCCAGGCTCTGTATTCCCTGGCAAAGGACGAAGCTTGCTGCAAGGTCATTCTGGATCAGTTGACTGTGCTGCAGGAGAGTTTTGCCGCAGAGCCGGACTTTCTGCGGCTTCTGGCCGCTCCCAATCTGTCCAAGGAAGAGCGCTGCGCCATTGTGGACGGCAGCTTCCGGGACAAGGTGCACCCCTATCTGCTGAATTTTATGAAGATTCTCACGGAAAAGGGCTATATGCGCCATTTTGCCGACTGCTGCAAGGCATACCGGCATAGCTACAATCAGGATCACGGCATCCTGGAAGTGACGGCGGTGACTGCCCTGGCTCTGACCGGGGATCAGGCACAGCGCCTCACGGAAAAACTGGCGAAGGTTACCGGCAAGACCATCGATCTGGTCAACCGGGTGGATCCTTCCGTTCTGGGCGGCGTCCGCCTGGATTATGACGGCAAGCGTCTGGATGATACGGTGTCGCACCGGCTGGATTCCATCGGCGCGCTGCTGAAAAATACCGTACTGTGAAAGTAGGTAGACTATGGAATTACGACCCGAAGAAATTACAAAAATTATTCGCAGCCAGATCAAGAACTATGAGGCCAAGCTGGAATCCAGCGAGACCGGTATCGTGATTCTGGTTGGCGACGGCATTGCAAGAGTTTCCGGCCTGGATCAGTGCATGGCCGGTGAACTGATCGAATTCCCCAACGGTTCTTACGGTATGGCCCAGAACCTGGAGGAGGATACGGTTTCCGTCGTTATCCTGGGTACCGACAACGGTATCAAGGAAGGCGACACCGTCAAGCGCACCGGCCGCGTGGTGAGCGTGCCTGTGGGCAGCGGCATGATTGGCCGCGTTGTCAATGCTCTGGGTGAGCCCATTGACGGCAAGGGTGCTATCGTGGCTGAGGGCTACCGCCCCATCGAAAGCCCCGCTCCCGGCATCATTCAGAGAAAGCACGTTTCCCGCCCCCTGCAGACCGGCATCAAGGCCATTGACGCCATGATCCCCATCGGCCGTGGCCAGCGTGAGCTGATCATCGGCGACCGCCAGACCGGTAAATCCACCATCGCTACCGATACCATCCTGAACCAGAAGGGCAAGGATGTAATCTGTATCTATGTGGCCATCGGCCAGAAGCGTTCCACCGTGGCACAGGTTGTCAGCAACCTGACCCTGGGCGGCGCTATGGACTATACTGTGGTTGTTTCTGCCACCGCTTCCGAGCTGGCACCCATGCAGTATATCGCCCCCTACACCGGCTGCGCCATCGGCGAGCACTTCATGCATCAGGGTAAGGATGTGCTGGTGATCTACGACGATCTGAGTAAGCACGCAGTGGCCTACCGTGCCATCTCCCTGCTGATCCGCCGTCCCCCCGGACGCGAAGCTTACCCCGGCGACGTTTTCTATCTGCACTCCCGTCTGCTGGAGCGTGCAGCCCAGCTGTCCGACGCTCTGGGCGGCGGCAGCCTTACCGCGCTGCCCATTATTGAGACCCAGGCCGGTGACGTTTCCGCTTACATTCCCACCAACGTCATCTCCATCACCGACGGCCAGATTTTCCTGGAAACCGAGCTGTTCAACGCCGGTATCATGCCCGCTGTAAACCCCGGTATCTCCGTGTCCCGTGTTGGCGGCGACGCCCAGATCAAGGCCATGAAGAAGGTTGCCGGTTCTCTGAAGCTGCTGTACTCCCAGTACCGGGAGCTGCAGAGCTTTGCCCAGTTCGGCTCCGACCTGGATGCCGATACCAAGGCAAGACTTGCCCAGGGTGAGCGGATCGTAGCTGTGCTGAAGCAGCGCAACAATGCCCCCGTAGAAGTGGCCCACCAGGTGTGCATCATTTACGCTGTCACCCACGGCTATCTGAAGGACATCTCCGTGGAAAATATCCCCGAGTTCGAGCTGCGGCTGCGTGAGTTTATGGATAACCGCTACGGCAATGTGCTGGAGGCTATCCGTATCAGCGGTAAGCTGGAGCCGGAGACCGAAGAGAATCTGAAGGCTGCCCTGACGGAACTGCTCCGTGAGTTC
The DNA here is from genome assembly GCA_017435525.1 of Oscillospiraceae bacterium. GTDB lineage: Bacteria > Bacillota > Clostridia > Oscillospirales > Oscillospiraceae > Faecousia. The sequence continues at coordinate 6,380 of JAFSEW010000056.1, read as the reverse complement.
TGCGCAGCTGTGTAAGGAGGGAATCCTAACATGGCTGGCGTTTCCACAAAGGAGATCAAGAACCGTATCCGAAGCATGGAGTCTACCAAGCAGATCACCAAGGCCATGGAAATGGTGGCAGCCTCCAAGCTTCGCCGGGCACAGGCCCAGGTGATGAACTCCCGCCCCTATTTTGAGATCCTCTATTCCACCATCAACGATATCGTGGATGCGAACCGGGATTTCTCTTCCCCCTATCTTACCAAGCGTCCTGTGAAGCGGGTCGCGTATGTGGTCATTGCCGGTGACAGAGGTCTGGCCGGCGGCTACAACAGCAATATCCTCAAACTTGCTCTTTCTGAAATGGAGGGCAAGGAGGTAGTTGTAGTGCCGGTGGGCAAGAAGGCCGTGGATTTCTACAAATCCCGGGCGCTGCCCATTTTCACGGAAGACTACAGGGAAGCGGAGGATATGTCCGTCAGTGACTGCTTCTCCATTGCCAAGACCCTCTGCAAGGCGTATCTGGCAGGCCAGATCGATGAGATCCATGTGGCCTACACCAACTTTGTATCCGTGCTCTCCCAGACACCTTCCACACTGCGGCTGCTGCCCCTGCTGCGGCATGAGACCGGCCGGGAAGGCAGCGCGTCCATGGATATTGTGTATGAGCCCAACAGTGTGGATGTATTTGATGCCATTGTTCCGGAATATCTGGGCGGCATCCTTTACGGCGCGCTGTGCGAGAGCCGCGCTGCCGAGCAGGCTGCCCGGCGCACCGCTATGGACTCCGCAACCCAGAATGCCGATGAGATGATCGCAGATTTGAGCCTGAAGTTTAACCGGGCTCGTCAGGCGGCCATCACCCAGGAAATCACCGAGATCGTTGCCGGTTCCTGATTTCCTATCAAGTAAAACAAGGAGTTGAATCCTATGGCCAAAAATTTGGGAACCGTGGTTCAGGTAATGGGCCCGGTTCTGGATATCCGCTTTGCCGATGGCTGCCTGCCGGAGCTGCTCAATGCAATTGAAGTGCCCAACGGCGACAGCACCATTGTGGCAGAGGTTGCCCAGCACATCGGTGACAATGTGGTTCGCTGCATCGCCATGAGCTCCACCGACGGCCTGCAGCGCGGCGCACAGGCTACCGATACCGGTGCCGCTATCTGCGTGCCCGTAGGCGACGGCTGCCTGGGCCGCGTGTTCAATCTGCTGGGTCAGCCCATCGATGAGGCAGGCCCCGTGCAGGCACAGGAAAGCTGGCCCATCCACCGCAGCGCTCCCTCCTATGAGGAGCAGCAGCCCGCTACCGAGATCCTGGAAACCGGCATCAAGGTCATCGACCTGATTTGTCCCTACGCCAAGGGCGGTAAGATCGGTCTGTTCGGCGGCGCCGGTGTTGGCAAGACCGTGCTGATCCAGGAGCTGATCTACAACATTGCCACTGCCCACAACGGTTACTCCGTGTTCACCGGCGTCGGTGAGCGTACCCGTGAGGGCAATGACCTGTATAACGAAATGACCGAGTCCGGCGTTATCTCCAAGACCGCCATGGTCTTCGGCCAGATGAACGAACCCCCAGGAGCCCGTATGCGTGTGGGCCTGTCCGGTCTGACTATGGCAGAGTACTTCCGGGATGTGAAGCATCAGGACGTGCTGCTGTTCATCGACAACATCTTCCGCTTCACCCAGGCCGGTTCCGAGGTTTCCGCACTGCTGGGCCGTATGCCCTCCGCCGTTGGTTACCAGCCCACCCTGGCAACGGAAATGGGCGCCCTGCAGGAGCGTATCACCTCCACCAAGAACGGCTCCATTACCTCCGTTCAGGCGGTTTATGTCCCTGCGGACGACCTGACTGACCCCGCTCCCGCTACTACCTTCGCCCACCTGGATGCCACCACCGTTCTGGATCGTGGTATTGCTTCTCTGGGTATTTATCCGGCCGTGGACCCCCTGGACTCCACTTCCCGTATCCTGAGCCCCGAAGTGGTGGGCCAGGAGCATTACGAAACTGCCCGTGCCGTCCAGAGCATCCTCCAGCGCTATAAGGAACTGCAGGATATCATCGCTATCATGGGTATGGACGAACTGAGCGAAGAGGACAAGCTGATCGTGAACCGCGCCCGTAAGGTGCAGCGCTTCCTGAGCCAGCCCTTCCATGTGGCAGAGCAGTTTACCGGCTACATCGGTAAGTATGTGCCCCTGAAGGAGACCATCCGTTCTTTCCGTGAGATCATCAGCGGTCAGCACGACCAGATCCCGGAATCCTACTTCCTGTATGCAGGCTCCATTGATGAAGTGGTGGCCAAGTGGAAGGGTGAGAACGCATGACAGCATTTCAGCTGAAGATCGTTACTCCTGACGGCCTGGAGTATGAAGGCCCCGCCGAAGAAGTGGTGGTGCGCACTACCTCCGGCGATATGGGCGTTCTGGCAGGTCACATTAACTGCGTGGCCCCCCTGGGTATGGGCCGTGCCATGTTTGTCATCAACGGCCAGAAGAAGTACGCAGCCTGTATCGGCGGCATGCTGTCTGTCAATGGCGGCCAGGTGACGCTGGTTCCCACCACCTTTGAGTGGGCCGAGGAAATCGATGTGGCCCGTGCCGAGCGTGCCGCACAAAAGGCCCAGTCTGTCATCAGCACAAATGCCGCATCCAATGCGGAGCTGGCTATGGCAGAGGCCAAGCTGAAGCGCGCCCTGGTGCGCAAGGCTGTGGCAACCTATAAGCCCTGATGCAAAAATCCCCGATCCTTTTGGATCGGGGATTTTGCATCAGTAGGTCATATAGTCCATGCCTAAAATATCGCGCATGGCGTAGTAATTGGGGCTTTCCCGCCAGCCGTTGCCGGTGGAGGAAACGCCTTCAAACATCAGAAAGGTGTCGGGCAGGGCTTCGCGCAGGGCCTGCTGCCGCTCTGCGCTGTGCATACCGCACCAGTAGAACCGCTGCAGCTGCTTCATCTGGCAGAATACCGTCCAGTCCTTGGGGTGGCAGTAGCCCACATTCAGGTCCTCCAGCTTGGTGCACGCCAGCAGGGGAGAAAAATCGGTGATGCCGGTGAGGTACAGTTCCACAAATTTCAGATCCGGCATGTTGGCGCAGCCGGAGATATCGGTAACACCGTTATCCACAACAATCAGGTACTGCATTTTGGTCATATAGGCCAGAAAATCGGTGGAAGTAATATTCTGATGCCCCAGATCCAGACAGATCAGCTCCGTGAGATATTTCAGGTTGGCGGTTTCCGAATCCTGCAGATTGATGCCGTACTGATAGGGCATGAAGTAGGTCACATCGGTTCTGGTACGGATGCGGCCGATATCCACCATCCATACGAACAGGGTTTCCGGATGCCGCTGATTCAGCGCAGCCATGTCCTCATTGGAAATGCCGCACCCGCACATATCCACCTTTTCCAGATTGCGAAAACACGGAAGGACGGCTTCCAGAGCATCGGTATTTTTCATGGAGATGTTGGAAAGATCAATGGCGGTATCCCGGTTGGACACCGTGACCCCTAGAAGATCGAAGGAATAGGTAAAGGCAATTTCCGGGTAGCTCTGTTCCAGCACCAGAAGCTGCGCAGGGTTTGCAACCGGGGACTGAATTTCCACAGATTGCAGGTCGGGAAGATAGGGAAGTGCCTGGGTCAGCGCCTCGGCAGACACGGAAGAAAGCACAAGGGTCTGCGTATCTGTCAGGACGGATGCGTTTCCGACAGGCAGACTGTAGATCAGGCGGCAGCCGGGATACTGCTGCTGCAGGGTTTGCAGGGATGCGGTGTCAGGGCATTGGGCTGCGTCGATTCGGGTCAGCTGGGGGGCGCAGGCCAGTGCCGCAGCGATGCTGGCAGAATCGCGCAATGTAAGTTCCGTGGTGTCCTGGGTCAGCTGGGTATCTTCCAGCGTCAGCCGGTACAGAATCCGGCATTGGGGAAACCGCTCCCGCAGCTGCAGGATTTTCTGATAATCCGTGCAGGCGGTGACATCAATGGTCTCCAGGGCAGGGAAGAGCGCCAGCTGTTCCATATCCGCGGAAGTGGGGTCCGCCAGGGCAATATATCCGGTGTCCTCCGGCAGGTACTGCTCACGGAAGGGGACTTCCCACAAAACATCGCAATGGGGGAGCATCTGCCGGATCTCCCGGTAGGTCTGGGCGCTGATGCCGGAGCCCCGCAGATCCAGCTGCCGCAGCTGCTGCAATCGGGAAAGCTTCTCCGGCCGGGTAAGCGGCTGGCCGGAAAGATCCAGGGTTTCGGCATTGACGGCGCATACCTTGCCGTCGATCAGTACAAGTCGGCTGCAAAGGAACAGTGCGGCGGCGCACAGTAAGATTACCAGCAGTAACAGGATCAGCGTGATTTTGCTTTTTCGGTGCTTCATATTTTCTCCTCGCAATTCAGCGGTGGTAATAGATTCGATAATCGTTTTCTCTGCCGGGGGCTTCCGGTATGTCCGAAAAGAGACCGTACAGGTCGCCGCAGCGGTTTTCCAGAGCCTGGTAGGGATCATCCAGCACCTGCCCAATATTGGGGAAGTGGCCGGTTTGCCGGGCCTTCTTCAAAATTGTGCGGCCCCGGTCATTCAATGCCAGAACCCGGGTATAGGGGGGCGGCGTTTCCAGATCTTCCCGGGTGATCCCCAGAAACGCGCACATGAGCATCCGATCCAGCCGGGAACGGGTGTAGCGTTTGGATTTCGCCGCCGTGAGAATATCTTCCACGGTGGGTTCCTTCCGGGCTGCGTGCATGAATTTGCGCCACAGGCCTTCACTGCCGTAGGGCAGCGCCTCAAATTCTGCGTCCGTCATAGTACGAAGCCGGTAGAGGATGGCCCTTTCCCCCTGTGCCAGGGTGTGCCGGGGGGCATCCGCAAAGCAGGATGCCGCTTCCTCCGGAATGTAGGCTTCCCAGCTTTCCCGGGCAGTCATCAGCTTTCGCAGAGCGGTGGCAGAGGGGTTCTCCGGGTCAGGGGCGGTGTCGTGATAGCTGCCGGGACGGTGAATCACCATGGGCTTCATGGCGACACCCTGAAAGAGAATGGCCTTGCAGTATTCGATGGCCAGAATGTTGTTGGGGGTTCGCAGCAGGGAGGCATCGATCCCCATAGCTTCCAGGGCTCCTTGTCGGGCGGCGGGGAAGGAGAGCCCCTGATCCAGCTGCTGCCGCAGCATTTGCGGGAAATCCGGTGAGAGCAATGCCCGGGCGGTGTCCATCAGCGCTGCACTGTCGGCAGTTTCCGCACCGAAGCAGAGAGAGTCACAAAAACCGGAGAGAATCCCCACGCCGCCGGCGGCAAAACCCTCCGCGGAGGAAAGGCTGCATGTCACAGGCAGCTCCAGCACCAGATCGGCACCGCAGCGCACCGCGGCTTCCGCACGGCGCGTTTTATCCACAATGGCCGGGGCACCCCGCTGCACATAGTCACCGCTCATCAGGCACACAATGCCGCAATCCGGGCCGACGGTTTGCCGGATTTGGGCTATCTGCTTCCGATGACCCAGATGCAGGGGGTTATACTCACAGATAATGCCTATGATCTCCAAAAAAACACCGCCTTTTTGCGAAAATTTTCCAAACAGGGCTTGAGAAATTCTGTGAAATATTATAGAATAGTAACAGCTATGGTTATATTATCATAAATCCCGAAAAATGAAAACATTATTTTAGGAGGCAATTTTAAAATGAATGTACTGATCATCAATGCCGGCAGCTCCTCTCTGAAGTATCAGCTGATGAACCCCGAGACCGGCGACGTGTCCGCAAAGGGTCTGTGTGAGCGTATCGGCATCGACGGCCGTCTGAACCACACCGCTCATGGCGAAAAGACCGTGAAGGACATCCCCATGCCCACCCACTCTGAGGCCATTGCTGCTACCCTGGAGATCCTGCAGGATGCTACCGTTGGTGTCATCAAGTCCGTTGATGAGATCGACGCTGTTGGCCATCGCGTGCTGCACGGCGGCATGGAGTTCTTTGACTCCTGCGTCATCAATGATGAAGTCATTGCTGCCATCAAGAAGTGCATTCCTCTGGGACCCCTGCATAACCCCGCTAACCTGATGGGTATCGAGGCTTGCCAGGCTGTTATGCCCTCCACTCCCCAGGTCGCTGTGTTCGACACCGCTTTCCATATGACCATGCCTCCCAAGGCTTACCGCTACGCCATCCCCACTGAGTACTACGAGAACGACTCCATCCGCCGCTACGGCTTCCACGGCACTTCTCACAAGTATGTTGCCAAGCGCACTGCTCAGCTGGTTGGCAAGACTGAGTTCAAGATGGTCAACTGCCATCTGGGCAACGGCTCCTCCATGTCCGCTGTGCTCAATGGCAAGTGCCAGGATACCACCATGGGCCTGACTCCTCTGGCAGGCGTTCCCATGGGCACCCGCTCCGGCGA
>JAFSEW010000055.1 GCA_017435525.1 Oscillospiraceae bacterium | reverse complement strand
TGCTTTCGGTTAATTCAAAAAGGAAAGGGACATATTAAAATGGCTAGAATTATTACTTTCGGCGAGCTGATGCTCCGTCTGCAGCCCTACAACTACGAGCGTTTCGTCCAGTGTGACCATGTAGAGTTCACCTTCGGCGGCGGTGAAGCCAATGTTGCCGTTTCTTTGGCAAACTACGGCATGGATGCCGCTTATGTCACCAAGCTGCCCACCCATGCCATCGGTCAGTCTGCCGTGAACAGCCTGCGCCGTTACGGTGTGGACACCTCCCTGATCACCCGGGGCGGTGAGCGTGTCGGCATCTACTTTAACGAGAAGGGTGCTTCTCAAAGAGGCAGTGTCTGCATCTATGACCGGGCACACTCTGCCATCCAGCTGGCAAGCCGGGATGACTTTGATTGGGACAAGATCTTCGACGGTGCTGACTGGTTCCACTTTACCGGTATCACCCCGGCTCTGGGACCCAATCTGGTGGAAATCTGCCGGGATGCCTGCAAAGCCGCAAAGGCCCGGGGTATTAAGATCTCCTGCGATCTGAATTACCGCGGCAAGCTTTGGACCCGCGCTGAGGCCCGGGAAGCCATGACTGACCTGTGCCAGTATGTGGATGTCTGCATTTCCAACGAAGAGGATGCCAAGGATGTATTCGGTATTGAAGCGGAAGCCACTGACATTTACGCCGGCAGCTTAAACCATGAGGGCTACAAGTCTGTTGCCAAGCAGCTGGCAGACAAGTTCGGCTTTGAGATGGTTGCTATCACATTACGGGAAAGCCACTCCGCCTTTGACAACGGCTGGAGCGCTATGCTTTATAACGTTGCCAAGGAGGAGTACTGCTTCTCCAAGAAGTATGAGCTGCATATCATCGACCGGGTCGGCGGCGGCGACAGCTTCGGCGGCGGTCTGATCTACAGCCTGCTTAAGGGCAAGGACACCCAGGCAGCTGTGGAATTTGCCGTAGCAGCCTCTGCTCTGAAGCATTCCATTGAAGGCGACTTTAACATGGTCACCGTAGCGGAAGTAGAAAAGCTGGCCGGCGGCGACGGCTCCGGTCGGATTCAACGATAACAAAGGAGGAAACACCCTTGGAAAACGAAGAGATCCTGCAAGAAGAGCAGACCAACATTCTGACCCTCACCGACGAGAACGGCACCGATGTTGACTTTGAATATCTTGATTGCATCGACTACGAAGGCAAAGAGTATTTGGTGCTGATGCCTGCTGACGAAATGGCTACAGAGATCGTCATTCTGGAAGTAGAGCCTGTAGATGAAGAGAATGAAAACTACCTCTCTGTCAATGATGAAGCTACTCTGGATGCTGTTTACGGCATTTTCAAAGAGCGCTACAAGGATGTTCTGACCTTCGAAAACTAAAAGCTTTCGCGCGCACTGTTAAGCAGTGCGCGCATTTTCTATGACTTGCATTTACACAGTTATTTTGCTATGATGGATTAAAAATTACCTCAGGAGGCATCTTTCATGACAGAACAGGAGCTGCAGCAAAAGGGTATGCTATACAAGCCGGATGCCGCGCTTATGAAGCTGCACAACAAAGCCAAGAGCATTTGCAGAGCGTTGAACTGCACTTTGGAAACAGAGCGTCCCAGACGCATGGAGCTTGTAAAGGCGCTGTTCGCCTCCGCAGGTAACGGGTCTTACATTGAGCCGCCTTTTTTCTGCGACTATGGCTACAATACCACCGTGGGCGAAAAATTCTACGCCAATTATGACTGCGTGTTTCTGGACTGCGGAAAAATCACCATTGGCAATTTCGTGATGCTGGGGCCAAAGGTCGCTTTGTATGCAGTAAACCACCCCATTGATCCCAGCGTGCGGCAATACCACCACGATTTTCCCCTGCCCATTACCATCGGAAACCATGTTTGGATCGGCGGCAGTACCGTAGTCTGTCCCGGCGTCACCATTGGGGATAACACAGTGATTGGGGCAGGCAGTGTGGTCACCAAGGACATTCCTGCCAATGTGGTAGCTGCCGGAAACCCCTGCAGAGTGATCCGTCCCATTACGGAAGAAGACAAGGTGTATTGGGAGCAGCAGCTGGAGCTTTACCGCCAAAACTGCGACGATCCCCAATTCTAGAGCTTTTGGCACGCCTCTCCGGCGTGCCAATGTTTATTTTACATCCCGGCTTGCCAAATACACCCCGGCATAGTGGACTGCCACTGCCCCATCGGCTGCCGCGGTGATGATCTGGCGAACCTCCTTCGTCCGCACATCTCCCACCGCAAAGACACCGGGGATACCGGTCTTCGTGGATTCGTCCGCTACGATATACCCGTTCTCATCCAGCTCCAATTGTCCCTGAAAGAGCTTCGTTGCCGGCTGCATTCCCACACTGATGAAAAGCCCGTCCAAATCCAGAACATTTTCTTCCCCGGAAGAAACATTTTGCAGTTTGACACCGGTGAGTCTTTCCGAGGAAAGCAGCTCAGACACCTTGCTGTTCCACAAAAGCTCTACATTTTCCGCCTTTTCCAGCTGTTCCCTGTAAATCTTCTCTGCCCGAAGAGTATCCCGGCGGTGGATCAGATACACCTTTTGGGCGATCCGGGACAGGGTCAGAGCATCTGCTGCGGCAGAGTTTCCGCCACCCACCACCGCCACCGTTTTCCCCCGGTAGAACATCCCGTCGCAGGCGGCGCAATAGGCAACGCCCCGGCCGATCAGCTTTTCTTCCTCCGGAAGTCCCAGGTGCTTGTGCCCTGCTCCGGTGGCAATGATCACGGTTTTGGCAAAATAGATTCCTTTTTTTGTTTCCAGGGTCTTAATCGCCCCGTGAAGCTGTACTGACAAAACCTCAGTGTTCACCGTTTCTGCCCCAAATCGCTTCGCACCCTCTTGCATATTCATGCCCAGGCTGATGCCGTCGATCCCTTCGGGATAACCGGGATAGTTATCGATTTGGTTGGTTTGGGCCATCTGTCCGCCGGCATAAAGCTTTTCCAGCACCAAAGTAGAAAGACCTGCTCTTGCGGCATACAAAGCAGCCGTGTACCCTGCCGGGCCGCCACCGATCACAACAACATCGTACACATTTTTCATAACACATTTCCCTTTCTTTTTTCTTTAGTTTACCCAATTTGAAACATAATTTCTGTGACAAGGTCACCCAAAGAGAAAGCATTGACTTGTTTGCAAAAATGTGCTATTTTGAAACCAGAAACAAGAAATGAGGCGGATACTATGGCATTATCGGAGTATTTTCCCATCTATGATAAGCTGACGAAGGAGCAGCAAGCGCTTTTGGATGCCCATGCATCCATGCGCACCGTGCCCCCCGGCACGATCTTGCACAACGGCGATACCACCTGCATGGGGCTGCTGATCATTCGCGATGGGCAGCTCAGAGCCTATATGACCTCTGACGAAGGCCGGGAGATCACCCTTTACCGGCTATTTGCCCGGGATATTTGCCTGTTCTCCGCTTCGTGTATCATGAACTCCATCCAGTTTGAGATCACCATCACCGCGGAAAAGGAAACGGAGTTTTGGATCATCCCGCCCTATCTTTACAAGAATCTGATGGACAATTCTTTGGCCGTTTCCAACTACACCAATCAGATCATGGCCACCCGTTTTACTGATGTCATGTGGCTGGTAGAACAGATCCAGTGGAAAAGCTTTGACAAGCGGCTGGCACATTTTCTTTTAGAGGAATCCAGCATTGAGCAAACCACTGTTTTAAAGATCACCCACGAAAAAATTGCCGCCCACTTAGGAACGGCAAGAGAGGTTGTCACCCGAATGCTGAAATACTTTCAGGCAGAAGATATGGTGCTTTTGACCCGGGGCACTATAGAAATTATCGGCGAAGATAAGCTGGAGCAACTGGCTGAAGACTAAACATAACGGCGCAGGTTTTTGACCTGCGCCGTTTTTCTTATTTCAGCATCTCCAGAATTTCTTCCTTGGATTTTGCGCCTACGCTTTGATTTACGATCTGCCCGTTTTTCAGCACAAACAGGCTGGGGATACTGTACACCTGATACTTGGCGGCCAATTCCGCCTCTTCATCCACATTGACCTTGCAAACCTTAACCTCCGGGTTTTCTTGGGCGATCTCATCCACAATGGGAAGCACCATGCGGCAAGGACCGCACCAATCAGCATAAAAGTCCAGCAGCACAGGCTTTTCCGACCCTAAAACTTCCTCTTGGAAATTGGCTTTGTTGATTTTTACAGCAGACATATTCTGTTCCTCCTTTTTTGTTTGTGATCACAGGATACTACATATTTTATAGGTTTTCTGTAACTTTGTCACTTAGCTTCTTGCCATACCGTCCACACTCAGCACCACGCCGGTAATATAGGACGCTTCATCGGATGCCAGGAATACGAAGGCGTTGGCAATGTCCTCCGGCTGACCCAGCCGGCGAAGCGGGATCTGTTTGATCATTGGCTCAATGACTTCTTTTGGTACAGCCCGCATCATATCTGTTTCCGTGATTCCCGGGGCTACCGCATTGACCCGGATACCCTTGGGGCCCAATTCTCTTGCCAAAGACACCGTCAGTCCGTTGACCGCGAACTTGGATGCCGGATAAGCAAGACCGCTGGGCTGGCCGTAGATGCTGACCATGGAAGATGTGCTGAGGATGACACCGCTGCCTTTGCGGATCATGCATTCTGCCGCGGCTTTGGTGGCATTAAACACACCCTTTACATTCAGATCCATCACCTTGTCAAAGGCTTCCTCCGTGTATTCGGTAAAGGGGGTGCTTTCAGATACGCCGGCATTGTTTACTAAAATATCCACGCAGCCGAAATTCTCCCGGACATACCGAAACGCTTCTTTTACCTCTTCAAAGGATGCCAAATTGGGGCTGATGCCGCCTACGGCAGACTGGGGGAACTCCTCTTTCAGTCTGGCAACTGCCTTTTGGGCAGATTCTGCTGTGCTGGCAGCGATCACCACCGTAGCACCTTCCTTTAAAAAAGCTTTGGCAGTGGCAAAGCCGATTCCCCGACTGCCGCCGGTAATAACTGCAACTTTATTTTTTAACCGCATTATGGATACCTCCTTTATGTTTGTGGCCTTAGTATAGCCAAAAAACAAAAGGATATCTGTGACCAAATCACAAAGATATGCCCATCTTCTCCCGGAGGTCTCCCAGACTTTTATTGTACTGGGCTTGTGAAATGGCATTTTTCTGCCGGAAGATATCCAGCAATTCTTTTTGATTTAAGAACAGCTGCACCTTCTGCCAGCGCTGCTTTGTCATCAGGTTGCAATACCCGGTGCGAACTTCCTGCAGCAAAGGAACATCCACCTTTTCTGTCTTATGGTGGAATTCAAAGCCCAGTTTTTCCTGCACCCGGCGGGATTTTTCATTGCCTTCATAGTAGCCGCACCACACAGCCTGCATACCCAACTCCATAAAAGCATGGCGCAGCAGCTCCCGGGCCGCTTCCGGGATCAGTCTCTGTCCCCAATAGGGTTTGCCCAGCCAGTAGCCAAGCTCACATTCCGTATCCTGATCTGTCATATCGGTGCTGCCCTTCAGATGCAGGCCGATGCTGCCAATGGGCTTTCCGTCCTTCAGACATACCGCGTATACTTCCGGTTGTGAAAGAACGGTTTTTATGATTTGGCGGCTATTATCCACACTTGTGTGGGGCGGCCATCCCGCCGGCGGGCCTACCGCCGGATCTTTGGCATATTGGTATAATTCCTCCGCATTCTCCGGGTCCCAGGGGCGCAGGATCAGCCGTTTGGTTTCCAGTATCATCATCTATCCCCTCTTTGCTCAAAACATATCCGCCTATCCTCTTTGTCCCGCAAGGGGCGTTTTTCACCGGTCCTGCAGAAAAGCCAAAATTTTTCTCCCTTACACAAAGTGAGGCCTTACATTACTGCAAGGCCTCACCGCAAAGCTTATTCGGTCTCAGTGTCATCAACCTGGGCCGCAGGCGTCTGTGCAGCGCTGTGCACCTGAGGAACGACTACAACAGGAGGTTGATTATCAGCGGCAAGCTTACCGCCCAGTGCGCCCATCAGCAGACTCTTCAGATCTATGCCCATACCGGCAGAGATACCCTCGGTGATCTGCGTTGTGGAGTTGACGATATCGCTGACCAATTTCGCAGAGTTGCCTTCGCCGTACATGGTGATCTTGTCGACCTTGCTCAGAGGCTCGGCAACATTCCGGGCGATCTCGGGCAGAACAGCCATGATCATTTCGACAACTGCGGCTTCGCCATACTTCTTCATTGCTTCAGCCTTCTTGTCGATACCTTCTGCCTCTGCCAACGCTTTGGCACGAATAGCCTCTGCTTCTGCCTTACCGACAGCTGCAATACCTTCCGCTTCCTGCTCTCTTGCAAAACGCTGCGCCTCTGCGATCTTCATATCAGCGGCAGCGGCCTGCTCCTGCTCATAACGACGGGCTTCCGCATCCTTCTGGCGCTTAAAGAGGTCTGCCTGTGCTTCCTGTTCCTGGCGGTACCGCTCTGCGTCGGCCTTTGCGCGGATCTCTGCATCCAGAACCTGCTTCTTAACCTCGACTTCCCGGGCCTTCAGCTCAGCTTCCCGCTCGGCCTTCGCGATGTTGGCGTTAGCAGAGGTGATCTCGATGGTCTTTCTCTGCTCCTGCTCCTGGATGGAGTAAGCAGCATCGGCTTCTGCCTTCTTCACGTCACTCTGCTGCTTCAATTCTGCCTGCCGGATTGCCAGACTGGTCTGCTTCTCGGCGATCTCCATGTCAGCCTGCACCTTCGCATCGTTGGCTTCCTTGGCTGCCTGGGCCTGGGAGATGGCGATGTCACGGTCAGCCTGGGCTTTCGCGATAGCAGCACCCTTCTTGATCTGGGAGATGTTGTCAATACCAAGATCCTCGATGACGTTGTTCTGGTCAGCGAAAGACTGGACATTGAAGGAGATCATTTCCAGACCCATCTTCATCAGATCGGGGACAGCGTTTTCCTGAACGCGCTCTCCGAAAGCCTTACGGTCAATGACCATCTCTTCCAGCTTCATCTGACCGACGATCTCACGCATGTTGCCTTCCAGGGTATCCTGCACACGGCGGATGATCATATCTTCGCCTTCGTTCAGGAAGAACTTGGAGGCCAGGGTCATCATTTCATGGCTTTGACCAATTCGAATCTTAACCGTTGCGTCAACCTTAACGTTGATATACTCAGCATTCGGGACGTAGTCTGTGGTCTTTACATCCACAGAGAACATTTTCAGGCTCAGTTTATCCATCCGCTCCAGGAAGGGAATTCGAATACCGGCTTTGCCGATAAGGATGCGGGGCTTGCGGAAACCGGAAATGATGTATGCCGTATCCGGGGGTGCCTTCACATAGCCGGCGATAAGCAGCAGGGCGATTGCTGCAGCCACGATACCAATACCAATAGTAATTTCCATAGGGGTTCTCCTTTCTGTTTTCAGGGTTTACTTACGACTTATTACCGGCAGAATTTGAAACGTTCTGCCGCTCAGGTTCAGCTGAGCCGTTTTGTGCGACAATGCCGAACGCTTCTGCATATGCGGGGTTTGCGTTCACCTTTTCCATCAGTCGAATGGTAAGGATCCGTTTTCTTACACTCACAAGGCATCACTTCCTTTCCGGATACCGGGAACTTTGTCGCTCCAACCATATCCATATTGTATGAGAAATGATGCGTGGAATAAAGGTGCAGTTCCGCAAAATAGATGGGCTTTTTTCTCCAATTAGAGAGACTTAGAAATCCTGCGCAGCATTCTGATATGCTTCATACTGTGTTCTGTCAATAACGCCGGTATCCAGCATCCGCTCGCACCACAGCTGCAGAGTCTCTACCGCGACGGAGATCTTCTCAAGTTCTTCCTGTATGTACACAAAGTCTGCCAGCTCATCACCGGAGATGCGGCCATCCACGGTGATCTCGATGAGCCGCTCCTTCTTTTTCTGCATAGCATTCAAAGAAGCAATTGTCTCCAGCACGATCTGAGACAGATCCTTGATCTTTATCTCCGGAACATACTGCTGCCCAATGGGGCACTGATTTGCACAGTAGTAGTTACATAAACCGGGCTGCTTATATTGATCGGACATCAGCAGCACTTCATCCGGGTGCGGCATGGAGCGCTCACTTTCGATCTTCTCAATCCGTTCCGAAGACATTGTGACAAGCAGATCAGATGCCTCCTCCCGGGTCAGATCCAGCGATTCTCGCGTGCGCTGATAGATGTTCTTATTCTCTTTTGTGGATCTTCTCGCCATTGATATATCCTCTCTTCCAGTAACCACTGATTAAATCGACAAGAGCAAGTGGCAAAAGATCCGCCAATAACCGCAGACGATTTAATCCATGGTGACTCCAGAATTGCTTTGCCAAAAAACAAAAACCGCGCAGGTTCTTCTGCCTGCGCTACGTACTGTCTGTAATACTGAGATATGATTATCAGCGGCAGAGGAGGGCATATCTTTGGGTGCAACTGATCCCGTTCACAGGAAAGCCCTCCTTTTACCATAAATTTGTAACTATTATATCGTAGTATCTTTCTGATGTCAAGAATTCGCCTTTTGGTTTTTTCCTATGAAGACTTTCGTTAAAAAAGCAGGCTCCCACTTGCAAAAATCGCAAAAAAATGTTATGATCTCATATTGAGAAAGTATTTCCCGGAGG
Organism: Oscillospiraceae bacterium; assembly: GCA_017435525.1. Classification (GTDB taxonomy): domain Bacteria; phylum Bacillota; class Clostridia; order Oscillospirales; family Oscillospiraceae; genus Faecousia. Next base: position 64,308 of record JAFSEW010000055.1, on the reverse strand, counting down.
ATGCTCCTATGAGTAGCAAAACAACGATTATTACCCAGGAACAGCTATCTGCGCAGTTTGCCTTCTGCGATCAGATCCGCGGTTTCTGGTATGAACAAAATATAACACCCACCGCCTATGTGGAAACCTACGGCTGCCAGCAGAACGAAGCGGATTCGGAAAAGCTTCGGGGCTATCTGAGCCAAGCCGGTTACGATATTGTCCGGGAGGCTGAGGGGGCCGATGTGGTGATCCTCAACACCTGCGCCATCCGGGAACACGCGGAGCAGCGGGTTTTCGGCAACTTAGGGGCACTGACCCACACCAAGCGCCGCCACAGCCGGCAAAAGATCTTCCTGTGCGGCTGCATGGCCGGTGAGACCAAGGTTTCTGACCGGGTGTACAAGAGCTTTCCCTATGTTGACGGTGTGTTCTCTACCCACCATCTTTGGCAGTTCCCGGAGATTTTGTGGAATGTGCTGACCCGGAAGAAGCGCCAATTCTACATTGAAGACGAGCCCGGCTCCATCGCCGAGGGAATCCCTCAGGTGCGGGACTCCCGATTAAAAGCATGGGTATCCATTATGTACGGCTGCAACAATTTCTGCACCTACTGCATCGTCCCCTATGTCCGGGGCCGGGAGCGCAGTCGGAAAATGGAAGACATTTTGGCTGAGTGCCGCTCACTTATCGAAAACGGCTGCAGGGAGATCACCCTGTTAGGACAAAATGTGAACTCCTACGGTAAAGATTTGGAGGAAAATGTAGATTTTTCTGATCTTCTGGCACAGATTGCGTCCATGGACGGGGATTTTCTCATTCGCTTCATGACCAGCCATCCCCGGGATGCATCAGAAAAACTTTTTGACACCATGGCCAAGCATCCGAAGATCGCTAAGCAGCTCCACCTTCCCTTCCAGTCCGGTTCTTCCCGGGTATTAAAGGCCATGAACCGCCACTATGACCGGGAAACTTATTTGGAAAAGGTGCGCTATGCAAAATCCGTTATGCCGGAGCTGGTGCTGACCTCGGATGTCATTGTCGGCTTCCCGGGAGAAACGGAAGAAGAATTTGAACAAACCATTTCTCTTATCGAAGCCGTACACTATGACGCCCTGTTTACCTTTATTTTCTCCCCCCGGGTTGGCACCCCTGCTGCCGGGATGGAGGATCCTACCCCCAAGGAAGAAAAGAACCGCCGTTTCGACCGGCTTTGCGCCGTTCAGAACAGCATTTCTGAGAAAATTCACGAAAGCTATATCGGCAAAACCTTCCGCTGCCTGGTAGACGGCACTGACAAAGATTTGCTCACCGCCCGGACAGAGGGCGGCCGGTTGGTTCGTTTTGAAGGAGATCCTAAGCTTATCGGCTCTTTCCAAAACATCCGCATTACCGGTGCCACCACCTGGAGTCTTACCGGCACTTTAGAGGCGTAAAAAGTCCCCCTACATTACACAGAAAGAGGTCTCTGTCATGGCAAAACCCACCAATGAACTGACTCCCATGCAGCGGCAGTATCACGAAATTAAAGAACGCAATCAGGACTGCATCCTGTTTTTCCGACTGGGCGATTTTTATGAAATGTTTGACGAGGATGCCCGGATCGCTTCCCGGGAGCTGGATCTGACCCTCACCACCCGGGACCGGGGCAAGCCAAAGGAGGAACAGACGCCCATGTGCGGTGTTCCCTTCCACAGTGTGGATGCCTACATCGCCCGGTTGGTGCAAAAAGGCTACCGGGTAGCCATCTGCGAGCAGATGCAGGATCCTGCCACCACCAAAGGCTTGGTAGAACGGGACATCACCCGGATCGTCACCCCCGGCACGGTTACGGAAAGCTGTATGCTGGAGGAACGGAAGAACAACTATTTTGCCTGCATTTACGGTCAGAAAGGGCAGTTTGGGCTGGCCTTCTGTGATGTTTCCACCGGCGCGTTCTACGCCACCACCTGTCAGGACGCTTCCGCCACCGCTTCTGAGCTGGGTCGCTTTGCACCTACAGAGGTGATCCGTTTCGGCGAGGGGGTATCCTGTCAGGAGCTGGACGATACTTTGAATCTGCGGCTGAAATGCTGCATCAGCCATGAGCGGCAGGTTCAGCTGAACGAAGCCCAAGCGGAAGCTTTACTGGAAAGCCATTTTCATATGTCTTTGGCTCAAATGGGTCTTGGAAATCTCTCTGCCGCCACCATTGCCAGCGGCACGCTGCTGCAGACTTTGCTAACCTTACAAAAGAACGAGCTTGCCCATATCCGGGTACTGGAATACTACACCAGCGGTAAATTTATGGAGCTGGATCTGGATGCCCGGAGAAACCTGGAGCTGGTGGAGACCATGCGCAGCAAGGACAAAAAGGGTTCTCTGCTGTGGGTTTTGGACAAAACCAGTACCGCTATGGGCGGCCGTATGCTTCGCTCCTGGCTGGAAAAGCCCCTTTTGGATCCTTTGGAGATCACCCACAGACAAACCGCTGTGGAGAAATTGGTGAATGACACCATCCGCCGCAGCGAGCTGATCGAAGCCCTGAAGGATATTACCGATTTGGAGCGTGTACAGACCCGGATCGTCACCGGCAGCGTCAACTGCCGGGATCTGTTGGGCTTTGCCCGGGGAATCCGGGCTTTGCCGGAGATCAAGGAGCTTCTTAGTCAAATTGACGCGCCGCTGCTGCAAAAGCTTCAGGAAGCCATTGACCCGCTGACCGACTGTGCTGACAGGATCGAAAGCACCATCGTAGACGATCCTCCCCTGACGGTGCGGGAAGGCGGCATTATCCGTCCCGGTGCCAATGCCGAAGCCGACCGCCTGCGGGATATTATGAACGGCGGCAAAGGAACTCTCGCCGCCATCGAGACCGCGGAAAAGGAAAAGACCGGCATCCGCACCCTGAAGGTCAGCTACAACCGGGTCTTCGGTTATTACATTGAAGTTTCCAAGTCCTTTACGGATCAGGTGCCCATGCACTATGTCCGCAAGCAGACCTTAGCCAACTGCGAGCGTTACATCACCCCCGAGCTGAAGGAGCTGGAAGACCAGGTCCTGGGGGCCCGGGATCGGCTGACTGCCTTGGAATATCAGATCTTTACCCAGCTGCGGGAATACCTGGCCGATCAGGCGGCAAGAGTCCAGCTTACCGCTGCCGCTGTGGCCGCGGTAGATACCCTGTGCTCTTTGGCTGCCGTTGCCGTACAGCGGGATTACTGCCGTCCGGAAATCACCCTGGACAACGAGATTTCCATTGTTGACGGTCGCCACCCTGTGGTGGAAGTGGTTTTGAAGGACACTTTGTTTGTTCCCAACGATACCCGTTTGGATAACGGAAGCAATCAGGTCGCCATTATCACAGGCCCGAATATGGCAGGTAAATCCACCTATATGCGGCAGGTGGCGCTGATCGTACTGATGGCGCAGATCGGTTCTTTTGTGCCTGCCCGCAGCGCCCGGCTGGGCATTGTAGACCGGGTCTTTACAAGAATCGGTGCCAGCGATGATTTGGCTTCGGGTCAGTCCACCTTTATGGTGGAAATGTCGGAGGTTGCCACCATTTTGAAGCATGCCACTTCCAAAAGTCTGCTGATTTTGGATGAGATCGGCCGGGGCACTTCCACCTATGACGGTATGGCCATTGCCCGGGCTGTGCTGGAGTATGCCGCCAACCCCAAGAAGCTGGGTGCGAAAACCCTCTTTGCTACCCACTACCATGAGCTTTCCACCATGGAAGACAAGCTTCCCAATGTAAAAAACTACAACATTGCGGTAAAAAAGCGGGCAGACCAGATGATCTTCCTGCGCAAGATCATCCCCGGTGCTACCGATGACAGCTACGGTGTGGAGGTTGCCAAGCTGGCAGGTCTTCCCAGTGCCGTTGTTTCCCGGGCCCGGGAGATCCTAGCGGAGCTGGAAGCTGAGGGCGGCGCAACCCGTCCTGCTGTCATTCCTGTGCAGCCTGAAGATCAGATCAGCATGATGGACTTAAGCTCCCAGCAGGTCTGTCAAGCACTGGAAGCCATCCATGTGGAGACCCTGACTCCCATTGAAGCCATGAATGAGCTGTATAAGCTGAAGAAGATGCTGGGAGACTCTCTGTAAACACTGCTTATTTAGGATCAAAATAATGAACAACAACTTCGCCCAAAACCAACTTACAAGAAAAGAATTATCCCGTGGCATCCGGTACTTACTGTTTCAGACCGTATTTCTGCCGGGTCTGCTTTCCTATGGAAACAGGCTTCTGCCTGCTCCCCTCCCGGCAGCATGGGTGAATTTTCTCTTTTTCACCATCAATTTGGGTGCGGCTTTGGGAATCCTGCATCGTTTTTTAAAGGGCTTCTTCCCTGTTCCCCCAAAACAGCTGCTACGGATCTTATTGGTGGGAATTCTTTTCTTCGGAATAAACCAAGGCGCTTCCCGAGCACTTGGCTGGCTGCTTTCCCGGGTTTCGACGGATTTTTCCAATGTTAACGATCAGACAATCTTTGGTTTGCTCCGGGAGAACTTCCTGTTGGTGGCCATAGGGACTGTGATCTTTGTACCCATTGCAGAGGAATGCTTCTTCCGTGGGGTGCTTTTCCGGGGACTTTACCAACGCGCCCCCTGGGCAGCCTGGGTGTTTTCTGTGTTCATTTTCGCTTTTGTCCATGTAAAAAATTATTGGGGCGTTGTTTCTCCCCTTACCCTCGCCCTTTGTTTTGTGCAATATTTACCTGCCGGTATTTGTTTGGCAGCAGCCTACCGGGTCTCCGGTTCTCTGCTCTGCCCGATTTTGATCCACGCAGCAGTCAATGCCGCGGGACTGTTAACTTTGAGGTGATCCTATGCCGAAAATTATGGAACTTCCCCAGCATGTTGCCAACCTAATCGCTGCCGGTGAAGTAGTAGAACGACCTGCTTCTGCGGTAAAGGAGCTTTTGGAAAATGCCGTGGATGCCGGTGCTACCAAGATCACCGTTGAGATCAAAGACGGTGGTATGACCTTTTTGCGTGTCACCGACAATGGCTGCGGTATGGCACCTGAGGATGCCAAGACAGCCTTTTTGCGCCATGCAACCTCCAAGCTGCGCAGCGCGGAGGATCTTGCCGCCATTGAAACCATGGGCTTCCGGGGTGAAGCTTTGGCAGCCATCGCTTCTGTCAGCCGCATCGATTTGCTGACAAGAACAGCCGATGCTCTCAGCGGTGTGAGCCTCCACCTGGAAGCCGGAAACATTACAGAAGAATCCGAAGCCGGCTGTCCCGTCGGTACCACCATTTTGATCCGGGATCTGTTTTTCAACACTCCGGCACGAATGAAATTTATGAAATCCGACACGGTGGAAGGCGGTCGGGTAGCCGCCGCGGTTCAGCTTCAGGCGCTGGCGCATCCCGAGGTTTCCTTTACCTTTTTACGGGACGGAAAGCAAATCCTGTCCACCCCCGGCACCGGAAATCTGAAAGATGCCGTGTACTGCGTTTATGGACGGGATGGTGGAAAAATGATCCCCGTAGAAAGCCGTTGGGATAACTACACCCTCACCGGCTTTGTCAGCAAGCCTACAGATGCCCGTCCCAGTCGAAGCCTACAAACCTTCTTTGTCAACGGTCGGCCTGTGGTTTCCAAGCTGCTGATCAAGGCGCTGGAGGAAGCTTACCGCAACCAGATCATGGTGGGCAAGTTTCCTGCCTGCGTGCTGCATTTGACCCTGCCTGTCAACGCCGTAGATGTGAACATCCATCCAGCAAAAACGGAAGTAAAATTCCTCTCGGAAAAATCCGCTTTTGACTGTGTACACTATGGTGTTTTGGGTGCGCTGAACAAGCAAACTGACCGGCCTCAGGTGCAATTTAAGCCTTCGTTCCCTGAAAGACAGGAAAAATCCCCCACCCCTCAGTCGCCTGCAGTGACTGTCCCCCGCAAAGGGGAAGCAAATTCCTTCTTCCGCACCATGACGGCGGAAGAATACAAGAATTTTTCCACTGCTGTTCAAAATGCGCCCCAGCCCAAGCCTCAGGCCGCAGCTGCTGCCGCCATTAAGGTAGATTCGCAGCGAAAGGACGCATTAAAAGAGTCTGTTTTGCTTCCGGGCATGACCAAGCTGCCACCTATGTACACACCGCCCAAGCCGGTTGCGCCGCCTATGCCCGAGCCGGAGCCTTTGCCCGAGCCGGAACCGGAGCAGCAGGAGCTGCCTATGGCTGCGGAAATTCCCTGGCGGATGGTTGGCGAGCTTTACAATACTTATATTATTGTGGAGCAGGGTGAAGACGCGTTCCTCATCGACAAGCATGCCGCCCACGAACGGATCCTCTTCGAAAAGCTGAAAGCCAACCAAGAGGCTATCTCTTCTCAGATGCTTCTGACCCCTGTTCCCGTCACCTTGAATGCTGAGGCTGTGGGAGAGCTTCTTGCCAACACGCAGCTGCTTGCAGAATTGGGTTTTGAAATTGATGAATTTGGCGATCATACCATTCTGGCCCGGCAGATCCCCATGGACTTAAGTCCGGAGGACGCAAAGGACGCTTTGGAATCTTTGGCTGCCGATTTACTCACCGGTCGCCGGGAGGAGAAAACCAAGGTACGGGACGAGATGCTCCACACTGTTGCCTGCAAGGCTGCCATCAAAGCCGGCTGGACTACCAGCGAACCGGAGCTTTTGGCGCTGGTTAAACAGGTTATGACCAGAGATGATCTGAAATACTGCCCCCATGGCAGACCTATCTGCGTAACATTGAGTAAAAAGCAGCTGGAGAAGCAATTTAAGCGGAGTTAGATTGAGGATAGCTTATGCTGAAATATCCAAAAATGATCATATTCGATTATGGTCACACCTTACTGTACGAACCCGGTTATAATACACTCAATGGCGAACTGGCACTCTTTCAATACATCAAATACAATCCTAATAATATTACACCGGAACAGGCAAATGATTTTGTAAAGGAAATATGTCGTGAGTTTGAGCCTGCCAGGAAACTCGGCTATGAGATTCACGAACACACTATTCTCCGTTACAAATGTGAGCGTCTTGGCCTGCGGTATACAGTTCCTTTTGATGAAGCAGAGCGCATTCTTTGGAATAATATTTCACCTGGAGCTGTTATGCCCGGTGCAGAGGAAATGCTGGATTTCCTTGCCGCCAAACAAATCAGAACCGCTGTCATAAGTAATATTATGTTCTCGGAAAGAGCATTAGCCGACAGAATTAACCGTCTGCTTCCCCGCAATCAATTTGAGTTTATTGTTACTTCCAGTGAGTATGCTATCCGCAAACCCAACCCCCGGCTGTTTAAGCTGGCCTTACATAAAGCAGGACTTGATGCAAAAGATGTTTGGTATTGCGGCGATGATCCGCAGAAGGATGTCGATGGTGCCTCGCAAGCAGGCATATTTCCTGTTTGGTATGATAATGACACAGATCAGGCTCACAGTGGTCATGCCAATAATATTTCGCCAAAGAGTGATCATCTGCACATTCACGAATGGAGTGAAATGACGGTTCTGCTAGATCAATTAGAAAACGCAAATTAAGCGGAGCTGATCCGCAAAGGAGGTCAAGGTTCAGTGAACAACATCATATGTATCGCCGGGCCGACGGCCTCCGGAAAAACCGCCTTTGCGGTGGAGCTTGCCAAGGTCACAAACGGCGAGGTGGTTTCCTGCGACTCCATGCAGGTATACCGCTCCATGGACATCGGCACGGCAAAGCCCACAAAAGAAGAAATGCAGGGCATTCCCCACCATATGCTGGATGTGGCAGAGCCTTGGGAGGATTTCTCTGTCAGCCGGTACTGCGCCATGGCATCGCCTATTGTTGATGACATTATTTCCCGGGGAAAGACCGCCATCATCGCCGGCGGCACGGGGCTTTACATGGACAGTCTGATAAAGGGCAACGATTTTGCCCCCTTCCCCGCCACCGGTGTCCGGGAGCGGCTGGAAGCCCAGGCAGACGCGGAGGGCATGGATGCCATGCGGGAGCTGCTGCGAAGCATCGATCCCGAGGCAGAATCCCGGATCCACGACCGGAAGCGGCTGATCCGCGCGCTGGAAGTCTACTACGAAACCGGGCAGACCATCACCGAGCATAACCGAAGGACCCAAGCCATACCGCCCAAATATACACCCCTTTGGTTTGGTTTGGATTTTGCGGATCGGCAGCAGCTTTATGACCGCATTGACCTGCGGGTGGATATCATGCTGCAGCAGGGTTTGGTGGAAGAGATCCGCAGCCTGCTCGACAGCGGTGTTCCGGAAAAATGCACAGCCATGCAGGCCATCGGTTACAAGGAATTTGTAGCCGCGCTGGAAGGAAACGGCAGCATGGAACAGGCGGCAGAGGAAGTCAAAAAAGCTTCCCGGCACTACGCCAAGCGGCAGCTGACCTGGTTTCGGCGAAACAAAGCCATACACTGGCTGGTCCGTCACCCGGAGGAAAGCACCGGGGAAATTCTTGCAAACGCCCGACAGATTCTAAACGAATTCGACAACTGAAAAATGCTAACATATGGATATCCCAAAGAAAGAAGGTATACATATGTCAGATGCAATCAACTTACAGGAAGCCATTTTGCGTGAGGTGCGCCGGGACAAAATACCGGTGACCCTATTCCTTATGAACGGCTTTCAGCTTCGGGGCACTGTCACAGGCTATGACAGCTTTGTGGTGGTACTGGTCAGCGACGGCAAGCAGCAGATGATCTACAAGCATGCCATCTCTACTCTGGCGCCTATGAAACCCCTGAAGGCCGCCGCTCCCACCGCATAATCCACGCAAAGGCGACGGTTGCAACCGTCGCTTTTTGCTGTACAAATATTTACAGATACAGAGGTTTTACCATGTCTATTGCTGAAAACATTGCCGCTATCCGGGCGAAAATGGAAGCAGCCGCCCAGGCTGCAGGCCGGGATCCCAGAGAAATTGCCCTGTGCGCCGCCACGAAAATGAATGATGCCGATGCCGTCCGGCAGGCAATCGCCGCTGGCATCGATATCTGTGGTGAAAACCGGGTTCAGGAAATGACCCAAAAACTATCCGAGAATGCCTACGAAGGCTGTCCCCTGCATTTTATCGGCCGTCTTCAGACCAACAAGGTCAGGCAGGTGGTCGGCAAGGTTTCCCTGATCCAAAGCGTGGATCGGATGAAGCTGCTGGAGGCCATTCAGGCAGAGGCTGCCAAGCAGGGACTCAGGCAGGACATTCTGCTGGAGATCAATATCGGCAACGAACCGGCAAAGGGTGGTTTTGCCCCCGGGGAGATTTGGACAGTTTTAGATAAAATCCCTGTTTTTCCCAATATTCGGGTCTGCGGACTTATGGCTATCCCCCCAATTTCCGAAAATTCGACAGGAAATCACAAATTTTTTCAAGAAATGTACAACCTTTCTGTTGACATAACGAGAAAAAAAAGCGATAATGTATCCATGGGCATTTTGTCTATGGGAATGTCTGATGATTTTGCCGATGCCATCGCCTGCGGCAGTACCATGATCCGTGTGGGTACCGCCATCTTTGGTCGGAGAGATTATCGCAAGTAATATTTCCAATGATTGAACATACAGGAGGAAAATCAACCATGAGTATTTGGGATAACCTTAAAAAGTTTACCCGCCCCTATGCAGACGAAGAATATGATGATTACGAGGACGAAGACGAACTGGAAGATTATGAGGAAGAAGTGGCAGAGCCTGCCCGTTCCGGTCGCAGTGGCCGCCGTCCCAATCCCTTTAAGCTGAATAACGACGTCGAAGAAGATTCCTTTGACATTGATACCACCCCCGCTGCCCCCACCCCTGCCCCCAGTGCCCCCATCGGCTTCAGCGGCAAGGTTGTTTCCGGCAACAAGCAGGAAGTGGTTCTGTTCCATCCCTCCAACTTCAACGACACCTCCAAGGCTGCCGATGACCTGCGCAGCAAGAAGGTCGTGATCTTGAATCTGGAGAACGTGGACAAGGCCATGGCTCGCCGTGTGGTGGACTTCCTGTCCGGTTGTTCCTACGCTTTGGACGGTAAGGTAAGAAAGGTCGCACAGTCTACCTATCTGTTCTGCCCCTACAATATGGATGTTGTAGGTGATCTGGAGAATCTTCAGAGCGAAGTAGAGAGCTACATCTAAGCTTCGCAGAAAGGATAAGATATGTTTACACCGCAGCAAATTGAACAGATTTCTTTCGGTCGGCAGACCTTTGGCGGATATGATATGCAATCTGTTGACGCTTTTTTGGAGCCGCTGACTGAGGACTATGTTACCCTTTACAAGGAAAACGCCCTGCTGAAAAGCAAGATGCGGGTTTTGGTCAGTAAGCTGGAGGAGTACCGCAAAAACGAGGCCAGCATGAAAGATGCTATGGTCAACGCCCAGAAGACCTGCGATATGATGGTCAGGGAAGCAGAAACCAAGTGCGCGCAGATGCTAAACGATGCCAGCACTGCTGCTTCCGAAAATTCCAAAAATGCCAATTCCCTGATTGAGCAGGAAAACGCCCGGGTGGAAGAAGCCCGTCAGACTGCTTCTGTGAAGATCCAGGAGATTGAGGATCAGCTGCAAGCCTGCATCCAGGCTTTGACCCGGATTCGGGAAGCCAACCGTCCTGTAACTCCCGTTGCCGCATCGGTATCCGGAGGCAATACCATTTTTGATTACGACAGCGACCCGGACAACGTGGAGACTGTTGATCCCACCGACGCTGTTGCCGATGAGATCTCTTCCAATCTGGAAGCATTGGTAGGTACTACGGAAGAAACTGCTCCCAAGGCAGAGCCCATGCATCCTGTCAATGACACCACCACCAGCAAATTCGCCAATTTGCAGTTTGGCCGGAATTACGATCCCAACCACAAGTAAATCCATTACGCTATGACGAGGACACGTCGGCGAATCCACCGTTTTCAGAGAGCTGCCGGTTGGTGCAAGGCAGTAAGCGCGCATTCGCGGATATCCCCTCTGAGCAGCGCACCGAAATACAGTAGGCTGCGCCGGCTTGCGCCCGATACCGCGCACATGAGTGCTGCTTTACAAGCAGAACGAGAGTGGTACCGCAGAGGTATTTTTACGCCTTTGTCTCTTGCATAAGAGACAAAGGCGTTTTTTGCCCTCCCCTTTTGGGAGGGTGCCCCGTAGGGGCGGGAGAGGTTTTCCTCTTCCGTCAGTCCTTACGGACTGCCACCTTCCCCAGAGGGGAAGGCATTGTAGAAATTCTTTAAATTTGAACATTATACGGAGGTAACATTCCCATGGAATACAAAAACACCATTATCACCCCGAAAACCGACTTTCCCATGAAGGCCGGTCTTCCCCAGCGGGAGCCGGGTATGCTGGAGCGCTGGCAGGAGCAGGATCTTTACAATGCTATGCTGGAAAAGAACAAGGATCTGCCCCCCTTTGTTCTCCATGACGGCCCTCCCTTCTCCAATGGCTTCATCCACATGGGTCATGCCCTGAACAAGACCTTGAAGGACTTTATCGTCCGCAGCCAGGCTATGATGGGTCACTACACCCCCTATGTTCCCGGCTGGGATAACCACGGCCTGCCCATCGAGCGGGCCATCGAGACTTCCAAGAAGAAGCTGAACAAGGACATGACCGTGCCTGAGTTCCGCAGCGCCTGCACCGATTTTGCTGAGGACTTTATCCAGAAGCAGATGGGCGGCTTCAAGCGTCTGGGCGTGGTGGGCGACTGGGAGCATCCCTATCGCACCATGGACAAGCATTTTGAAGCCCAGGAAGTGAAGGTCTTCGGCCGGATGTTTGACAAGGGCTTTATCTACAAGGGCCTGAAGCCCGTTACCTGGTGCCCCTTCTGCGCCACCGCTGTGGCAGAAGCTGATATCGAGTACAAGGACGATCCCTGTACCTCCGTGTATGTGAAGTTCCCCATGGCCGATGATCTGGGCAAGCTGGGGCAGTTTGATCAGAGCAAGCTGTTCTTCGTGATCTGGACCACCACCATCTGGACCCTCCCCGGCAACATGGGCATCTGCCTGCATCCCCGTGACACCTATGTGCTGGTAAAAGCTGAAAACGGCGAGACCTACATCATGGCCGAAGCTCTGATGGAGAAGACCATGAAGATGGGCGGCTTCGAAGCTTACGAAGTCCTGGCCCGCTACCCCGGCCAGTTCTTCGAGAACATGCTGGCTAAGCATCCCTTCCTGGACAAGACCTCCCGCCTGGTCAACGCCGAGTATGTTACCATGGACTCCGGTACCGGCTGTGTCCACACCGCTCCCGGCTTCGGTGCTGACGACTACCAGACCTGCATGCGCTACGGCATGGAGCTGGTGGTGCCCGTGGATGACTACGGCCGCCACACCGACTATGCAGGCAAGTACGCCGGCATGAAGACCGAAGAATCCAATCCTGTGATCAAGGCCGACATGGAAGCATCCGGTATGCTGTTTGCCTCCGAAGAGATCATCCACTCCTACCCCCACCACGACCGCTGCAAGAAGCCCGTTATCTTCCGGGCTACTCCCCAGTGGTTCTGCTCTGTGGAATCTTTCAAGGATCAGGCCGTGGCTGCCATTGAGAATGTGCAGTGGTTCCCCGCCTGGGGCGAGGACCGCATGGTGAGCATGATCCGCGAGCGTGCCGACTGGTGCATCAGCCGTCAGCGCCGTTGGGGTCTGCCCATCCCCGTGTTCTACTGCGAAAGCTGCGGCAAGCCTGTTTCCACCCCCGCCTCCATTGAAAAGATTTCCAAGCTCTTCGACGAATTCGGCTCCAACGCATGGTTCGAAAAGGAAGCCATGGAGCTGGTTCCCGATGGCTTCACCTGCCCCCACTGCGGCGGCAAGGAATTCTCCAAGGAGACCGATACCCTGGACTGCTGGTTTGACTCCGGCTCCACCCACTTCGCTTCCCTGATGAAGGACACCCCCGAGCTGTGGCCCGCTGATGTGTACCTGGAAGGTGCCGACCAGTACCGCGGCTGGTTCCAGTCTTCCCTTCTGACCTCCGTGGGCGCACTGGATCAGGGCGCTCCCTTCAAGCAGGTTCTGACCCACGGCTGGGTGGTGGACGGTCAGGGCCGCGCCATGCACAAAAGCCTGGGCAACGGCGTTGATCCCGCTGACCTGATCAAGGACTTCGGCGCCGACATCGTAAGACTGTGGGCTGCTTCTTCCGACTATCACGCAGATGTCCGCTGCTCCAAGGAGATCTTCAAGCAGATCGCTCAGAACTACCTGAAGTTCCGCAACACCGCCCGCTACTGCCTGGGCAACCTGAATGGCTTCGATCCCAACAACCTGGTGGCCGCTGCCGATATGGAAGAGCTGGATAAGTGGGCACTGACCAAGCTGGACCAGCTGGTGAAGAGCGTCCGCAAGGCCTACAACGGCTACGAATTCCACAACATCACCCACGCCATGAACGATTTCTGCGTGGTGGAGCTGAGCTCCTTCTACCTGGATATCCTGAAGGATCGCCTGTACTGTGAAGAAGCCGAGGGCAACCGCCGCCGCAGCGCTCAGAGCGCCCTGTTCCTGATTCTGGACGCCATGGCCAAGCTGTTCGCTCCCATTCTGGCCTTCACCTGCGATGAAATCTGGCAGGCAATGCCCCATCGGGATTGCGACGATGCCCGGAATGTCCTGCTGAACCAGATGCCCGAGAACTTCGAGGCCTACTGCCTGGACGAGGCTGCCATGGCCAAGTGGGATACCGTCATGAAGCTGCGTCAGGATGTCAACGGCGTTCTGGAGCTGGCCCGCGCCGACAAGCGCATCGGTAAGGCTCTGGAAGCCAGAGTCAGCCTGTCCACCGACGACGAAGCACTGAAGGCCGCCTGCGCAGATGTGAATCTGGCTGAGGTGTGCATCGTGTCTGCCTGCAATTGGGAAGCCGCTCCCGAGGGCGCACTGGTTGGCCAGGGCAGCAACTTCCCCGGCCTGACCATCGGCATCAGTGAAGCCCTGGGCCAGAAGTGCCCCCGCTGCTGGATGCACTCCACCGAAGCCGACGAAAACGGCCTGTGCAAGCGCTGCGCCGCCGTCATCAGCAAGATGGATATTGAGATGTAATACGCACAGTGGCCGGTTCGCAAGAACCGGCCACTGTTTTCTTAATTTGCAGCTGCGTCATTGCAGAGAATACGGATTCTTCGGCTCCCCCTTCGACTTCGCTCAGGGTTCGCTCAGAATGACACGCAAGGGAACAGGTTTTCTCTGTCATCCTGAGCGAAGCGCCAAAGGCGCGCAGTCGAAGGATCCGTATCCCACGAAAATTTTTTGAAAAAAGCAAAAAAGTTCTTGACATTTCACATAGTCGTCGCTATAATAAGCGTGTTCTGTTTGAGCCGCCGGTATAGCTCAGTTGGTAGAGCAACTGATTTGTAATCAGTAGGTCGGGGGTTCGAGTCCGTCTACCGGCTCCATTCAGACAGAAGTGAATATGGGGGATTTCCCGAGTGGCCAAAGGGGACAGACTGTAAATCTGCTGGCTATGCCTTCGGTGGTTCGAATCCACCATCCCCCACCAAAAATCGCCGATCTTCGACAGAAGATTGGCGATTTTTACTTCTTCACTATTACCTATTCACTCTTCACTAAAATCCACCCGGCGATTTTTGGAAAGTAATAAGTAATAGTGAATAGTGAATAAGTATATTGCAAAACCAACATTTCACCCCTATAATAAACATATCCTTTTTGAGGTGATACCTATGACTAAAGTTGATATATTGAATATAATTTATGAGTACCTCGCACAACTTATGGAATGCGAGGTTGCAGATTTCACAAGGGAGGAAACGACTTTTTCCGTTTGTAATGTCAAAGAACCTTTTCTCAAGATTGTTATCTGTGGAAATTCCGTTGTTGTTGCCGCCTCTCCTAATTTATATAGCAAGGCGGTCAGCCTTCTGGAAAACAAAAGCAGAGATGAACTATTTGAATGTCCGTTGATATATGGGCAAACAATCCACTATATCCCAGATCTTAGTAGCATATCTGACCCCGCTCTGCCTGACGGTTTTACATACTCACTTTTCCAGGGAGAAGATATCAACAATCTCTCCGATATCACCGGTTTTGATAATTCCCTGGTTTTTGATGATAACGGTCACACAAACTCTGCAATCGCTTTCGTCGCATATAGGGGCGATGCCGTTGCCGCCGTCGCCGGTGCCAGTATTGCATATGACAACTTGTGGGAAGTGGGAATCGATGTTCTTCCCGCTTTCCGAAACCAGGGACTAGCCACTGCCATGGTGCGCAAATTGACATCCGAAATTCTTAGCAAAGGTGCTGTACCATTCTATTCTGCATCCATTACAAATATCGGTTCTCAGATGGTCGCTGCCCGTGCAGGCTATATTCCTTGCTGGGTTGACTCCTGGGGAAATATCTTTGATTGCTTTTATCCATACAATCTCGAAACATATATTTAGTTCAAAAGCAAAAACGACCATTTTTTTGCAGCTACCAAAAACTTAAAACCGTTGCGGCTCTAGGTTTTTTTGATTTTCGCACCGTCAAAAACCTAACGAAAAAATAGATTAGGTTCAAAACTGCCAAAACACCTGAATGCGAACGCGTTCAGGTGTTTTACTTTTTACCTCTTCACTATTCACTTTTCACTAAAAACGCGTTCAGGTGTTTTGGAAAGTAATAAGTAATAGTGAAGAGTGAATAAGTATTGCGAATCCGACCTGTTACCTCTATAATAAGATTATTCTTTTCGTGAGGTGATTATAATGGCAGACAGTCCTTTGCTTGCAAAGTCTAAGGCATTTGCCTTGGAGATTATTCGTGTTTGCAATGAAATCAAACGCAATCAAAAAGAAAGTATTCTGACCAATCAGCTGGTTCGCTCCGGTACAAGCATCGGTGCCAATATTCGGGAAGCTTTCTACGCACATGGCAAGGCTGATTTTATTGCCAAGTTGCAAATTGCTTTAAAGGAATGTTCTGAAAGCGAATATTGGCTGGAATTACTGATCGAGAGCGGCTATTACAACGACAAGTCTATCCTGGAACGGTGTATTGAGATCAAACGGATTCTAATTTCGTCGATCAACACTGCAAAAACAAACGCGCAATAGTTTTTTACACAGCAAGCCACCAGTGCAAACACTGGTGGCTTCCTTTATTTTTGGGCATCGGGCAAAAATGCAAATCGAATCCACCATCCGGTGGGAGTTACGCCCAGGTATCGTGGGTTGCGGACGCGCGATTGATAAGCCCCTACGGTGCAATTCGATGCTGCGTATGGAATTCGGCGGGAGGGTCAAGACCCTCCCCTACGGAGTATCTATGTAGGGGAGGGTGGATGCGGATTCGCCGGGAATCAATGCTGCGAGGGAAATAGCTACTGCGCGGCGGGAGCAAGCCCCCGCCCTACAATGGAATTCGGTACTGCGTATGGAACGGGTCCTTCGGCGCGCTGCGCTTGCTCAGGACGACGGATAAGACTTGTGGGCTTTCCCCGTTCATCGTGTCATTCTGAGCAAGCCGAAGGCGCGTCGAAGAATCCGCTTTTTCTCTTGACATTTTTCCTCTACTGTAGTAGAATTATTACATCTCTACTGGAGTAGAGAAAAGGAGGTACACTATGAACACACCGAAGATTCATGAAAGCGAGTACCGCTTTTGCCTGATTATGTGGGAAAAAGAGCCCATCCGCAGCCCGGAGCTGGTGCGGCTTTGTAAGGAGAGATTGGGCTGGAAGGAAACCACCGCCTACACCGTGATGAAGCGGCTGGAAGAACGGGGCGTACTGAAAGTGGAAAACAAAATAGTCACATCCCTGTTCTCCAAGGATCAGATTCAGGCGGCAGAGCTGGACGAATTTGTGGCCAAGACCTTTGAGGGGTCTCTGCCTGCCTTTATTGCCGCCTTCGGCAAGCGGCAGGCACTCTCTGATGAGGAAATTGCCGAAATCCAGCGCATCATCCAGGGGTAAGGAGGTGCCATTATGCAAGCGCTTTTTCTTGAATTGGTCCGGCTGAGCCTAACGGGTTCTGTATTCGCCCTGGCGGTGATGGCGCTGCGGCTTGCGCTGCGGAAGGCACCCAAATGGCTGCTGTGCCTGCTATGGGGCGTGGTGGCCCTGCGGCTGATTTGCCCTGTCTCCATGGAAAGCCGCTTCTCTCTGATGCCCGACAGTCTTTCCAGCGGACAGGTGCTTCAGGATGTGGGCAGCGGCTATGTAGGAGAAGTGGATGTTCTCTATGAAAGCAATGCAGGCTACAGCGCCGCTGTGGACGCGGGGCGGCAGCCTGTGTATTCCGGCGGCAGCTACTATGTGGTGACGGAAAAGAATTCCCTGGAGGCGCCGAAAACCGTAGAAAACACCGTATACCCCATTCTCAGCTGGGTGTGGCTGGCAGGAATGCTGGGGATGCTGGCCTATACCGGGGTAAGCTATTACGCCCTGAAGCGGAAAATGAAAGAAGCCACGCGGCTGCGGGAGAATATCTGGCAGTGCGAACAGGCGGAATCCCCGTTTGTTCTGGGTATTATCAAGCCGAGAATTTATCTGCCCTATCAGCTGGGAGATTCTGATACCGCCAATGTCATTGCCCATGAGCGGGCCCATATCCGCCGGAAGGATCACTGGTGGAAGCCTATCGGATTTGCGCTGCTGAGCGTGCATTGGTTCAACCCGGTGATGTGGGTTGCCTATATCCTGCTATGCCGGGATATTGAAGCCGCCTGCGATGAGAAGGTGATTCGTCACATGGAAAAGGAGCAGGTACGCGCCTACTCCACTGCCCTGCTGCACTGCAGCATCCACCGCCGCCGCATCGCCGCCTGCCCCCTTGCCTTTGGGGAAACAGGCGTGAAAGAAAGGATCACACGCATTATGCATTACAAGAAGCCCGGATTCTGGATCGTGCTGGCCGCCGTGCTGGTGTGCGCTGCGGTGGCAGTGTGCTTCCTGACAGATCCAAATGTGAAAACACCGAAACAAATTCTGGATCCCTTGTCTGCCGAAGATGTGCAGTGGGTACAGATTAGCATCTGGGAAGAGGAACCCACCCACATTTCCTTGGACAAAGCGCGGATTTCTGAACTTATGGAAATTCTGAAGGGGCTGGATGAACAGGATTTTCACCCTGACCGGGGCACGGAGCGGGATGTATCCGTCATGGTCTATTGCGGCAGCACCGAAATTCTGCTGCACTGGGATGGCGAATACACGGTCTTTCATTTTGATTCCGCTACCGCTGCAGCGTTGAACAGCACACATTGCCGCATTAAAAGTGAAACGCTGAACGCATTTTTCGCCCGTTTTTCTTCTGCCCCGGAAGAAACCGCCGCGGCTGTGGTGAAGTGGTTCGATTACGCGCAGGATCATTCCGGGATGTCTTATGAGGATACCCTGGAAATCCGGCTGGAGGAATTGCCGGGTGTCACCTTCCAATATACGCCCTATGCAATTACGGCTGTCCACAATGGCAGCGAAACGGAACTGATCGCCGGTATGCCCATTTGGAACGCGTATTTTACCGACCTGACCGGGGACGGTCTGCCGGAGATCTGTGCCCAGCTGAGCTTCGGCTCCGGGCTTATCGACAACCGGGTAGTGGTGTATGACTACGCCAAGAGCAGCAGCTACACCCTGGAAAACCGGGGCTACTATGACTACTACCTGCGCCTGAATAATTCCGACGGCTGCCTGTATGTGGAAAAACGGACCCACGGCACCCAGGAATTGGTTTCCTACGGGAAGCTGCTCTACCAGGACGGCTATCTCCGCTGGAAAGTTACGGATTCCCCCGCGCAGCCATGCAGCCCCCTTGTTCCCGGCACTACCTATGTGCCTTACCAATGCATCTACATGAATCCCCTCAGCTCCTATGCAGCCATGGGCGGCGATTCCGGGTGCAAGTATCTCATCGGCGAAAACCGCTTTACCACCGTGCATCGCACAGGTACACCTTTCAGCGACACGATTCAGGTAGCCAAGTGGGAATGGCAGGAGTTCCCCTACACCGACGAAGAATGGGCAGCGCTCTACCGGCCGGATGGCTTCAATTCCATCGAAAAGCTCAGCAGCCGCTTTACAAATATCCGCTATCAGCCCCTGACGGATACCAAGTTCCTGCTGAATCTGGACGACAGCATCTGGCTTGTGGAGCTGTCCGCAGATCAGCAGGTAGGGACATACATCTGGAGCATTTATCAGCTTGTGCCGGAAGCTTCCATGGGCTTTGCCCAATGGGAATTTATGCCTGCTGTCAGTTCCCGGCTGCCCGTATTCCGCTTTGAATTTGAAATGCCCTACACAGAAATCCGGGCCAGCTGCGACGCAGGCAGGCTGGTGCCCTGGGATACCCCCGGCAGCACTGCCGGTACGGTTATGGACTACAAGGAAGGCTGCGCGCTGTACTGGTCGCCTGTGAATGAAGACGGAATGATTGCTTCCTCGGCGAAGATTCTCTTTTCCGTCATGCAGGGAGAGGTCCTGATTTATCAGGGAAATATCTATCTGGAAGGCGGCAGCCCTGACGGGGCCAACAGACACTACACCGCATCTTTGGTAGGTGCCGGGATGTATCTGCGGCAGAATCCGGAGCAGGAAGGTGCGCTGATTTCTTACGCATCCGAAGATTACAGGATTCCGGAAATACCCTATATCACCTATTCGCTTACCTTGCCGGAAGTGGCGGCGCTGGTGGAGCAACAGCAGACAGCTTCCTTTGTCGGCATGTCCCAGGAGGCGGTGCATGGCTACTGGGGCGAGCCGGATGCTGTGGTTCATAGCTTCCATGGAGATATCTACCCTGTGCCGGACAGCTATGAAAGTATTGTGTTCGGCTATGACGAAAACGGAATTGTAGAGAGGGTGTTTGTGGTATACCGCAATAGCCCGGAGGAATGGGGCATCTCTTTGGATGTAACCTTCCAATCCGCCGATGCCTTTGACATTGTGATTTCCCATTCTGCCGCGGCCCAAACCGTAGCCGGTACCGTCACCTCTTCCGCTGAATATGAGGTTCTTGCGCTGCACAACGGAGAAATCATTTCCCTGGGCAGCTATATGCGCAATGTGCTGGGCTATGACTACGCGGAGCCCCTCATGGCCTGGGACAGCGTGCTGTATCATGTTGCGCCGGATGGGGAGCTGGTGATTCCCGGAAGCCTTGCCCCCTACGGCACGCTGCCGGTGGGGCAGTATGTGCTGCGCAAGCCCATGCAACTGATAGACAGTGACGGCAGGACCCACACCAGGGATTATTTTGTGGAATTCGCCATTACCGATTGATCCATACAAGGGACACACCGGAAGGTGTGTCCCTTTTGTATGCGATACTGCGTATGGAAGTCCAAGGAGAACGGATCCTTCGGCGCGCTGCGCTTGCTCAGGATGACAGCGGAATGAGGAAAGCCGGTTCTTCTGACTGTCATTCTGAGCAAGCCGAAGGCGCGTCGAAGAATCCGTAACCCTGCGCAAGGAGAGAACGGGTCCTTCGACTCGCTGTGCATAAGTTGCGGTATGCTTGCCCCCGGCAAGCATGATCATTTATGATTCGCTGCGCGGGGCACCACGCTCAGGACGACAGCGGAATGAGGAAAGCCGGTTCTTCTGACTGTCATTCTGAGCAAGCCGGAGGCGCGTCGAAGAATCCGTAATCTGTTTGGAATTCTTTGCGAAGCAAATACCATAATTGTCAATTGTCCATTGTCAATTATCAATTCGGTATCGTACCGGGTATCGGGCGACGCAAGACCCTCCCCTACAGGGAAATTCGGAGGTACGCCGGAAAGTCGGCGGCGTATCCTAACCTTGACAAAAAAAGCCGGGGGGCGTATAATTTCAGTGTATTTTTCTTGTGGACGGAGCTGATTTTGGGATGAATGACTATGTTTCCAGCTGGGATTTTACCCTGGCCAACTACGGTGCAGTTTGGGCATTTCTGGTGCAGTTCGGCCTTTTGCTGCTGTTTTTGATGCTGGGCAATATTCTGCGGCGGACTGTGCCGCTGTTTCGCAAATGTCTGGTGCCTTCTGCCCTTCTGGGCGGCGGTCTGCTGCTGATTGTGGATATTTTCGCCAAGCAGGTGGGCATCACGCTGGTGGATAACCGGCTGATGCAGGTCATTACCTATCACTGTCTGGCTATCGGCTTCGCAGCCATGTCCCTGAAAACCGAAAAGAGTACCCACAAAACCAATAAGGCACAGGTGGTGGAATTCGGTGCCCTCCAGGGCGGCACCTATATGCTTCAGGCATTTGTGGGCATGGGCATCACCCTGATTCTGTTCCTGCTGACCCGCCATGGAGATAAGGTAGTTTCCTACATCTGCGGCCTGATCCTGCCTCTGGCCTTCGGTCAGGGCCCCGGCAATGCCCTGAGCTGGGACATCAACTTTACCAACACCCCCGCCGCCCAGTTTGCAGGCAACGGCAGCTTCGGCCTTTCCCTGGCTTCCATCGGCTTTGTGGTGGCTTCCGTATTCGGTGTGCTGTATATCAACATTTATAAGAAGCGGGGCACCCTCTGCGTACGCAGCGGCAGCACCGCCCAGCAGCATGCAGATCCCGATGCTTCCGATATGGAACTGCCTGACAATGAGTCGGTGGATAAATTCACCATTCAGGCAGGCTTTGTGGCCCTGGCTTACGCCCTGTCCTTTGGCTTTATGTGCCTGCTGGGTGTCCTCTCCGACTTTACCAACAGCATCGCCTGGGGCTTTAATTTCCTGTGGGCCTCCCTGTCCGCCATGCTGATCCGTTTTGTGGTGAAGCAGCTGCGCAAGCACAACCTGATGCACCGGGAATACATCAACAACTATCAGATGGATCGTATTTCCGGCTTCTCCTTCGACCTGATGATCGTGGCAGGCGTGGCCGCCATCCAGATCAACGATATCAAGAACTACATTCTGCCCATCGTGATCCTCAGCCTGGTGGGTACAGTCATTACCTATGTGTATATCCGCAAGGTGGCCAAGGAATGCTTCAAGGGCTTCGAGCATGAGTTCTTCCTCATGTGTTTCGGCACCCTCACCGGCACCGCCTCCAACGGCATGATCCTCACCAAGGAAATTGACCCCGGCCTGCGGACCCCCACCTCCAGCCTTTACATCCTTTCCAATTTCCCCGCCATGATCATGATCGCACCGCTGCTTCTGCTGCTGAATTTTGCCGTGCAGTCCCTCACCAGCGCGGTGATCGCCTGCGGTATCTTCCTGATTCTGTGGATTGTTTACACCGTGTTCCTGTTCCGCAGAAGAATCTTTAAAAAGCGCTTCGCGGGTTCCCCTGTGGTGGTTTGGGAAGAAGAGGCGTAAACCGTATTACCGGCGTGCCGCGTTTTTGCGGCACGCTTTTATTTTTTAGGAATTGAAAATCTTCCTTTTTCTGCTATACTGAAAAGAAGGTAAATCACGAAACGAGGCGACACCTATGAAACCAATGGCAGCAATGCTGGCGCTGCTGTGGCTGTTGACTTTCCCTGTGGCTTTTGCCGCGGAAACCCCCACGGAAATTTACACCGTGGAGGAGCTTCTGGCCATTGGAGAAGATCCTGCAGGCAGCTACATTCTCATGAACGATCTGGACCTGACCGGGGTGGAATGGCCCTGTCCGGATTTTTCCGGCACCTTCGACGGCAACGGTCACGCCCTGCTGAATCTGGAACTGACCAAACCCGGCGCTACCACCGCCATCACCATCGACGGCAACCAGAAAAAGTATGACACCTACCTTGTGGGCTTCTTTGGCAGCCTGCAGGGAGCGGAAGTAAAAAATCTGCAGCTGCTGAATGTCAGAGCGCTGATTGATATCGATACCCCCTGCTTCCTGGGCGGTCTGGCTGCCCACAGCATGGACAGCAAAATCACGGGCTGCACCGTCACCGGCACCCTGGAGCTGCGGGCTTTTGACCGGATGTTCGGCGTGGCAGGTCTCGTCGGCTACGGCAACGGCACGGTAGAAAACTGCAATGTGGATGTGACCCTCATCTGCACCGACACCGACCCTAATACGAAAGACGAGCAGTTCATGGGCGGCATCTTCGCCACAGGCTTTATGGATGTATCCGGCTGCCACATCACCATCGACGGCTACTGCTCCGAATTCGGCTATGTGCATAACGGCGGCATTACCGGCATGTATATGCGCCGCCCCATCGGTTACGATTACAAGGGCAATCTGGTAAACAACACCGTTACCGGCAAGATCACCTTCTTTGAATGCAACCCTGACCGCCGGGCTTACTGTGCCGCGGAAGCCGGTGAGATCCTGGGTAGCTACAACCGAATCTCCAACACCTGCGATTTTACCCGGGACGAGCGGAAGGACTACAGCGTAGAACTGCGGCCGGATATGTGTCTGGTGCCGGGCTATGAAAAAACCGTTGTGGCCCCCGGCTGCGATACCTACGGCTACACCCTCTACACCTGCACCGGCTGCGGCTACAGCTACAAAGATGACTACACCCTCTTCGCCCACACCGTAACCGTCTGGACAGTGACGGAAGCACCAACCTTGGAAAAAGAGGGCCTGAGCACAGGCAGCTGTGACCTGTGCGGCCTGGAATTTACAAGGATCGAGCCTGTGCTGGAAGAACTTCCCACAGAAGCACCCACCGAGCCTCCCACCGAAGCGCCTACGGAAGCCCCCACGGTGCCTGCAACGGTAGTTACCCCCGCTGAGAATCCCCCCTACGCGCTGCTTTGCCTGCTGGCCATCTGCATTCTGGGCGCCATTGGGGTTTGCATTGCGCTGCTGCGCCCCAAAAAGCGGCGGGGCGGCAAATACGCCAAGAAAAAAGTAAGAAGGTGAAACCATGATGATTTCCGGATATCCCATTTGGGTGGTGCTGCTGATCGGCGTAGGCGTGTTCTGCGCGGCCTTTATGGATGCCATCGGCGGTGGCGGCGGTATTATTTCCGTGCCGGTGTATCTGCTGGCGGGGCTTCCCACCCACAACGCCCTGGGCACCAACAAGCTCTCCTCCTGCCTGGGCACTGCGGCATCCACCCTGCGCTATATCAAAAACGGCTTTGTGGACTGGCCTCTGGCTGTTCCTTCGGTGGTGTTCGCCCTGGTGGGCGCCCACTTTGGCACCCGGCTGCAGCTGATGGTGGATGAAGCCTACTTAAAATACATGCTGCTTCTGGTGCTGCCGGTGGTTGCCTTCATTCTGCTGAAGCAGAAAAGCTTCCCGGAAAGCCGGGGTGAGATGGCCTTTGCCCCCAGAGCCGCCATTGTGTGGTCGGCTTCTCTGGTGATTGGCCTTTATGACGGCTTCTACGGCCCCGGCACCGGCACATTTCTGCTGCTGATCTTCTGCAATCTGGCGAAGCTGGATCTGCGCAGTGCTTCGGGCAATGTGAAGATCGTCAACTTCTCTTCCAACATTGGCGCTTTGGCCACGGCCCTGGCCGCCGGTACCGTGCTGATTCCCGTGGGCCTGATCGCGGCGGTATTCTCCATTGCCGGTCACTATCTGGGAGCGGGCGTCACCATCAAGAACGGCGCGAAAATCGTAAAACCTGTGATCTTTCTGGTGCTGGGTCTGCTGGCTGTGAAGATCATTCTGGAACTTTTTGGCATTGCTTAAAGGAGGATTTTTTATGGAAAAGAAATACGGCGTTTCCCTGAAATGGCTGGCGGTTACCAGCTTTGAAATGCGCTTCGGCAACACCACGGTGGTAAGCGATCCCTATATCACCGAGTGTGTCGGCACCGATGTGACCTGGGAGAATGTGGAAAACTGCGACATCATCTGCCTGGGCCATGCCCACTGGGATCATATTACTGACATTCCCCGGCTCATGGACAAGTTCCACCCCATTTTGCTGTGCGGCGACCAGACTGCCATGCCCATGGCCCAGTGGCTTAATTGCAGCCCCACGGTGGTGTATCCCATGTACCCGGATAATGAGCTGGATTTTGGCGATGTGAAGATCCGCGCCCTCTACGGCCGCCACACCAATCTGGGCAGCGGCTTCAATGATCTGTGCGCCCGCCTGGATCAGAATCCTCTGTGCCAGGCTGACCCCGGCATGGCCGCGCTGCAGCCGGTAGGCAGCTTCGAGTACCGGAACTTCCTCTTTACCCTGCCCAACGGCACCAAGGTTCTGCTCTGGGGTAACGATCCCACCATTGAGCAGGTGAATATCTGCAAGGCCCTGAAGCCGGATATCGCCATTATTCAGCGTTCCACCAAGCCCGAAGCCATCGCCCAGAAAGCGGAATTCGCCGCTGCCATCGGCTGCAAGGTGCTGATCCCCCATCACCATGATTTCCGGGCTGTGGATGACCCCGCCATCGTGGAAACCTTCCGGAAAGAATTCCTGGACAGAGTGCCCGACGGCGTATTTATCGCCCCGGAGCACGGCCAGTGGATCGATCTGTAAATTTCGGGAGGAAACGCCATGAGCATCGTAAAGAACGAGCCCAAGTACAAAAACGGCCTTTTGCAGGCCATCCGCGGGCTGCTGGAGCATCGGGCTTTCTGGCTGTATCTGCTGTGCGATGAGGCCAAAAAGCGCGGCCTTGACCCCAAGGATTTCGGCAGCGCCGCCGTGCGCCGCTGCGGCCTTTCCCAGGGCAGCGACCTGGTGAAAAAAGGCAAGACCGACAGCCTGAAGGGCCTGAAAAAGACCCTCTTTACCAAGGCTGCCCAGCTGGTGTTTGAGATGGATGTGGTGGAGAGCACAGATGACAAGCTCTCCCTGGATTTCCACTACTGTCCCCTGGTGAAGGCATGGCAGAACGCCGGCTGCACCGATGCTGAGATCGCAGAGCTTTGCGACATCGCCATGTGCGGCGATCACGGCATCGGCGAGTGCTACGGCGCGGTGCTGGATCTGCCCCAGTGCATCGCCAAGGGCGACCCCATCTGCGCATTGCGGTATCATAAGAAGTAAGTCCTACAGCAAAACAAAAGGCGTGCTGCTTTCCAGGCAGCACGCTTTTTTATTTGACTGTCAATGCCAGGGGAACAGGGCGCTCCACTTCGGCGCCGGTGGTTTCCTCCCGGTCGGACAGCTGCAAGCTGCGCTTGCCGTGAAGCAGCATCTGGGCAGAGCCGCCGCCATCCAGATTCACGGCATCCACCATTCCCGCATCGGCGCAGAACTGAGCCAAATCCCAAAGGGTAGCACCCCGGCTGTCTTCGCCGGGAATGTGGCCGATTTTTGCGGCACCCTCTGCCCAGAGGATTACCGGTTTACCCGCTGCGTCTGCGCCCAGGGCGATCCGGGCCGCCCGGGACTTGTGAAAGTCCATGGGATACAGGCTGGGTGGGAAGGGCACCGGCTGCAGATGATAGATATTATAGAACCGGGAGAGGAATTTCCCGGTTTTTTCGCCCTTTCGCAGGATGCTGTTGCCCACCTGGATACCGAAGGCAATGTCTTCAAAGCCCGGATAGATCACGGGATCACCGGGGTTTGCCGGGCAATCCGCCTGCAGCACAAAGCCGGAGGCGGGAATGGCAACCCTCAGCGCCTGGGTCACCGCCACCACTTTTGTGCCGATAATCACCAGCTTTTTGCCCCTGGAAGGGGGCGTATGGCTTCGTTCCGGGCGGGAGTAAAGCCTGGCATTTTCACCGATACGATAGCACTTTCCCCGGATTTCCAGTTCTTTCACCGCTACGGGCTGGATGCTGACGGTGCCGTCTTTTCTCACCAGCAACGCTTCCCGGCCAAACAGCGGCGGATTTTCCACCACGCCGTCTTTCACCAGCAGCCCCAGAGGGGTGCCGATTTTGTCGAACACCGTGGCGCAGTCGAATTTATCCATGATAAAGAAGGAAGCATTGACCTTTAGCGCCGCGTCTTCTTCCTCCGTCAGGTAGCCGCAGAGATTGCCCACGGGGATGATCTGCGTAACCGGCAGCCTGCCCCGGACGATGCGGATACAGTCTCTGCTTTCCAGGGTCTGCCACAGCCCCCTGGCGGCGGCAGAATGAAAGACCGGGGTTTTCCCCCACATGGTGACGCCCTTTCGCAGCAGGGCTGCGGCGGCGATTTCCCGGTCTGCAAAATTTCCCAGGGGGATCTGCACATCCTCCGGCAGCCGGAACAGCACCATATTGCCAAAGAGCCAGGGGCATGCCGGCACCAGATAACGCCGGTAAATATCCGCGAATTTCTCAAGCGCCTGGGGTGTGGGGGTGGGGCGCAGAAATTCCAGCTGCCCCCAGCTATCCAGTCTTGCGATCTGCACCCGCTGGATCTGGCCATCGGGATAGGAATAGGTTTTGATTTCCATCAGGGTTCTCCCGCTTTTCCGTATTTCTCCTGCAGCAGGGCTTCCGCTTCCGCCTGGGAGATCTGACCGTTATTGTAGCGGGACATGGTCTGCACATCGCGGCTTCTGAGCTTATAGAACGCCAGCAGGATCACCAGCGCCAGGGCAAAGCCCACCGCAGGCAGCAGGCAGAACAGGCCCCACACCCCATCGGCAACCCTTGCCGGCTGCACCGCGCCTTCGCCTTCCTGGAAGCCTACCTTCGCAAGGCTCAGCAGCACCACGGAACCGATGAGGCCGTTCTTCAGCTTGGCGGCGAAGCACTGAAGGCTGAAGGTAATGCCTGCGGCACGGGCACCGGATTTATAGGTGCCGTACTCCACGGTATCGGCGATAAGCATGTAGATAATTACCTGCCAGAAGCCAAGGCCGGTGCATTTGAGCATCACCATGACGATGGCCACCGCCAGATTATCATAGCCCAGGAACCAGGCCGCCACATCCATCACGATGGCAAACACAAGGCCGCCGCAGAGCACATAGAATTTATCCCACTTCCGTGCCAGGGAAGGCACCACCGCGCAGACGATAATCACCGCCACTGCCGCTGCGCCGGAGACCAGGGTGGCCATATTCTCCTGACCCAGGCAGATACGGCCCATGTAGATGGCCATTTTCTGCTCCACGCTGGATACCCCCAGCAGCACCAGCGCTGCCAGCGCCACCAGCAGATAGCGGTTGCGGCGCAGATACCGGAGCATATCCCGCAGCTTCGGGTTCTGAGCAGCGGATGCCTGGGGCGCAGGGCGCTCCTTGACCCGATACAGCATGGGGATCATCAGCGCCACAGACACCGCCACAAACACCACGCAGGCACCGAACCAGCCCAGCATGGGCCGCACCACAGGCACCAGTACCGTGGCAATGACGCCGCCCACCATGGCCCAGAGCTTACCACCGGCGATGATATCCGTGCGCTCGGAAACATCCGGGGTCATCACCGTGGTGACGGCGAAGGCCGGGGTATCCAGGATGGTATAGCTCATATCAAAGAGGATATAGGCCACCAGGAACCAGATGATCTTCAACGCCTGGTTCATGGACGCCGGGATAGCGAACATGGCCACCGTGGTAATGCCGATGGCACTGGTGCCGATGCGCACCCAGGGGATGAACTTCTGACCGTTTTTGAACACATGCCGATCCACCAGGTAGCCGAACAGCACATCATTCACCGCGTCCCACAGCTTGGGGGCCAGCAGAATAGCCGCAGCTGCCGCTGCGGTGATGCCAATATCCGTAAGAAATGTTTCCACATAGCCTGCGTAGCCCCAGAGGATATTCTGGCCCAGGAAGAACAGGCAATAGGCAATGCGCTCTTTTTTGCTTGTGACATAGCCCAGCTTCATAGCGAAACCTCCCGAAATTTGTCTTATGAGGGAATTATAGCATGGAGAAACGGGTACGCGCAAGAGGGATTACGGATTGCCACGGCGCTGTGCGCCTCGCAATGACCGGTGCAGAGAATAGTTGTGTTTTTCTTCCGGTTGTGCTAGAGTAAAGGAAAAAGGAGTGTTGGTATGGCAAACGCGTATTTTGCGGGGGGCTGCTTCTGGTGCATCACCCCTACCTTCCGCCAGTGGAAGGGCGTAGAGAATGTTATCAGCGGCTACAGCGGCGGCTTGGAGGAAAATCCCACCTATGAGGCGGTGAAGGGGCAGCTGACCTCTCACCGGGAAACCATCCTAATCACCTATGACCCGGAGCAGGTTTCCTTTGAAACATTGCTGGAAATTTTTCTGGGGGGCGTTGACCCCTTTGACGCCGGGGGTCAGTTTATTGACCGGGGGCATTCCTATACCCTGGCGGTGTATTATCTGGACGAAGCCCAGAAGATGGCCACAGAAGCAGCCATCCGGGCTTTGGAAGCGGAGAGCGGCAAGCAGGTTTTCATTGCTATAGAACCCTTCCGGAATTTTTACACCGCAGAAGAATATCATCAAAACTATGATCTGAAAAACCCGGAGGCCTTCCGCAGGGAGCTGGAGGAATCCGGGCGGCTGGACAGACATGTATAAAGGATTCGGGAGGGTCAATGCATTATGGTATGATTGCCACCGGCAATCATTTTGATTTTGATTCGCTGCGCGCAGCACCACCCTCCCCTACTGAATGCCTTATTTGAATGAAAGGAGACCACCTTATGAATCTGAATATTGACGGCCGCAGCATTACCGCTGCTCCGGGGCAATCGCTTCTGGACATGGTGCGGCAGCTGGGGCTTTCCACGGGAACGCTTTCCACGGAGCCTCTGGCGGCGAAGATCGCCGGTGAAGTGTTTACCCTGAACTATATCCCCCTGCGGCAAAAGGATGTGCAGCCGGAGCGGGAATCCATCCGCAAGGCCATGGCCGCCTCCGGCGGTCAGGTACATCTGCTGCGCTATCAGGACGCCCCGGGCAAAGATGCCTATCGGCGCACCGTGCAGTTTGTGCTGTTTCTGGCCATCCGGCAGCTTTGGCCGGAGGCGGAAGCCAAGATGAACTGCACCGTGGGCTCCGGCCTTTACATCAAGGTCACCGGTGCCGGAAATTTCAACGCCGCAGTGCTGAAAGACCGGGTGGCTGCCATAGTCGGGCAGGATATCCCCCTGATCCGCCGCAGAATTACCACCGCGGAAGCCATTGCCTACTACACCCGCCAGGGTCAGGACGATAAGGCCCGGCTGCTGCGCTACCGGACGGCGCCCTGGCTGGATATCTACGAATACGGCGACTATGCCGACTACTTCTACGGCGAGATGATGCCCTCCACCGGGTATCTGAAGGTGTGGGACATCCTGGAAGCGGAAGAGGGGTTCTTCTTCATTTTCCCGGATGATCTGCAGCCCGACCGGGTGGCAGCCTACACCCCCAGCCCCAATTTCTTCGAGGTATACACCGAAGGCAAGGAATGGGGAGAACTGATGGAATGCGAGACTGTGGCAGATCTGAACGAATTGGTGGATTCCGGCAAGATCCGGGAACTGATACGGGTCAATGAGGCGCTGCACGAAAAGCGCTATTCCCAGGTGGCGGATATGGTGTGCAGCCGGGGTGCCAAAGCCGTAATGCTGGCAGGCCCCAGCTCTTCCGGCAAGACCACCTCCGCCAACCGCCTTGCCACCCAGCTGCGGGTCCACGGCCGCAAGCCCATTCTCATGAGTCTGGACGACTACTACCTGAACCGGGATCAGATCGCCCCGGGGCCTGACGGCAAGATCGATCTGGAACACATCAACACCATCGACACCGCCCTCTTCGGCCATCATCTGGGCAGGCTGCTGGCAGGGCAGGAAGTGGAGCTGCCCAGCTTCAATTTCAAAACCGGCCAGCGGGAATGGCGGGGACACAAGCTGCAATTGCAGGAAAACTCCGTAATCATCGTGGAAGGGCTGCATGGTCTGAACCCGGTGCTGCTGCCGGAGGGACTGGACAAAAACCTGGTATTTAGGCTCTATGTAAGCCCCTTGCTTGCCCTGAATCTGGATGACCACAACCGGATTCCCAGCAGCTATCTGCGGCTGCTGCGGCGCACGGTAAGAGATTACGAGACACGGAATTCTTCCGTGCAGCGCACCCTCTCCATGTGGGACAGCGTAAGAAGGGGCGAGGCCCGGTGGATATTCCCCTTCCAGGAAAATGCCGATGTGATTTTCAACAGTGCCACCCTCTATGAACTGGCGGTGCTGAAAAAGCATATCTTCCCCCTGCTCACCGCCGTGGAGCCGGAGGACGAATACTACGAAGAAGTGCGCTCCATGGTGAAGATCCTCAACTTTGTCCATGAGGCGGATGTGGACGACGAGATTCCTCCCACCAGTCTGGTGCGGGAATTCATCGGCGGCAACGCATTCTACCGTTAGACATCGGGGGAAATCTGTGCTATCATAGCCGTATCTGCAAGAAAGAAGGCTGATGCCATGATTCAGGACATTGCGCCCCATCAATACGACATTACTTACCGCCAGTTAAGCCCGGAATCCGACGATATTATGCTCATCTACCGGGGCCCCGGCCTGCTGTGCCGTGTGGCGGGGGAAACCGTTTCCTACCCCACAGTGGAGCAGGTCGCCGCGGTGTTTCCCCAGGTATATGAGAAGGCAAAATTCCTTTTCCGCATCGACGATCACGACTACTACGAGCTGCGCAGCCCGGAGATCGATCCCTTTGACGGCTGGGACTATATCACTCGCAATGATCTGCGGCCTTTAAGCCCCGGCTGGCTGGTGTTCGCCGGAATTACAGGCTTTCAGATTCACGATTGGTACTCCGTTTCCAAATTCTGCGGCCGCTGCGGAGCCAAGCTGCAGCCTGCGGGCAATGAGCGGGCCATGACTTGCCCGCAGTGCGGTCGGGTGCAGTATCCCCAGATCTGCCCCAGCGTCATTGTGGGCGTGACAGACGGCGACAAGCTGCTGCTGACCAAGTACGCCCCCAATCACAGCCCCCACCGGCGCTATGCTCTGGTGGCCGGTTACACCGAGATCGGCGAAAGCTTCGAGGATACGGTGCGCCGGGAAGTTTGGGAAGAAGTGGGGCTGAAAGTGAAAAATATCCGCTATTACGCCAGCCAGCCCTGGTCCTTCTCCGGGGCGCTGCTGGCGGGCTTCTTCTGCGATGTGGACGGAGACAAGCACATCACATTGGACGAAAACGAGCTTTCGGTAGCGGAGTGGTTCCACCGGGCGGACATCCCGGACAATGCCACCATCAGTCTCACCGGCACCATGATGAAGGCCTTCAAAGACGGCCTGGTTTGATAAGGAGGAACGAGCATGCTTTCCTGTGATACCATGGCTGTGGCCGCCAAGTTCAGCCGATACAGCCAGAACATGCTGGCCAAGAACAGCGACCGCCCCACGGCGGAAGCCCAGAAGCTGGTGTTTTTCCCGGCTGCGGACTATGCACCCGGGGAAACGGTGCGCTGCACTGATCTGGAGATCCCCCAGGCCGCACACACCTACGCCATGATCGGCTCTCAGCCCTACTGGACCTGGGGCTTTGAAATGGGCTGCAACGAAAAGGGTCTGATGATCGGCAACGAAGCCCAGGGCTCCAGAAATGCCGCCGAGGAAGAAACCGGCCTGCTGGGATTGGATCTGCTGCGCCTTGCCCTGGAGCGGGCCGCCACTGCCAAAGAGGGCATTGCCGTCATCACGGAACTTCTGGAGCGCTACGGTCAGAATGCCAACGCCAGCGCCCTCCGGGATCGCCGCTACGAAAATTCCTATCTGCTGGTTGACCCGCAGGAAATCTGGCTGCTGGAAACCGCCGGACGCCAGTGGGTGGCTGCTCAGATCCCCGACAAGCTGGGCATCTCCAACTGCTACTGCCTGGGGCAGGATTACGATATGGCATCGGCAGGTCTGGAAGCTCTGGCACGGGAAAAGCACTGGCTTGCCCCGGACGCGCCTTTCCATTTTGCTCGCAGCTACACCCTCCCGGCCATCCGGCAGACTCTGGCCATCCCCCGGATGCGGCGGCTGAATAAGCTGCTGCACCAGCAGGAACGGCATGATTTTCTCTCCCTGTCCAACATCCTGCGGGATCATTTCGAAGGGGAGATCACCCAGCCCCGGTTTGATGCCTGCACCGGCAATTTCTACAGCATCTGCATGCACCCCATTTCCTGGGGTGAAAGCGAGACTACCGCATCGCTGCTGGCCCGGTGGGATGATGAGCTGGGTGTCATCGCTGCCTGGTGCCCCTGTCAGCCCTGCATGAGCGTATACCTGCCGGTGTATTTCACCGGGTATCTGCCCGCAACCCTTTCCGCACCGGGAAAGTATTTTGATGAAGATACCCTGTGGTGGAAGGTCAAGCGGCTGATTCTGCTGGTTTCTTCGGATGAAGCCCGGTTCGCGCCCAGCGTGCAGAAGGCCTGCGCCATGCTGGATATCCGGCTGAGTGCCTGGGCAGCCCAGGAAGAGGCTGTGGCCAAAAAGCTGCTGGCAGAAGGCAAACAGGAAGAAGCCTTTGCCCGGCTGAATCACCTGATGGACGAGGCAGCCAAGGAAGCTTCCCAGATGGTGGATGCCCAATACGCTGCCCTCCGGGAGGAGCTCAGCAGCCTGGGCGGTCTTTACGGCACCCAGAAGGAAGCTATTGAAACATATTGCGAATACGCGAAGATCCCCCTGCTGTAAAAACAAGCGCCTGCTGCATGTGCAGCAGGCGCTCGTTTTCTGGGTGCAAGCGCTCTGCATCGGGAAAGAACCGGATAAGGATCTCCGGGCTCTATTGTTTTTTGGGGGGCTATTTGGTATCATGGCTATACCGAAATTGGTAAAATAATACATAGAAAAGAGGGATGTCTTGTATGAACACAATACCTGTTAAACGCCTGCTTTGTCTGCTTCTGGCGCTGATTCTGTGCGTCGGTGCGATGCCCCCTGCGGCCTCAGCCCAGGAAACCGCCGTCAGCCTGCCGGAAAGCATTGACGATTTCCACATGAAGGCAGCCATCGAGTGCCACATAATAGACTTCTATAGCGCGGACCCCAAATGGGTTTTGCAGGTTTTCCCTACCGAATACAATTATCCCATCAGCGGTATCAAACTGGTATTCGAGTATGACCGGGATCTGGCAGGCTTCAACGCCATAGACTCCACCCCCAGAAATCGCTATGATCATGCCGAAGCGGACAGCAATCGGGACTCCCAGATCTGCATTGGCACGGTTACCGGATCTTCTGATACACCCATTTCCTTCCTGCAGCAGAGTCTGGCCGATCTGTACTTCCTCAGATCTCCCTTTACTTTGGAGGAAAAGGCCTTTGATTTC
Source organism: Oscillospiraceae bacterium (assembly GCA_017435525.1). Classification (GTDB taxonomy): domain Bacteria; phylum Bacillota; class Clostridia; order Oscillospirales; family Oscillospiraceae; genus Faecousia. The sequence goes on along the minus strand of JAFSEW010000055.1, from coordinate 30,370 downwards.
CGGATCACGGAATTCACCGTGTATGTTCCCCTGGCGGACGGTACCGTGGCCGAGTATACCCCTGATTATCCTGCGTCGTTCCATGTGCCGCTGATGGATTACGACGGCAGCTACATTCATCTGGGACCTGAGCAGACCGCTGCATCGGCAGACTGGGTGGATTGGGGCGGCGTTACACCCGGCTACCCCAGCCTCTGGTATCTGCAGCAGGATGGTACCCTGACCATCACGGGATATTCGGACATTCCCATGTTTACCGACAGCACTCCCGCCCCCTGGCAGCAATACCGGGATCAGATCAAAAAAGTTGTGATCCGGGACGGTATGCGCAATATTGGCGACTATGCATTCTCTGGCTATCCCAAGCTGGAAGAGGTGGTCTTCCCCAGCCAATATTCCTGCATCGGTGCAGACCGGTTCTATATTGGAGACAGCGCATTTGAAGGCTGCACCTCTCTGCGCAAAGTTTCTGCCCTTCCGGTGCCTGACAATGCCACCCTCTTTCTGGGCAGCAGAACCTTTGCAGGGACTGCACTGGAAACCTTCCATATTCCCAAGGATGTGGATGTGGCTTACGACACCTTTGCCGATAGCTACAGCATGACCTGCTTTACCGTAGACCCCAACATCAATTACTCCGTAGACCCCTACGGCGCGCTGATCCACTACCGGAACGGTTCCGATTGCCTGATTTACGGTTTTCCCAAGGGTATGCAGGGAGAATACCGGGTTCCCTATGACCTGGAAGAGCTTGCACCGGAAGCCTTTGCCAATTGCCAGGGCCTGACAAAGATCTATTTGACATTTATCAATCACATCGAATCCGGCACCTTCCGCAACTGCAGCGCCACGGAAATTTATTTCCCCAGGCAATCACCCAATACCATTGCCGCAGATGCCTTTGAGAATGTAACCGCTACCGTATATTATGACCCTGACAGCCCCGGCTGGACTGAGGAGATCATGCAGCAGTACGGCGGCAACCTCACCTGGGTACCCCACACCCACGAATATACCGTGGAAGGCAAGGAACCCACCTGCACCGAAAACGGTGCCGCCACCTACAGCTGCCATCTCTGCGGCTACTACTATGAAATCGCCAACATCGGCAGCGTTCTGGGCCATGACCTGGGGGAAGCCGTGCTGACCAAGGCACCTACCTGCGTAGAGGACGGCATCGAGACCCGCTATTGCAGCCGCTGCGATTATTCCGAAGACGCCTTCGTCCTGCCTACCGGACACAGCTGGGCGGATACCGACCAGGAGGGCATCCACAGCTGCACCGTCTGCGGCCATACGGAGGGTAAGTACCGCCTCCGGATGCCCAGCAACACCCCCGACTATGCGCAAACCGCGTGGGTAGACGGTGTGGAGTATCCGATTCAGCAGGAAATCTACCGCTATATCGCGATTCCCCATCCCAATGGCACCAGTTTGAGTGTATTCAAATATCACAATGCGGAATCGGAGGATGTGCATACCCAATATCCTTCCGTCATGCATACCTGGCTGATTGAGTGGACCGAAGACTTTGGCCAGTATTACGCAGCCGATGTATTTAATATGTTCCACTACAGCACCCTACGCTATGCCGGCTGCTCCATCCGCATCAAGGGCGTGAAGGGTATCCGCATGATTAGCGGCGTCCATGAGCAAACCCGGAAATTGCTCACCCGCCAGGGCTACCAGGTTGGCAGCCGCGTCCTGAAGCTGGTGGAATACGGCACCCTTCTGGCCTGGGCAAGCGATCTGGAAGGGGGAAATCCCCTGACCCTGGGGCAGCCCTATGTAAAATCCAACTATGCCTACAAAAAGGATGTGGCAGACCCCATCTATAAGCGCGATGCCCAGAACATATATTACACCAATGTGCTTGTAGGCTTTACCAACGAACAGTGCAAAGACGATCTTGCCATGCGGCCTTACATGATTATCGAGGATCAGAACGGCCGGCAGACAACCATCTACGGCGGCATTATTTACCGCAGCATCGGCTATATTGCCTATCAGAACCGCGCCGCATTTCAGCCGGGTACTGCCGCCTATGAATATGTTTGGGACATTATCCACTATGTGTATGGCGATCAGTATGATGCCGAGTATAAGGGGAAAACATCATGAAACATAAAATAGCTTTTTTGCTGTGCCTGGCGCTTCTGCTCACAGGCTGCGTCACCCAGATGCCGCCGGAAACCACCGCACCGCCCACAGTAGCACCCACTACTGAGCCCCCTGTGACAACCGCTCCCACCACCGCGCCCACGGAACCCCCTGAAACGGAGCCCCCTGTGCCGGAAACCATCGAAGCCACTGCCTTGACCGATTCTGTTGCGCTGGTCATCGCCACGGCAAACCGGGGCGATACGGTGGAAATCGCAGGAGAACTGGATGCCAACTACTACATCGTGAAGCTGAGCAGCGGCTACGGGCTTCTGGAAAAGCGTCTGGTGCGGCCTGATGGGGAAGCGGAATACGAAGCCTGGGACGGTTACGCAAAATCCGGCGCGCTTTTCTGCGACAACTATCACCTGTTTCCCGCTAACAGCCGTAGCCTTTCCAAAAACACCGAGCTGCAGGTTCTGGAGCAGCTGGGCGATACCTGCCTTGTAAAAGTGGGGGATGAGATGGGCTATCTGGCCCTGAGCAGCATCAGCAAAACCTATATCAAAAGCAGCTCCGGCAGTTCCGGCGGCTCCGACGGCGGTGATATTTCTCTGGGCTATCACGGCAGCATCGTTCCCTTAAGCGTATTGGCGCCCCAGGCCGGAGAAGTCACCGGCAGCGCTGCCGTACTGTGCGACGGCGCGGAGATCCTTCTGGGTTGGTTTGACCGTAATGACACCGTACAGATCATTGCGGAAGACGACTTTGCTGCGCAGAAGGAAGGCTGGCATGCGGTGTATCTGGATGGCTTCTGCGGCTATGTCCGGCAGCATCTGGTGGCGCAGAAGGATGCCCAGCCTTACTCCCCATGGGAAGGCTATACCAAATCCGGTACAGAAGCTTATGCCAGCTACTATCTCTACGGCGAGCCTGTTACGACTTTCTCCGCAAACACCCAGGTGACCGTGCTGCAGGATTTGGACAACTGCTATCTGGTGCAAGCCGGGGATACCTATTGCTGCGTTGCCAAGGAACTGGTAAAAGCTGAGAAATGGTCTTCCGGCGGCGGAAGTTCCGGCGAAGCCGAATGGTCTGACCCTGTCATGTAAACAAAACGAGCGCCTGCTGCATGTGCAGCAGGCGCTTGCGCGTGATGGGGGTACGGATCCTTCGACTTCGCTTCGCTCTGCTCAGGATGACAGAGAAAACCTGAAAGCTTTCACCATTTAACCGGTCATTCTGAGCAAGCCGCAGGCGCGCCGAAGAATCCGTATCTTTATGTTTCTTCCATGGGGCACTGGATGGTCATGAGGGCTTCCAGGGCTTCGTGGAGCAGCTTGGTCTTGGGGCCTTCCGCGGCACGGTAGCAGACTTCCTTGCCTTCCCGGTGGCTGGTGATGAGCCCCGCGTCCTTTAAAATCCGCAGGTGGTGGCTCACCGCCGGGCTGCTCATGCCCACCATGGCAGAGAGATTGGCCACGCACACTTCCCCGTGGCAGAGAATCCAGAAGATCCGCAGCCGCGAGCCGTCGCTGAGCTGCCGGAATACCTCTGCCAATTCCTGAATATCCTCCGCTGCGGGCATGTGGTGCAGCAGTTTTTCCATTGTGTTTCCGTGATCGTGGGGCAAAATCATGGGGCTCCCCTCCTTTTTCTTTTTTATACCACACCGGCGGCAAAAAGAAAAGTTTTTTCTTGACAGCAGCCGGGTGGGGCGCATATAATAGCGTTATCAATTAAACGATCGTTTAATCGTAAAGGAGATATCCCTATGAAAAAGACTTACCGCATTGAAGTGGATTGCGCAAACTGCGCCAACAAAATGGAAGCTGCTGCAGCCAAGACCCCCGGCGTCAAGAGCGCCGTGGTGAATTTCATGCTGCAGAAGCTGATTGTGGAATTCGAAGAAGGGCAGGACATGGTCGCCGTGATGCAGCAGGTGGCCAAGAACTGCCGCAAGGCTTCCCACGATTGCGAGATCTATCTATGACCAGAAGGCAGAAGAAGATGCTGCTGCGGATTCTGGTTTCCGCAGCGCTGATGATCCTTTTGGGCTTCCTGCCCATTCAGGGCTGGGTGCGCTTCGCCGCGTACATGCTCCCCTATCTGGTGGTGGGCTGGGACATTCTTTGGCGTGCTGCCCTGGGTATCAAAAACAAGCAGGTATTCGACGAGAATTTCCTTATGGCTGTGGCTACCATCGGCGCGCTGGTGCTGGCTGTCACCGGCAACGGCGACTATACCGAGGCCATCGCCGTAATGCTCTTTTATCAGACCGGCGAGCTGTTCCAGAGCTATGCCGTGGGCAAGAGCCGCCGGAGTATCGCGCAGCTTATGGACATCCGGCCGGATTATGCCAATCGGATAGTTGGGGACGATCTGGAAACCGTTGACCCGGAGGAAGTGGAAATCGGCAGCGTTCTGGAGGTGCGTCCCGGAGAAAAAGTGCCCATCGACGGCATTGTGCTTTCCGGCAGCTCCAGCCTGAACACCGTGGCCCTCACCGGCGAGAGCATCCCCAGAGATGTTGCCCCGGGAGACGCCGTGATCAGCGGCTGCATCAACCTTTCCGGCGCGCTGCGTATCCGCACCACTAAGGAATTCGGGGAATCCACCGTGGCGAAGATCCTGGATCTGGTGGAAAACGCCAGCTCCCGGAAATCCCGGAGCGAAGCTTTCATTTCCCGGTTTGCCGCCATCTATACCCCGGCTGTGTGTCTCAGCGCCCTGACCCTGGCGGTGATCCCGCCGCTGATTTGGGGAAACTGGAGCCTGTGGCTGTACCGGGCGCTGTCGTTTTTGGTGGTCAGCTGCCCCTGCGCGTTGGTAATCAGCATTCCCATGGCCTTCTTCGGGGGCTTGGGAGGTGCAAGCAATGCAGGCATCCTGATCAAAGGCTCCAACTATCTGGAAGCTTTGGCCAAGGTGGACACCGTTGTGTTTGACAAGACCGGCACATTGACCCAAGGTGTATTCCAGGTCAGCGGCATCCGTCACGCCGCCATGGAAGAAGATAAAATTCTTCAATACGCTGCCCTGGCGGAGATCGCATCCTCCCATCCCATCAGCAAGAGCCTGATGGCTGCCTGGGGCGGCGTGGCTGACCGGAGCCGGGTATGTGACATTCAGGAGATCAGCGGTGAGGGCGTCACCGCAATGGTGGACGGCGTGGCCGTCGCTGTGGGCAACCGGCGGCTCATGGCACGCTTCGGCCTGGAAGCCCCGGCGGACGATGCCATGGGCACCACGGTGCATGTGGCTGTGGATGGGAAGTATGCCGGTGCCATTTCCATCAGCGATGCCTTGAAACCTGCGGCGCGAGATGCCATGGCTGCCCTGAAAAATGCCGGTATCCGCCGCACCGTGATGCTCACCGGCGACAATGCAGCCGCTGCTTCCGCCATTGCCTCCCAGCTGGGCATTACGGAATTTCACGCGTCGTTGCTGCCCGGGCAGAAGGTGGAGCATCTGGAAGCCCTGCTGGAAGGAAAGTCCGGTCGGGGAACTCTGGCCTTTGTGGGCGACGGCATCAACGATGCCCCGGTGCTGTCCCGGGCGGATATCGGCATTGCCATGGGCGCTCTGGGCTCGGATGCCGCCATTGAATCGGCGGATGTGGTGCTGATGGACGACGATCCCCGAAAAATTGCCAAGGCTATCCGCATTGCGAGAAAATGCATCGGCATTGTGTATCAGAACACAGTATTCGCCATCGGCATCAAGCTGCTGTGCCTGGTGCTGACGGCGTTGGGCATTACGGGCATGTGGCTGGCCATCTTCGCCGATGTGGGCGTGATGGTGCTGGCAGTGCTCAATGCCATCCGCGCGCTGTTTGTCAAGCATGTGTAAGAAAAGAGGTTTCGCACCCGGGCGGGTGTGAAACCTCTTTTTTGCGTTCTGTCAGCCGGAGATCTGGCTGAGAATGGCGGGGTCTTTGATTTTGCCGTCTTCCGACAGCATCAGGATCTTGGACAGGATTTCGGCGGTTTTGGGATCGTCATCGGCAAAGGGCAGGAAGATGCGGCCTCTGGACTGGGAGTGCACCGGCAGGATGGACACCATGCCCACACCCTCCGCATGGACGACACCGGAGCCCATGTGCACCGAGTAGCTTGCCAATTTGCCCCGGATCTTTGCGTGAGAGCCGATCCAGGAAACATTGGAAAGCTTCAGCAGCTTTATAAGCTCCGCAGCGATGGCCACACGCATTTCCACCGTGGAGTGGCTGGCTTCGGGATCTACGCCGCCCACATGGGCAACGCTGACCACCAGATCCAGATCCCGCATGGTTTCCGAGAACAAAATCGGCGGGACATCCTCCAAAGGAACATTCTTCTTCGTTGTGCGGTCAAAGAATTCCACCGTTTCCAGAGTGGGCGGCTCAATATCCGCCGGGGAGAACCAATCCGCCATGGCAAACATTCTGACCATGAGATTCTCTTTGTAGAAGACTTTCTGCAGGCCTTCTTCGTAATCCACAGTCCAGCCCCGGCTCTTCAGCAGCGCCACGGTGCGCTGGGGATGCACCTGGTGACCGGCATAACGCCGGGAAACCGTGCGCTCCTGCCGCTCGTCTTCCGTCAGGGGATAGTACTCCCGGAACACCTGCTTGAAGGGCTGCATCCGTTTTTCCTGATACAGCAGCTGCATGAACATGGCCCAATTGCCCTGGGTTTTCAGATCGTGGGGATGGGCAATGCGCAGCGTTTCGGCGGTAATGCCATGTTCCAGGGTCAGACCACCGTCAGAGGGCTGCAGGAACCCGCTGTGGGTGCCGTCCGTCCAGACCAGGCTGCGCACCATGGGTGCCAGAATGGGATTGTCCCAGATGGTTTGCAGCTCCCGGGCATCAAAGCATGTGCCATCCATCATGGCCCGCTCCAGGCTTTCTCCGGAGCGGCGCTTCAGCTCCTTCAGTTCCTTAACAGTAGCCTTCAGTTCCAGGAAGGTTTCGTTTTTGGCAAGGGATTTGGGTGCTGATTTGATGGCTTTTCCCGCTTTTTCCATGGCGATACCGGCATCGCCGTTTTCATCAATGGTCAACCTGACGGAAATGCCATCCAGAATCGCAGGCTCCATCAACGGTTTGATTTGCCCGATCTTCTGACTTTCCATCTGCCACATCAGGCGGTTCACATCCATCAGACCCGTGGTGATAGCCAGATTTTCCATGGCGGTGGCGCAGGCTTTTTTCTCGCTGTCACGGCGCTGGGCACCGAACTGCTTGCTTTCTTTCAGGAACTTCTGGATGAATTCATACCGCCGCAGGGCTTCTTCACGATCGTCATCCGCAATAGGAATCAGCGGATAACACCGCAGCTTTTCCTGATTGCGCTTCTCTACGATTTCCTGCACCAGTTCCTGGGCATTCAGCTTGCCCAGCACCGCATCGGAATACAGCTGGGAGCGGCGGTGCTGATTGCTGCCGGAAGTAATGTACTTGGCGGATTTATAGAGGATCTGGAAGCGGGTTTCTCCCAGCTGCCCATAGGCTTCCATAAACCAATTCTTGTCGAAAGCGCCGTCATTGAACTGCTGGGGGCTGATGGGAGAATAGATGGCTGTTTCCGTTTCCTTTTCTGCGGAAAAGCTCTCGTTGATATGGGCGTGGAAGAACCACACGCCACATTTCAGCCCCGGCCATCCAAGAATTTCTTCGGCAAAGCCTGCCCACTGGGGGGCGTACATCACCGCTTCTGCCAGGCGTTTGTCGCTGATGTCTGTTGCTTTCAGCAGGGCGGCCAGCTGCTGGGGCGTATCTCCCGGGGCGGGATAGCAGCGCTTCAGCAGGCGGCTGAGCACTGCCTTTTTGGTATCGTTATGGGCGTATTCGTAGCCCCGGAAAAAACTTTCCTTGCCCAGGGCCGCCAGCAGATTGCAAAAATGTGCGGCACCCTCAACGCGTTCCAGCACAAGACAGTGCCCGGTCAGCGGCGTAGGCAGCTCGCCGCGTTTTTCTTCCACCGTAACAACTCTGTCCAGCATTCGGGAAACCAGGTCTCTTGCAAAGGGATAGGTTTCATAAATACCGCGGCCCTGGGGCCAGCGGTTGGGATTTGTAAGAATCTTGATTTTCCCCGGCATGCAGGACTTTTGATCCATCAGAAACGCCATCAGAACATCCTGCCCGATGACATCCTCGCCGCAAGCCCGGAAATATTCTTCCGTGCCCAGTCCATCGACGATTGCGGCATCGGTCTGCCGCTCCAAACGGTACTGCAGCGAAAACCACTGGGAGAAATCCTCACCATTCAGCTTCAGCTGGCGGATTGCCTGCCGCCAGCTGACGAACATCCGATGATTGATGCCAACTGCCGGGGTGGGATTGCCGTAGATCATGTATCTTGGGTTCTCCTTCACCTGCAGATACACCTTTCCCAGGTTCTCCTCTCCCCAGATGGCGAGCATGCTGCGGTAGATCCGAATCGCCTCCGTAAAAACTTCGTGGGGGTCAAACAGCCGGGGCAGGCAGGTGAAAATATCCCGGATCTGCCAGTAGCGGGTGTATTTGGCGCGGCCCTTGTCAGAGAACTGCGGCGCAAGATTCAGGGCTGCGATGGGCAGATACCAGGGGTTGGGGACGGTCATGGAAAAGCCCAATGCAGCATCCGGCACCTGGACTGTCAGGTGGAACAGGCCCAGCATTTTTTTCATATCTGTACCGTACTCACCAAGCGCTTCGTAAAATTCATCCCAGAATGGGATCATATCCAATCTGGCGTTTGCATCATGCAAAGAGCGGCAGCCGCAGGATGCAGGAAGAATCATTCTCTGGCCGGGGTTTCCGAACAGCACCTTATGCCGGGAGCCGTCATAGAATTCCACTTCGATTTCCGCATCTGCGTGGCGGACAAACACCTGATCCATCCGCTGCAGCAGCTTGTCCAGCGCATCCCAGTTAAGAAACAGCCCTTTGATCTGCAGGGGGGAAAGCAGCTCTGTGCTGCCGAAGACCCGGGTCAGCAGGCCGGGCTTTTCCTTCGCCTCTTGCAGCTGCGCCAGGTAGCCGGAGACAGCCTGGGGATCATAGATTCCGAAGCCGTTTTCGGGGGAAAATACGGCTTCCGCCTGCTCCTGCGCCAGCAGCTGATCCAGTAGAATCTGCGTCTGGGTGGATAGCTTCCTGCTCCGCAGGGCATCCAATGCATCCCGGTTGGCATTCAGAAGCTCCGGGTGCTTTTCTTTCAGCTCTGTCAGCAGCTCGATAGCTGCCTGATTTTGATTTTCTTCCTGAGAGCGCAGCATCTGGGGGATCAACGGGCGCAGAAGATCCACGCTCTGCTTTTTAAAAATTTCCAGAATGCCAGCACGCAGATCGCTGCTTTTGGAGCGAAGGCTCTGGGCCAGCAGCTGCAGATCACCCTGGTTCAGGCTGCATGCCCCCAGCCGCTCCACTGCCAGCGCCTTCACCTGAACGCTGCGGTCATTCAGGCATTCCTGTAAAAACGCCCGGTGGGTCGGGTTGGTTTCCGGCAGCAGGAAGGTGGCAATGACGCTGCGCCGGTGGTCTGCATCCATGGCCGGTGCTAAAATCAGCAGCTGCTCCACCAGGTCTTCCTCCATGTCGAACCCCGCGAGGCTCATCATACAGTCGTACACCCGGTCATTTTCCAATGTGACGCTGATAAACCCGAAGGGGTTGCCGCTGAAGGTGCGTTTTTGATTGCCGATAAAGGCCGCAAGGTCTTTCAGCCGGGCAAACAGCTGCTTTCGCGCCTGGGGTTCCTGTGGCAGGTCCGGGTTCGGCACCGCCTTCCCGGGGGTATGCCGGCTCATGCTCCAAACCGGGGTGTGCAGCGCCCAGGTGTGCGCCAGATTCCCGGTGATCCAGGCCAGCAGCTCTTCATCCCGCTCTTCCAGATACCGGGATGCCAGCTCCATCTGATACCGGCTGTTGTCGGTTCTGCTGACAAACATCCAGCCCAAAACCTTCCGGTAATGTCTGGGGTCATCCAGCAGCCGGGGAATGGTCTCGTAGGTATCATACAGTTCCCGACAGCCCTGGGCCCACAGCGCAAAATACGCTTCCACATTGCTGTCACTTTGAAAATATCCCTGGCGTTTGGCTTCGTCGGTGAGGCAATCGTAGGCCAGCTGAGCATATTTTTGAATATTGGCGGGCTTATTATCGCCATAGCCCATGCCTGTCCACATATCAAAGGCACGGATCGCGCCGCTGAAGCGGAACAGATTGTGCTCCAGGCAGACCTGCAGCACCCGCTGCAGCACCTGGGTTTGGCCTTTGTCCGCAGCTTCCAGAATCTGCTGGCGCAGGCCCTCCTGAAGCCTTGCCGCCACCAGCAGCTTCATCAGTTCTTCCAGCAGCGCTTCATGGCCGCTGATGATAATGGCATCGATGATGGTGCGGCTCAGGGGGATTTGGGTGTTGTCGCCCGCAATGGCTTCGTGCAGCGCTGCCAGGATTTCTGCATTTTCTCTGCGGATCTCCAGCGCCAGCAGGTATTCCAAACCGTCGCTGAACAGCTCCCTGTAGGCCAGCCGCTCCAAAATGGTTTCCGTATAGCACGATTGCCGGATCATCTGGCACAGCAGCCCTACCGCTGATTCCAGATGGAACACAAAATACCGGCTTCGGTAGCTGCGCCGGAAGGGAGATGCGGAAAACTGCCCCTCCAGGCACAGGGCCAGAAGATGGGGGATTTTTTCCGTCATTTCCTTGCCTGCCAGAGTCTGAAAGGCCTTTTCCAGATCCTGGCACAGAAATTCCCTGGCGGAAAGCTCCGCAAGGGGTTTGTCGTACAGCCCGGCGAGGGCGTTCAGAAGTTCTTTCTGCCGGATGCTTCCATAGAGGTAGCAACTTTGCCCTGCCAGGGCGCGCACCAGGCCTTTGCCATACTCCGCCTGGTGCTGGATGGCTTTCCATTTTTTCTCGTCCAGCTTGGGTCTTTTCTCCATAGGCTTCTCCTTTCTTACCAGAGGCTGCCGGCCAAAAATGTCAGCCGGAGAAATGTGAAAACCGCCTGCTCCCCGATCGTCAGGGGCGCATCCAGGTCGGTCAGCTCTTCTTCATGCAAAAACACACGCACCAGGCCGTCTTCCCAGCAGGCAACGGCATTGGCTGCCGTTTTATGGGGATCGGCCTTTTTGTCGGAATAGATGCTTCCCAGGCTGATTTTGCCAGCTCTGGCCTGATCGTCCAGCTCTTGCTGGGTCAGGTAGGGGATCAGCTGCGCCTCGGCTTCCTTGCTGTTATACAGGGCGGCTTCTTTCTGCGCTACCGCGGTCAGCAGCTGGCGCAGAGAGCTGATCCCATCCGGAATCGTATAGGGTGTGGGCGCAAGAATATCCCTGCGTTTCCCCACGGACTTCACCCGTACATAAATATTCATAGCTTGCACCTCCCTTTTTCCTTTCATCGCAAAGGGAAAGCAAGGCGCGCCGCAAAGATTGCAGCACGCCCATTGTTTCCCAACAGATTCATTGTAGCAAATCCGACTCGCTGGTGTCAACGGTTTTTCGGTGTTTTTACTATATTCTGCATGTTGCACAAGTTTGTTTTGTGTATATTATACAGTATTGCGGGTTGCAATTGGGGGGTTCGTGTGTTACAGTATAGCCAGAAAGGGTGATACCAATGTACTAGGTAACTCCTGAAGGTGCAAAACATCGGCACCATGCGATGATGCATAACAATGAAAAAGACCTCCCCCACGCAGGTTTCTCACTTATGAGAGTTATAGAATTAAACTGGGTATGATGTGGAGAGGATGGATTTGGAAGGAATATGCATCGTCAATCCTGCAGAAAGCGAGGTTAACCAATGATGTTAGATACCAAGACTGAACAGAAATGACCCTTGACTGGAAGATGCATCGAAACGATGAAACAGTCAAGGGTCATTTCTTGTGCGTGGCCGCACGGGCCAATTCGCACGATGGTCTTTTTGTTTTCGTTTGTGCCTTTCCTTGCCCGGTGCGTGGCCGCACAGGCCGATTCGCACGACAGCCTTTTCCTATTCGTTACTGCCTTTCCTTGCCCGGTATCGGTAGCCGGTATAGGATAAGGCTTATTTTTTGCCCTGCCCTTGTAGGGGGGCTCTTGAGCCTCCCGCTACCCGGTACGATCTTGCAGGCTGGTCACGGGAGGGTCAAGACCCTCCCCTACAATGCCCAGCTACACGGTGCGATTTTGCTGACTGGTACGGGCGGATGTGGGCATCCGCCCCTACATGGGAATTCGGTTTTGCGTATGGAATTCGGAGAGGTGAACGGGTCCTTCGACGCGCCTGCGGCTTGCTCAGGACGACGGAGATGGAATTGGCTTTCTCCATTTTTCTGTTTTGCTGCGCTTGCTCAAAATGACAGGCAAAAAATGTGCTTTCCCGGTTCGCTGCGCTTGCTTGGAATGACGGGTAGGAATCGGGAAAAATTGTCCATTGTCAATTGTCCATTGTCAATTGCTATTGTCACTTGCTATCGCATTGACAAATTCTTTTCCGGGCGGTACAATATTGCCATAAAAATTTACCTATGAGGTGATACCATGGAAAAGCTCCGCACGGAAACTTTGTGCATTCAGGCCGGTTATCAGCCCGGCAACGGCGAACCCCGCCAGCTCCCCATCGTTCAGAGCACCACCTTCAAATACGCTACTTCCGAGGATATGGGCAAGCTCTTTGACCTGGAAGCCTCCGGCTATTTCTATTCCCGGCTTCAGAACCCCACCTGCGACATGGTAGCTGCCAAGATCGCTGCCCTGGAAGGCGGCACCGCTGCCATGCTCACCGGTTCCGGTCAGGCTGCCAACTTCTACGCCATGTTCAACATCGCCTCCTGCGGCGACCATATCGTTTCCAGCTCCGCCATCTACGGCGGCACCTTCAACCTGATTTCCGTGACCATGAAGCGCATGGGCATCGACGCCACCTTCGTCAGCCCTGACGCCACCTACGAAGAGATCTGCGCCGCCATCCGGCCCAACACCAAGCTGGTATTTGGCGAGACCATCGCCAATCCCGCTCTGAATGTGCTGGATATTGAGGTATTTGCCAAGGCCGCCCACGACAACGGCCTGCCCTTCATCATTGACAACACCTTTGCTACCCCCGTCAACTGCCGTCCCATCGAATGGGGCGCGGACATCGTCACCCACTCCACCACCAAGTATATGGACGGCCACGGTGTAGCTGTGGGCGGCTGCATTGTGGACAGCGGCAAGTTTGACTGGACCAAGTATCCCGACAAGTTCCCCGGCCTGTGCACCCCTGACGACAGCTATCACGGCGTCACCTACACCGAGCGTTTCGGCCTGGAAGGGGCTTTCATCACCAAGTGCACCGCCCAGCTGATGCGTGACCTGGGCTCCATCCAGAGCCCCCAGAGCGCCTTCTATCTGAACCTGGGCTTGGAGAGCCTGCCCTTCCGGATGAAGCAGCACTGCGCCAACGCCCAGATCATCGCCGAATATCTGAGCAAGCATGAGAAGGTGGCCTGGGTGAAGTACTGCGGTCTGCCCGGGGACAAGTACTACGAGGTTGCCAAGAAGTATCTGCCGGGTGGCTCCTGCGGCGTCATTTCCTTCGGTCTCAAGGGCGGCAGAAAGGCCGCGGAAACCTTCATGAAGCATCTGAAGCTGGGCTCCATTGAGACCCATGTGGCCGATTCCCGCACCTGCTGCCTGCATCCCGCTTCCGCCACCCATCGCCAGATGACCGACGAGCAGCTGGAAGCTGCCGGTGTGGGCGCTGACCTGATTCGCTTGAGCTGCGGTCTGGAAAATGCCGAAGACCTGATTGCAGACCTGGCCCAGGCCATCGACAAGGTGTAACTTATGAAGTTAGTCATTATTCGCCACGGCGACCCCAACTATGAAATTGACTCCCTGACCCCCACCGGCTGGAAAGAAGCCGAGCTGCTGGTTAAGCGGATCAGCGCCATGGATGTAAAGGCCTTTTATGTCTCCCCCATGGGCCGCGCCAAGGACACTGCCGCCGCCACCCTGAAGGCCATGGGCCGGGAAGCCACGGAAAAGCCCTGGCTCCGGGAGTTCTCCGCCCGGATGCGCAAGCCCTGGTTTGACCAGGATGACTGCATCTGGGACTGGCTGCCCGCTGACTGGACGGCAGAGCCCCGGTTCTTTGACAAGGATCAGTGGTTCCATGTGCCGGTATTTCAGAAGGCCGGTGTGGAAACAGAATACCGCTGGGTCTGTGAAGGTCTGGATGCGCTGCTGGCAGACCACGGCTACCGCAGAGAGGGCAACTACTATGCAGCGGAAAAATCCAACCAGGATACCATCGTGCTGTTCTGCCACTTCGGTCTGGAATGTGTGCTATTAAGCCATCTGCTGAATGTATCTCCCATGGTGCTGTGGCACGGCACTGCCGCTGCCCCCACCTCCGTAACCACCCTGAACACCGAAGAACGCCGGGAGGGCATCGCCTACTGGCGGATGGCTTCCTTCGGGGATATTTCCCACCTGTATGTGGCAAACCAGGAGCCTTCCTTCTCCTGCCGGTTCCGGGAATGCTACACCTGCGAAGACCAGCGCAAGGATTAAAACTCTGCATAATTGCTGTCCGGTGACGGGTTAAAAAACATGGAGCATGCTATGGTGCATGCGCCATGTTTTTTTGCTGTTTCTACCGGTTTCCCTTGGTTTCGCGGAAGTTTTGCCCCACAATAAGGGTGAAACTTCCGCGAAAGAGAGGGGTCTGTTATGAAATTCCGAACCATGCTTCCGGCGCTGCTGTTGCTGGCGGCGCTGCCCATTGCCTGCACCGACGCGGCAAAAATCCCCGGTGATTGCACCGGGGATGGGATATTTGACCAAGGGGATGCGCAGCTTGTAAAATCTTACCTGCTGGGGCAGGCAGAGCTTTCCGCCTGGCAGCTGGCTGCTGCCGACCTCAGCGGAGACGGGAACATCAGCATCACAGACTATCTGCAGATGCAAAGCGCCCTTACAGGAAGAACTTCCGCTCCATAGTCTCCCGGGCGGGGGCATAGATGGCCAGGAAGATCAGCATACCACCCAGCAGCACCAGCGCCGCCAGGGGGTAGAACGACCAGCCCAGAAAATCCTCCACCTGGAAGGTGTGATCCATCAGCAGCTCCATCACCGGGAAAAATCCGCCGATGGCGATAAACGCGCCGCCGAAGATATAGAGCCTGCCCCGGGTGAGATAGCGCATCAGGGTGGTAACCGCCGTGACGATGATACCCACGGTGCCCACCACCGGGAAGGCGAAGCTGAGAAACCAGCCGCCCTCTGTGACGATGCTCACATACAGCAGGTACAGCCCCACTGCCACAAAGGTACAGGGCACGAAAATTACGGGATTGCGCCGCCGGAACCACCAGGGCAGCATCAGCGGCACATACATCACCACCAGCGCACCGGATACATAGCCGCTCCAGGTAACGCCGCCGTTAAACTGCAGATCGCACAGCAATGTGATGAGGATGGGCAGCAGGAACAGCACCGTGGTGGTGACAATCAGAGCACCCTTGGGGCTTAACTGGGAAGCGGGATACCGGTGCTCCGGGTAGAGCCGCTCCGATTCCTGGCAGGTAATTTCCGGGTGATAGGGCACCGTGCCGCACAGGGGGCAAGCGTTGGGAGCGTCTGCCAGCTTCACGCCGCATTTGATACAGTACATCCGTCACACTCCTTTCGGTGCATTGCTCTGCACCGTAATATCCAGATCCATCTCCCGCAGTACCCGGCACAGGCAGGCTTCCAGCTCCGGCTCCCGGATATTGCGGATCATATTCATATACAGCTTGCCGCCCCAGCTGATGACACCGCAGTTATGGGGGGCGCTGGCCTGGGGGCCTAAGATAAAGTCCAGCCGCCGGACATAGGGAGCCATCTTCTCCGGCAGCTGCACCTGCCCCAGATTAGAAAGGCTCAGGCAGGACTTTTTCTCGCCGGAGAGATAGAACGCCGCTTTCATCACGGGATTCTTGATAAACAGCGGCAGCGCCCGAACAATCCACAGCCGCTCGCTGCCCACATTGGTGGCGATTTTGCTGCCCATGACCTTGGCGTTGGCTTCCAGCCCCAGCTGGTGGCGCACCACATCGCACAGTTCCCGGAAGGTGTAGTCCCCCAGCCGGGGATCGATCTCCGGGGTGGTGTAGAGGGCGAAATTGCGCAGGGTCTGGCTGGGGAAAATGCTGCGCAGATTCACCGGAATCTGCAGCCGCAGCCGCTTTCTCCTGGAGCGTTTGGGGATCTTGGCCTTCTGCAATTGCTGCAAAGCATCCAGCATGGCAGCGCCCAGGAACACCGTGACGCTGACACCCAGTTCCTTTGCCTTCTGCCGCACCTGCGCTACCTGAAGGGTCAGGCAGGTCAGGTGCAGAAATTCGCCGGGTTCCGCCGTGCCGGAAAGCTGCCAGGCATTATTCTCCTTCCGGGATGCGGCCACGGGGCCTGCGTAACGCTGAAAGCTGTCCTCCAGTTCTTCCTCCCGGGGTGCTTCCTGGCGGTTGACGATGCCATGGGTGCAGGGAATGTCCACACCGTAGCGCAGCTGCAGATACTCCGCCACCAGATTTTTGAGAAAAGTCAAAGCGCCGCTGCCGTCGGTGAGGGAATGGAACAGCTCAATGGCCACCCGATTCCCGTATACGATCACCCGCAGGGCACACTGCCGGGTTTCCGAAACGCCCATCCGGGTCAGGGGATAGCTGAATTCCGGGCGGATTTTGGGAGCGCTGTTCAGCTGCTGCAAATAATACCAAAATACGCCCCGGCGCAGTCTGGCGGCGATGGAGGGAAACCGCCGCACCGTAAGATCCAGCGCCGACTGCATCACAGGCACATCAATGGGCTCACGCAGCGTGGCAGAAAGCCGGTATACATTGCTCCATGTCTGGCTCCGGGCAGCGGGATAAATTTTCGCCGCATTGTCCAGGCGCATCCAGCGCAGCTTCTGTGGCATCAGGCATCCCTCCTTTCGGGGATATTTTAGCACAAAAACCGCCGTTTGGCAATATGGGGAATACAGGGAGTCGATGGCGCGGCTGTAGGGAAGGCTCTTGTGTCGCCCGATACCCGGTGCGATACCGAATTGACAATGGACAATTGACAATTGATAATTATGGTATTTGCTTCGCAAATGATTCAAACTCCCGAATTCCATACGGGGGTGTTGCAGAGCGCAGCGAGTCGAAGAATCCGTTTTCCTTTCGATGCCGGGTTGCAAAGGGGATGCGGGCCCTTCGGCGCCCCTTCGACTACGCTCAGGGTTGCTCAGGGCGACAGAGGAAACCTGAGCGCCATCCCCATTCCTCTGTCATTCTGAGCAAGCCGAAGGCGCGTCGAAGAATCCGTTTTCCTTCGATACCGGGTTGCAAAATCGTACCCGGCACGGGAGGGTCAAGACCCTCCCCTACAGGGATGAGACGATGGTGCGGTTGTAGGGGAGGCTCTTGAGCCTCCCGTTACCGGGTTGCAAGATCGCACCGGGTTGCAAAGGGGATGCGGGCCCTTCGGCGCGCTGCGCTTGCTCAGGGCGACGGAGATAGAATAGGCTTCCCCCATTTCTCTGTCATTCTGAGCGGAGTGCGACAGCACGGAGTCGAAGAATCCGTTTCCCTTCGATACCGGGTTGCAAAATCGTACCCGGCACGGGAGGGTCAATACATTATGGTATGATTGCCACCGGCAATCATTTGGATTTTGATTCGCTGCGCGGAGCACCACCCTCCCCTACAGGGATGAGACGATGGTGCGGTAAGGAGCGTCGAGGGTGCCGCCCCCTACATGGGATTTTTGAAATCATTTGCGAAGCAAATACCGCAATTGTCCATTGTCAATTGTCCATTGTCCATTCTATGTCCGGTCCCTACAGGCACAAAAATCCCTCCAACAAACCGTTGGAGGGATTTTGCTTAGCGGATGCGGCGGACCCGGAGGACGCCGTCCAGCTGGCTCAGGTGCTGCACCAGGGCTTCGGAAGCCGGGTGATCCAGATCCAGCATGGTGTAGGCGTATTCGCCCCGGCTGCGGTTGAGCATGTCGGAAATGTTGATGTGCTCTTCAGCCACGGCGGTGGTGAATTTACTCAATGTGTTGGGGATATTCCGGTGCAGGATGGTAATGCGCCCTGCCTTGGTGCAGACACCCATATCGCAATTGGGGTAATTGACGGAATTGATGATATTGCCGTTTTCCAGGTAGTTCATTACCTGGCGCACAGCCTGCTTTGCACAGTTATCCTCGGATTCCTCCGTGGAAGCGCCCAGATGGGGAATAGCAATAACGCCTTCCATGGAAGCTGTCCGGGCATTGGGGAAATCGGTGACATAGCGGTGGACGCGGCCGGATTTCAGCGCGGCTTCCATGGCGTCGTCATCCACCAGCAGGTCACGGGCGAAGTTCAGAATCACGGTGCCGTCCGCCATCTTTGCAAAGGCATCGGCATTGAGCATCTTCTTGGTGGAATCCAGCAGGGGGGTGTGCAGGGAGATGATATCGCAATTGGCGTAAATTTCCTCCAGGGTCTTGACACGGACGATGTGCCGGTCCAGGTGCCAGGCGGCTTCCACGCTGATGTAGGGATCGTAGCCCCACACTTCCATGCCCAGCTTCCGGGCAGCGTTGGCCAGCGGGCCGCCTACGGCGCCCAGGCCGATGACGCCCAGCCGCTTGTGGGCGATCTCATGGCCGGCGAATTTGCCCTTGCCTTTTTCCACCTTTTTGGCGATATCCGGGTCATCCTTGTTTTCCTGCACCCAGTTGATGCCTGCCACCACATCCCGGCTGCCCAGGAGCATGCCGCACAGGGCCAGCTCCATGACGCTCAGAGCGTTGGCGCCGGGGGTATTGAACACCACCACACCGGCTTCGGCACATTTTTGCAGCGGGATATTATTGACGCCCGCGCCGGCTCTGGCGATGGCCAGCAGATTGGGCGACCACGCCATATCGTGCATGGCGGCGCTGCGCACCAGGATGGCCTGGGCATCGGCTATGGCTTCGGTTTCTTTATAATCCTCCGTCCAGAGGGCCTTGCCCTTGGGGGAGATGGAATTGAGGTAATGGATCTGATACATATTGCTCACCTGTTCTCTTTTTCAAATGCTGCCATGAAGTCCACCAGGGCACTGACGCCCTCGATAGGCATGGCGTTATAGATGCTGGCGCGCATGCCGCCCACCAGCCGGTGACCCTTCAGGTTGACGAAGCCTGCGGCCTCCGCAGCCTTGACGAATTTGGCGTCCATGTCCTTGTCGCCGGTGATAAAGGGCACATTCATCAAAGAGCGGGATGCGGGCTCCACGGTACCCTGGAACAGCTTGCTGTTGTCCAGGAAATCATACAAGATGGCAGCCTTCTTCTCATTCACCGCCTGCATAGCTTCCAGGCCACCCAGCTGCTGCAGCCACTTGAACACCTTGCCGCAGATGTAGATGCCGTAGGCCGGGGGCGTATTATACAAAGAGCCTGCGTCGGCGTGGGTCTTGTAGCGCAGCATGGTGGGGGTGCCGGGGAGCACATCTTCCGTAATCAGATCTTCCCGGATAATGGCGATGACCACACCCGCGGGGCCGATGTTCTTCTGGACACCGCCATAGATCATGGCGTACTTGCTCACATCCACAGGTTCCGACAGGAAGCAGGAGGACACATCCGCCACCAGGTCCTTGCCCTTGGTGTTGGGGAGGCTCTTAAACTTGGTGCCGTAGATGGTGTTGTTCTCGCAGATATACACATAGTCGGCATTCTCGCTGATGGGAAGATCACTGCAATCGGGGATATAAGAGAAATTCCGATCTGCGGAGCTGGCCACCACATTGGCCTGGCCGTACATGGAAGCCTCCTGCCATGCCTTCTTTGCCCACACGCCGGTGACGATGTAATCCGCCACCTTGTTCTTCATCAGGTTCATGGGCACCATGGCGAACTGCTGGGACGCGCCGCCCTGTAAGAACAGAACCTTGTAATTTTCGGGGATGCCCATGAGGGAACGCAGGTCGGCTTCGGCAGTATCCAGGATATTCTGATAAGCCTTAGACCGGTGGCTCATTTCCATGACGCCCATGCCGGTACCGCCGTAATCCAGCATTTCTGCTGCGGCTTCCGTCAAGACTGCTTCCGGCAGCACAGCCGGACCTGCGGAAAAATTATAAACTCTTGCCATTTTGCTTTCCTCCTGTTTTCTCTCAGTTCAGGGTCTCCTTCAGCCGGGAAAGGAAAATTCCCACAGCGGAAGGTGCCTTGCTTCCGTATTGCTCCACCAGTTCCACGATGGGTACATCCACGGCCACGCCGTCGGTTCTGGCGGCTACGGTCTCCATCCGGCATTCTTCGGTGCCGGTGAGGCAGATGAGGCAAGGGGTAGAGGTGTTTTCACGAACCAGAGCCAGCAGCTCTGTCAGTTCCTGCTCCCGGGTGCCGGGGCAGGCCATAATGTAGAGGAAGCCTTCCGCTTCCCGGGCGATGGTGCGCACCCGCTCACGGGATGTGACAGCCACCATGCAGATCAGGGCGATGCCATGAGCCTTGCAGGGGGCCAGGAATTCTTCCCGCTCTTCAAAGGGCACATCGGGGATGATGATGCCTTCAATGCCCAGTTCCTCACAGGCGGCGGCAAACCGCTCCGGGCCGTAGGAGAACACCACATTGGCGTAGGAGGAGACTACCATGGCCACATCCAGCTCCTTGCGCAGCTCACGGACAAAGTTGAACACATCGTCGGTGGTGATGCCCTTTTCCAATGCCCGGATATTGGCCTGCTGGATCACGGGATCTACCGCCGTGGGATCGGAGAAAGGAATATTCAGCTCAATGATATTGGCACCGGCTGCCACAGCGCTGCGGATCACCTGCCCGGTGACTTCCAGGCTGGGATCGCCGCAGGTGACGAAGGCTATCATAGCCTTTTTGCCGGCAAAGGCATCCGCAAGCTTACTCATAAATTTCCTCCCCTCTGTAGCGGGCGATGGCGGCACAGTCCTTGTCGCCCCGGCCGGAAACGGTGATGACGATGATCTTGTCTTTGCCCATGGTGGGAGCCAGCTTCCGGGCGTAGGCCACCGCGTGGGCGCTTTCAATGGCGGGGATGATGCCCTCGGTTCTTGCCAAGTATTCGAAGGCTTCCACAGCCTCGTCGTCGGTAATGGGCACATATTTTGCTCTGCCGGAATCGTGGAGATTGCAGTGCTCCGGGCCGATGCCGGGATAATCCAGGCCTGCGGAGATGGAATACACCGGGGCGATCTGGCCGTAAGCATCCTGGCAGAAATAGGCCTTCATGCCGTGGAAGATGCCAACCCGGCCGGTGGCAATGGTGGCGGCAGTCTCGTAGGTGTCTACGCCGCGGCCTGCGGCCTCGCAGCCGATGAGGGCTACTTCCTTGTCTTCCAGAAAATTGTAGAAGGTGCCCATGGCGTTGGAGCCGCCGCCTACGCAGGCGATGACGGCATCCGGCAGCCGGCCTTCCTTTTGCAGCATCTGCTCCTTGATCTCCCTGGAGATGACGGACTGGAAATCCCGCACCATCTCCGGGAAGGGATGGGGGCCCACCACGGAGCCCATGCAGTAGTAGGAATCATTGACCCGGAGGGTCCATTCCCGCATGGCTTCGGACACCGCGTCCTTCAGCGTGGCAGTGCCGGAGGTGACGCTGACCACTTCCGCGCCCAGCAGCTTCATGCGATACACATTCAGCGCCTGGCGGCGGACATCCTCTTCGCCCATGAACACCACGCATTCCATATCCATCAGGGCTGCGGCGGTGGCAGAGGCCACGCCGTGCTGACCGGCACCGGTTTCGGCGATGATGCGCTTCTTGCCCATCTTTTTGGCCAGCAGCACCTGACCCAGCACATTGTTGATCTTGTGGGCGCCGGTGTGGTTCAGGTCTTCCCGCTTCAGGTAGATCTTGGCGCCCCCCAGGTCACGGGTCATTTTCTCGGCGTAGTACAGCCGGGAGGGACGCCCCGCGTATTCGTTGAAAAGCTCCGTCAGTTCGGCGTTGAACTGAGGATCGTTCTTGTAATGTTCGTAAGCCGCTTCCAGCTCATGGACGGCGTTCATCAGTACTTCCGGTACGAACTGACCGCCGTGGATTCCGAATTTGCCCTTTCCCATGGCAATGCCTCCTAACAAAAAACTCCTTCGCTTCATCGAAGGAGTACAAAAAACATACGCCCCCGACAGAAAGCTATTCCTGCCAAGGACGAATAAAAAACTTATCCGCGATGCCACCTTGTTTCACGGGTCGCCCCGTGCCCTCTGCGGGATACCTGCATATCCCCGGCAACTGACGCATGCCCACGCGTTGCGCGATACTAAGCCAAAGCTGTTCGGCGCACCCTCAGCGGCCCATTATGATGCAGTGTCTGCTACCCGGATTCCAGCACCCCGGGCTCTCTGGTAAGCGCATCTGCACCTTTACCCCCGCTTCAACGGTTTGTAATGTTATACCACGCACCACGGACATTTGTCAATACCAAAAATACACAAAAGAAGCCCCGGGAATGCTGCCGTTTCTGTACGCCTTTCAAAAGAGGTACGGATTCTTCGACGCGCCTACGGCTTGCTCAGAATGACAGAGGAATGGGGAAAGCCCCCAAGTTTCCTCTGTCGTCCTGAGCGGAGGGCCTCAGCCCGGAGCCGAAGGACCCGTTCTCTCCCCCGTATTCCATACGCCAGCACAGCATTGACAATCCCTCCAGGATGTGCGAAAATAAGAAAAACAGCCAAAGGAGGCTCCCTATGGAAACCACAGCCTATACCTGCCCCCACTGCGGCAAGCCTATTTTGCTGCCGGAGGGTCTGACGGAATTTTCCTGCATGTACTGCGGCACCCGTATGACATTGCAGCAGCTGCTGCCCACTGCCGAAGAAAGCGCTGAAGCCGCCGAAATTCTGCGCCATGCCCTGCCCGGCATGATTACCGGCTACCCCCAGACCATGCGCAATCTTACCGCCAAGGCTTTTCCGGCTTACTTCGATGCCTATGTAGCGCAGCACCTTACAGTGCTGCAAGTTGCGGACAGTTTATCCCAGGAGGCGCTAGGCGCCCTCTGTGTGGATATTATCGATCAGGTATATCGGTGGTGCGTCGATAATAAAACCGCTCTGCGAAGCGTCAGCAGTCTTTCAGAGGATTGCCGCTTTACCTTGTGTCTGGTGACGGTGCCTGCCATTTTGCGGTGCGCCCCGGAGCGGGGCATGGCCCTGGCAGAGGGGCTGCGCGATGCCTGGGCAGCCAAATACGGCAGTGCCTTCCAGATCGCCACCTACGAGACCATCGCATCCGGCTTCCGGAAGAAAGGCCTGTGCTTCATTACCACCGCCGCCTGTTCTCATCTGGGCAAGGCGGACGACGGCCCGGAGCTGACAGCCTTCCGGCACTTCCGGGACACCTGGCTGGCCAAACAGCCCGGAGGTCAGGCCCTGATTGAAGAATACTACCGCATCGCCCCCACCCTGGTGATGGTCATGGATCACACCGGCGATCCGGCAAAAACCTATCAAGCCCTCTGGCAGCAGTACCTGCAGCCCTGCTACGATGCCCTGCGCCGTGGCGACAACGCAGCCTGCTTCCGCCTCTACTGCCAAATGGTGCGGCAGCTGAAAGCCCGGTATCTGAAAGAGGCAGCCTGATATGAAGAAAACCCATCTGACAGTGATTCTGGCAGCCATCTTCTGCTGCGCCGTTATGAGCCTCATTGACGGCGTGATCCGTCCCGGCTATGCAGTGAAATCCGCCATTAAGATCGCACTGTTTCTGGGCATTCCGGTGCTGCTGGCGGTAAAAGACCGGGATCTTGCAGCCCTTTCCCTGTTTCATTTCCCTAAAAAAGGGCTGCTGGCAGCTTTTGGGCTGGGTGCCGGCATCTACGGTGTGATTCTGGGCGGATATTTTCTGGTGCGGCCTTTCTTCGATTTTTCCGGCATTGCCGGGAAGCTGACACAAAATGCCGGTGTCACCCGGGAGAATTTTCTCTATGTGAGCCTGTATATCTCCTTTGTCAATTCCCTGCTGGAGGAATTCTTCTTCCGGGGCTTTCTCTTTACCAACCTGAAAACCAAAGGAAAGCTGTTTGCCAATCTTTTCAGCGCCGCGGTTTTCGCCGCCTATCATGTGGCTATGATGACCGGCTGGTTCAGCCCTGTGCTGTTCGTGCTGGTGATGGCAGGACTGACCGTGGGCGGCATGCTCTTCAACGGTCTCAACGATAGATTTGGCGGTATCTGCGTCTCCTGGCTGGTGCATATGTGCGCCAACTTTGCCATCAACACTATCGGCTTCATACTGCTGTAAAAAAGAGAAGGCTCATGCCTTCTCTTTCTCTATTCTATGCTTTTTGCTCAGGGTACCCCGGAGGCCGATCTCTGTGCCCGCCGCAATTTTCCGCAAGTTTTCCCAATGCTTCCACAGGATCACGGCGCTGGCAGCAGCTAAAATCAGTGCGGCCATGAGGCTGTGATTGATAATTCCCTGATACACCGGCACCACACAAACGGTGGTCAGCGTGCCGAATACGATGTAATCCGCGGTCAGAGTGATCAGCCCAACCGCCACCATCAGCACCAGCGCCAGTTTCCAATTCAGCATCAGCGTCACGCCAAGATAAGACGCAAAGCCCTTGCCGCCCTGAAATTTCAAAAACACCGGGAACACATGCCCCAGCACGCAGGCCACGCCCGCCGCTTCCGGACCATAGGCAAGCCCCGGAAACAGCCACCGGGCCAATGCCACAGCCAAGGCAGCCTTACCGATATCATGCAGCGCTGTTGCCACACCTGCCCGCCAGCCCAGCACGATGGCTGCGTTGGATGCGCCGTGATTGCCGCTGCCGCGGCTTTTCAGATCCACATGCTTCCACTTGGCAAGATATGCAGCCAGATTGGAGCAGCCCAGCAGATAGCTGATCAGACAAATCAGAACATAGGCCATAGCGATCCCTCCTTTGTTTCATTGTACCACATGGCGCAAAAAAAGCAAAGCCTTTGTGCAATCGCCTGCGCCGTGGCGACAATGCAGCCTGCTTCGCCACCTACACCGCCATGGTGCAGTCTCTGAAAGCCAGATATTTCCCCAGGCCGCCTGAAGCGGGTGGGATACGGGTCCTTCGACGCGCCTACGGCTTGCTCAGGACGACAGAGGAAACCGGAAAGCCATCCCCATTTATCTGTCATTCTGAGCGAACGGAGTGAGTCGAAGAATCCGTTACTCGGTGCGATATTGCCACCCGGTAACGGACGCGCAATGCGCGCCCCTACAGGCCGCCGTCATCCTGCGAGCAAATTTTTAATCGTCGGCAACGCCGACACCTCACCTCTTCACTCTTCACTATTACCTCTTACCTAAAAAATCCCGGTATGCCCAAAGGCATACCGGGATTTTTGTTTAGTGCTTGGGGCCGCGTTTGCGGGTGAGGTAGATGTCCAGCTTTTCCTTCATGTTGTCGGGGATGGTTCTTCCCACGGGGCAGCAGACGGCGTTGGCCATACGCTGAGCGAAAGCTGCCATGAAAGCGGTATCCTCAGCCATCTGGCGGCCGCTCATCAGGGCCATGGTGTCATAGCTGTTGTGGATGGTGCCTGTGGGAGGGGGCGCGATCCGGGCGAAGGACAGGGCGGGTACACCGGCATCGGCGAAGGGGGTGGAATCGCTGGAATACACATCCTGCCGGACGGTAATGCCGAAGCCCATTTCCTTGCCGAAATAGCTGATGTAATGGGTCAGGGCTTCCTCGGTGGTGCAGCAGGCGATGAACTTGCCCATGATGCAGCCCACCATATCCAGATTGATGTTCAGGTCAATGGTTTTCAGGTCTTCCTCATGGTCTCTGACCCAGGCCTTGGAACCCAGCAGACCACGCTCCTCGCTGCCGCACCAGATGAAGCGCAGGTTGTGCAGATGCTTATGGGTAAGGAAGTATTCGGCGATACCCAGCAGCGCGGCGCAGCCGGACATATTATCGTAAGCACCCTGAGACAAAGAGGTGGAATCGTAATGGGCGGTGAAAACGATCCAGCGGTCAGTTTCGCCGGGCATTTCCAGCACCACATTGTGGCTTTCGCCCTTGTATTCGTTCTGCTGCAGCCGGATGGTGGCTTCCTTGGCGTCCGCTTCCATGATGCTCACCGCATCCTTGGCGTTGATATTCACGCCCAGCAGCTTGTTGCCCTTGCTGACGAAGCTGCGCAGTTCCCGCTGATCGATGTCCCGGTCGGCATAATTCACATTGCCGTCGTAGGTGATGAAGCCCACAGCGCCGTTTTCCAGAATGTCCTGATAGATCCAGTAGCCCAGGTAGCCGTCGATCATAACGATCTTGCCGCGGCACAGGGAGAGGCTGTAGTCATCG
Organism: Oscillospiraceae bacterium; assembly: GCA_017435525.1. Taxonomy (GTDB): domain Bacteria; phylum Bacillota; class Clostridia; order Oscillospirales; family Oscillospiraceae; genus Faecousia. The sequence continues at coordinate 3,965 of JAFSEW010000055.1, read as the reverse complement.
GTGCTGCGCAGGTAGTACAGCGGTGCGGTGACTTCGCCGCTGCCGGCGCAGAAATAGCCCTTGCAGGGAATTTCCTTGCCGTCTACGCTCAGGCTGGCAGCTTCCATATCCGCCAGATCCACTTCGAATGCTTCCAGCTTGGCTTCCATACCCAGATCCGCGCAGCACTGCTGCAGATACTGGGCGCAGCGCAGTTCTTCCGGTCTACCGCCCATACGCACATAGGCGGTATCTTCAAAAATTTTCATGTAATCCATAGTTAATCCCTCAGTTCTTCAACAGATTGATACATTTTCTTTTTCCACTTGCCAATGGCAAACATGACGATGGTCATTACCATGCCCAGGCTCCAGCTTACCAGCAAAGATGCGGGAATGGACAGGGCGTGGCCGTTGGGCCAGGCTTCGCTCCTGGTCAGGGCGGCCATCACATAGGCGGTGGGGATGCGCAGCACGATGGTGGAAATAATGGAGATCCACATGGGCGTCATGGTGTCGCCGGCGCCACGCATAACGCCGCCCAGCACCTGGCTCACGGAAACGCAGATGTAACCCACAGCCAGCACCCGCATCATCTTCACCGCCAGCTGGATCAGCTCCTGGGTCTCGGTGAAGATACCGAAGAGATACCGGCCGAAGATCAGCAGAATGCCTGTGATCAGAACGGAGGTGCCCAGGCCCATGATGGTGCCCTGCTTGGTGCCCTTATGCACCCGGTCAAACTTGGCAGCGCCCACATTCTGGCCGGTGTAAACGCTCATGGCCTGGCCGAAGGTCATATTGGGCAGCATGGCGAAGCCATCCACACGCATCACGATCACATTGCAGGCGATGACGGTCTCGCCCATGGTATTGGTCAGGGTCTGCACCACCATACCGGCGGTGGCCATAATCGCCTGGGTGATGCCGGAGGGGATACCCAGCTTCATGATCCGCATTGCCATAGGGGGCACCAGCTTCAGGGTGCGCAGGTTCAGATCGAACACATCCTGCATCCGCAGCAGCTTCCACAGACACAGCACCGCAGAGATGCCCTGGGCAATGACAGTAGCCAGGGCCACACCGGGCACGCCCATGTTGAATTTGGCCACGAACAGCAGATCCAGTCCCACATTCAGCGCCGCGGACACCAGCAGGAACATCAGCGCCGTAAAGGAGTCGCCCAGGCCACGAAGCACGCCGGAAAGCATGTTATAGAAGAAGAAACCGGCGATGCCGTAGAAATAGATTTTCAGATAATCGGTGCACCAGCCGATGATGGAATCGGGAGTACCCAGCATAGCCAGGAAAGGCCGTGTGATCATGGGGCCGATGAGCATGATCACCACCGTGGCAATTCCTGCCAGGGTGATGCAGTTGCCGATGGCGGTGGACAAGCCCAGGCGATCCTTTGCGCCGAAGTTCTGGGAGATCACGATGCCCGCGCCGGTGGCGATACCCACAAACAGCGCCAGCAGCAGATTCAGAATGGGCATGGCGCTGCCCACGGCAGCCAGGGCATTGTCTCCCACATAAATGCCCACGATAACGGAGTCGGCGGTGTTATACAGCTGCTGCGCGAAATTACCCAGCAGCATGGGCAGCGCAAACTCCATAATCCGCTTCCAGGGCCGCCCCTGGGTCATATCCTTTGCAGAAAATAAACTCTTCAGTGACACTAGCAATACCTCTCCATGATAAATTTCCCGTTTATTCTACCGCAAATATTTTCAAAATGCAACTTTCTTTTCCGGGAATCGGCAATTATGGAGACGGATTCTTCGACGCGCCTTCGGCTTGCTCAGAATGACAGGCAGAAGAACAGGCCATCCCCATTCCTCTGTCATCCTGAGCAAGCGCAGCGCGCCGAAGGATCCGTTTCCCATCCCCTTGACAGTCCTCTTCCCGAGGAGTAAAATGGCAGTATCTATCGAAAGGAAGTGTGTTTCCATGGTAAAACATCTGCTCCCCCAGGTTCGGCAGTATTTCAAGGCAAATCTGCACACCCACACCACCATCTCCGACGGCAGACTCACCCCGGAGGAAGTAAAAGCCGAATACATGGCCCGTGGCTACCAGATCGTGGCCTTTACCGACCATGAGGTCTGCGTGCCCCACCCGGAGCTGGCCGAGGAAAATTTCCTGCCTCTGACCGGCTGCGAGCTGTCCTTCAACTCCTGGGAGGAAGAAAAGTTCCTGCGCAAGGCCTATCACCTTTGCTGCATCGCCAAGACCCCCGAGAACCGCTGGCAGGTGTATGACCCCGCATATAAGGGCGGCAACGCCTATCTGTATGCCGACAGCATCGTCTGCGATGGCTATGAAACCCGGGGCTATTCTCTGGAGCAGGTGAACGATGTTATTGCCCGTACCAACGCCCACGGCTTCCTGGTGGCCTACAACCACCCCACCTGGTCGCTGCAGGAGTACGAAGATTACGCAGGCCTGCAGGGTCTGTGGGCCATGGAAGTCTATAACAACCATTGCCACCGCATCGGCTATGACGACAACAACTCCCACATCTATCAGACCATGCTGAAGCTGGGCAACCGCTTCTTCCCCTTGGCCACCGATGATTTCCACCGGCTCCAGGAGCACAATTTCATCGCCGGCGGCTGGATCATGGTAGGCGCGGAGAAGCTGGATTACCCCAGCGTCATTGCCGCCCTGGAAACCGGCGATTTCTACGCCTCCACCGGCCCCGTGATCCATTCCCTGGATCTGGAAGGCACCGTGCTGAAGCTGCGCTGCAGCGGTGTTCGCAGCGTGAAGGTCTTCACCCAGAGCCGCCACGCCACCGAGCTGATGCACTACGATGGCACGCTGCTGGAAGAGGCAGAGTTCGATCTGGCCCCCTGGCTGGACTGCTGGAAGGAAAACGGCAAGGAAAACGAAGCCTTCATCCGACTGATGCTCATCGACGAGCATGGCAACAATGCCTACACCCGTGCCTATTGGTACGACGAGCTGGTGTAAGATGGAAATTCTCTATCAGGATACCCAGATCGTAGCCGCAGTGAAGCCCGTAGGGCCGGACAGCGAGCACGCCTTCCCCGCCATGCTGCGAGAAGCTCTGGGGGGCGAGATCTATCCTTTGCACCGGCTGGATGCCAATGTGGGCGGCGTGATGCTCTACGCCCGCACCAAAGCCGCAGCTGCCAAATTCTCGAAGCTGATCCAGGAAGGCCAGCTGGTGAAAGAATATGTGGCTCTGGTTCACGGCACGCCCCCGGAAAGCGGCGACTGGCAGGATCTTCTTTGGAAGGATGCCAGGAAAAATAAGGTCTTCGTGGTAGACCGGGAGCGCAAAGGCGTGAAAGCCGCCCGGCTGGAATTTGCCCGGCTCCGGGAAGGAGAAACCTCCCTGGTGCGCATCCGGCTCCATACCGGCCGCAGCCACCAGATCCGGGTGCAGTTTTCCTCCCGTGGCTTCCCTCTGGTGGGCGACCATAAGTACGGCTCCCGTGCCAAAGAAACAGCCCCCATGCTTTATAGCTGCTGCCTTACCTTTCCCCACAAAGGCGAAACCCTGCGCATCGAAGCCCTCCCCACCTGGGCAAAATAATCACAGCCCCCTCTTTTGAGGGGGCTGTTCAGACTGTCAAAAAACTGTAAATTCTGTGTTTGTTGTGTAGGGGCGATCATTGATCGCCCGCCAACAATTTGCAGGCAAATTGTTTGATTTTTTCATAAAAAGAAAAAATTATCGCCGTATAGCGATGTGATTTTGTGCGCAAAATCACCGGGCGCTCAGTGAGCGCCCCTACAGTGTTAATCGATAAATATGCGAAAAAAGATACTTTTTCGGCAACCTGCACAGCCCCCTCTTTTGAGGGGGCTGTTTTTTCGAATTCCATACGCCCATGTAGGGGCGGCCATTGGCCGTCCGCCGACTTCCATACGCCTTCCAAAAGAGGTACGGATTCTTCGACGCGCCTTCGCTGAATTGCGGTATGCTTGCCCCCGGCAAGCATGTTTATTTCAGAT
>JAFSEW010000054.1 GCA_017435525.1 Oscillospiraceae bacterium | reverse complement strand
GCTGACTGCTTGAGGGCTGACCTCCAGCATCTGTGCCAAATCATCCTGTTTCAGGTTCTTTTCCCGCCGCAGAGCAGCAATTCTTTTGCCAATTGTCATTTCCATTGCAATTGCCTCCTTGTTGTTGATGGCCTCATTATAACTGGTGAAAAGCTGCTTGTGAATGGCTTAAAGGTTGATTGAGGTCGCAATTACACAACCAAACAGTAACTTTTCACTCAACCGTAAGTTGATTGTGCTTAAAGTGCACGGTGCGTTGCTGTCCGATACCGTAACAAGCAGGGAATTTGTACATACAAATTCCATTTCTGCCAGTAAAATTGCTGAAAAAGAAAATCGAGTGTCCATAACTTAAGTCCGTTATGAACACTCGATATGGTGCCGGTGACCGGACTCGATTTGCATTTTCTGCCGACGGCAGAAAATAGAGGTAGCCACCAGTGTTTGCACTGGTGGCAGCAAGTGTCCACTGGACACTTGCATTTGAGATCGGTTCGAGTCCGTTCTCCTATACCAAATAAAAAAAGAGAGGCAGATGCCTCTCTTTTTTTATTTGGCAGATACTGCACGATTGTATTATCCGCGATCCTGATGCGGCAAGGTCAACTTGCCATCTCCGGCAACGGGTTGGCCTTCCAGGAACACGGAATCCACATGTACCAGGTCGTCGATCAGGATCAGGTTGGCCTTCTTGCCAGGCTCCAAAGAACCCACCTGATCTTCGATGCCCAGTAATCTGGCCGGATTCAGGGAGGCCATGCGGATGGCGTGGCACAGACCGTAGCCACTGTGGGCCATCAGGTTGCGGCAGGCGTTATCCAGGGTCAGATGGCTGCCGGCAAGATGTCCTTCGTAATCGTAGTTCAGGTCCGGGCCATAGAGGATGCCCTCAGCTTCGTTGTTGGTGAAATGGTCCTTGTCGGCCATGTGGTCGGTGATCAGGATCACCCGCTCCACACCCTTGGCACGCACCACCATCCGGATCAGCTCCGGATCCACATGGATGCCGTTTTCATCGCAGATCAGCTCCATGTAGATGTCGGGATCATAGAGGGTGAATTCATCGCAGCCGGCACCCATGGTACCCTGCGCCCGACCCGGCGCCTTGCCGGAATCGTTGTGGTGGGTCTGCAACTTTACGCCGTACTTTTTCACCTGGTGGCACTGGGCGGCAGTTGCCCGGGAGTGCCCCAGGGTAAAGATGGCATTGGGATCAGCGGCCTTGACATCCCGCATAAAGCTCTGGATGCCGGGTCTGCCGGGATCAATGGCCCAAATTTTCGCAAAACCTGCGAAGGCTTCCAGCACCGGGCCGTATTCCTCAGGATCGATTGCACCGCCCCAAAGGATGTGTTTTTGATTGCTGCCGAAGCCGCCCATGTAGGGGCCTTCCATGTAGATGCCGCCGATGATCTTGCCCGGGAGCGTCTGCCGGGTCTTGCGGATTTTGGCAAGACCTTCCAGCATCTGCTCTGCGGTAAGGTTGCAGTAGAAGGTAGGAAGCACCGTAGTCTGGCCGTGAGCCAGGAAAAATTCACAGCAGTGCCGGGGGTCTTCATGGAAGAGCCGGTCACAGCCGCCGTGATTGTGGATATCGATGAGGCCGGGGGCTGTGTAGCGTCCCCGGGCATCAATAATCTCGGCATCTTTGGGAATTTCTACCTGCCCTGCCTTGCCCAGGGCGCAGATCATGCCGTTTTCAAAGGTCAGCACGCCGTCATAGATGATGCTGTCTTCCAGGATGAGATTGGTATTGACGATGGCAGTCATACATTACCCTCCGGATAAGTCCTGACCAGGTACACCATATCCACCAACTGCACACCGGCCTCAAAAATGGGATGGTCGTAATTGTCCGTAAAGAAATTCTTCACCCGGTGATGCTCCGTAAAGCCGCACTTTTTATAGAAGGGCACTGTCAGAGGACTGTCACCGGTGCCTACCAGCATTTGGGTGCAGCGATCCTTATAGTGATCCAGCACAAATTCGATGAGCTTCCGGCCGTAGCCCTTTCCCTGGAAAGCCGGGTCTGTGGCAATGTTTTTGATCTCAAAGACGCCGTCTCCCAGATCGCACACCACACACTCCGCTACCGGCTCCGGATCCAGCAGCACAAACATCTCACCGTCATCCAGGTAGCGGTCGATCATGTCCTCCTGCTCGTCAGCCAGAAACAGCAGCGCCATATACTGCTTCTTGTTTTCAAAAACCTGTTTGATTTCCATTGCTGTTACTCCTTTTTGGAAAACCGCCCTGTAAGAATGCCTTACAGGGCGGCGCGCAATCAGATATCCTTATCTTCAATACCGCAGTGCCAGCTGGCAAAGGGCTTTGCAATGGCTTCGGACACATAGCAGGTGCCCTTGCCCAGACGAAGAATGGAGGCGGGGAAGTCCTTGGTGATGGGGCCGTACAGCTCCAGCCGGGAGACCATCCGCTGCCAGGAACTGCCGTCTGCATTGACAAAGTTGTGCAGCTCCACACGCTCTTTGGCGTGCATGATGTCTCTGGGGCCGATGGTGGCGGCCTTGTAGGGCACTGCCCAGACATCGCCGGAGGCACCCATGGGGCTGAACAGGGAGTTCTCACAAACGGTCAGGGGCGTGGTGGTGACGATTCGGGAGCCAAGCCGGCAGAATTCTTCCAGCGTGTCAGCTTTGAATTCTTCGGTTCTGGGATCGATAAAGGCAGTATGGCCGGGCCAGCCGGTGGCCGTATAAACCACATCCACGCCGCCGCCGGTAATCTCGTCGATCATGTCGGAATAGACATTGGTACCCTTGTTCTCGTTGGTATGGACATGCCAGTTCTCTATGGAAGGGCGGAGATCCTCCCGGATGCGGCCATAGAAATGGTTGATAAAGGAGTAGCCCAGACCTGCGCCGTAGGTCAGGGGAGCCACATTGCCATCTTCGTCTGCCCACTCATCCATGGCAAAGGCATGGACATTCCGGGCGGAAACATTGAATTTGTTGAGCATGTTGGCAACAGAGCTGTAAGCGCCGGGCCACTGGTTAGGGCAGATCATGGAGAAGGGGGTGTCGTTGAGATCGGACATCAGAATCCGGTAGAACATATCCTGCACCATGTGCAGCGTGGGGTCAATGACCACCTTGACGCTGTAGCCGTTTTCATTGGTGTATTCCATGTCCTCGCGCTTGATATTGCGGATGCGCTCCAGCTCTTCCAGCGGCAGATCGCTGTGGGGCAGCCAGGGGGCGGGATGGAAGCGGAATTCATCGTAAAGTCCCATTGTTGCATTCTCCTTATTTTACTAAATGGCGCCGATCAGCACAGAGTTCTGTCATATCCTGATGATACTTGCGTTCACAGCCTCTGCGATGCTTTAACTATAAAAGTTTTCACTTTTCTTGTCAATGAAAAACCGGTGAGGGGAAAGGGATTCTCCCATTTTCAAAAAACGGAATCACTTTTTTTGTTTGATTTTCACGAAAGGATCCGCATTGGCGTGTATAAATCCCTGGGAGGAGGCTGCCTGTTCGGGGCGGAGTTTTACTTGGCTGAATCGGTCAGTTTCCCCTTGACGATTACTACAATTTTCCTAAGATTCATTTGTGCAAGTAGCTGATAATTGAATGAATCGGTCAATATAAATTGACAAAATAGAAAAATCGCGCTAATCTTAGCTTATCAGTAGAATGTTATCGCTGTCCCGGTGTTATACCGGGATTTGGAGGTACAAGCATGAAGCAATATTTGCTGGGTATCGATGTGGGTACCACCGGCACTAAGACGCTGCTGTTCTCCGCCGACGGAGAACTGTTGGGCCATGCATACCGGCCTTATGCGCTGCATACCCCTCAGGTGGGCTACAGCGAGCAGAACGCCGAGGACTGGTGGAACGCCGTCTGCGAAACCGTTCGGGAGGTCTGTGCAGACCCTGAGATCGGCAAGGCGGTAGCAGCCATCTCCCTGTCGCTGCAGGGCGGCACCATGGTGGCGGTTGACAAGGATGGAAATCCTGTCCGGCCTGCAATGGTATGGAATGACGGCCGTGGAGAAGCGCAGAAAGAAGCCTATATTCGCGAGGTCGGCGAAGCCGATACCATGTATCAGAAAACCGGCTGGCGGTTGGGCAAGGCAATGCTTGCCATTGAGATCCGCTGGATGCGGGAAAATGAGCCGGAGCTCTATGAGAAAACGGCCAAGTTCCTCTCCGTGCCGGACTACATATCCATGAAAATGACCGGTATTCCCGCTGTGGACCTGTCTGACGGAGGCAACAACCAGCTGATCAATATCCGCACCGGTCAGTACGATCCTGAGATTCTGGAATTTGCCGGTGTCACTGAAGACCGGCTGCCCAAGATCGTCCGCTCCGGCGATGTCATCGGCAACCTTACCGAGGAAGCAGCTCAGGCCCTGGGCCTGAGCACCGACACGGTTCTGGTGGCCGGTGCCCACGATCAGTACGCTGTGGCTCTGGGCGCGGGTGCGCTGAAGGACGGCGACATCCTCATCGGCTCCGGTACCTGCTGGGTGGTTACCGCCATCGGCGACGAGCCTGCCTTTGAGACCGGTCTTGCCCAGTCCATTTCGGCAGTTCCCGGAAAATGGGGCAGCCTGCTGAGTCTGTCCTCCGGCGGTGTCTGCCTGGAGTGGTGGCGCAGGAACCTGACGGTTGCCCCCGACGGCAGCCTGCTTCCCTTCGATGTGATCAACGAAGAGGTGGCAAAGCGGAAAGCGGCGGAAGACGGTCTGTTCTTCTACCCCTTCTCCGGCAATGCGGCGCCCGGCCGCAAATTCTCCAAAGCGTCTTTCATCGGCTTGGATCTTTCCCATGACCGTTTTGATATTGCCCGCGCCATTATGGAAGGTGTTGCGTTCCAGGCACTGTGGATGATGGAGTCTTTCAAGACGAAGCCGTCCAAAGAGGGTCTGAAACTCGCAGGAGGCGCCTCCAAGAGTGCACTTTGGTGTCAGATGGTGGCGGACATAGCAAATCTGCCTGTCCGAATTCCAGAGGTCGCCGACCTTGCGTGCGTGGGCGCTGCCATTATGGCGGGAACGGGCTGTGGGATCTATCCCAATGTCGAAGAAGGATATAAACGTCTGGCTGTTCGCGAGCGGGTGATTTATCCTGACCCCGCGAATGCTGCAAAGTATGCCCCGCTTTATGCGGAGTATAAGCAGAAAGCGAACCTGCTGGGCACAGTTTACGGCCTGTAAAACCGCAGTAAAAAAGCTAAATCAAGGAGGAAATGACAAATGAAAAAGTTGATCGCTCTGCTGCTGGCTCTGGTAATGGTCTTCAGTCTGGTCGCTTGTGGCCAGAAGGCTCCCGAGCAGACTAAGGCTCCCGAGAATGACAAGACTCCCGAGCAGACCAAGGCTCCCGAAGCTCCTGCTGGCAATGATGCGCAGGAAGAAGTGACCATCGAAGTGTGGATCGCTCAGGTTGACTGGGCAGACGCATGGGATGCCATGGAAGCTAAGTTCGAAGAAGAGTACCCCAACATCAAGGTCGAGCACGTTGGCCTGGGTGAAGACGCAACCTTCCTGACCACCCGTATCGCTGCCAATGACCTGCCCGATGTCATTCAGTGCAACAACAACCAGAACATGGACACCATGATCGCCGGCAACATGCTGACCGATCTGTCCAGCTGGGATGTGGCTGCTCTGATGCCCGACACCTATAAGAATGCTTTCACCCATGGCGGCAAGTTCGTGGGTATGTGCCAGGGCGCTGCTTTCTCCTGCATGTTCTACAACATGGACATCCTGAACGCAGCAGGCTGGACTGAGGCTCCCAAGAACTGGACTGAGCTGATGCAGTGCTGCGCTGACATCGAAGCCAAGACCGACGCTGCTCCTCTGGTTACCGCTGCCGGCAAGACCACTACCTCCTGGATGATCCTGGAGCTGGTTCTGGCCAACCTGCTCAACGACGCTGATGCCGTTAAGGCATATCAGGAAGACTTCAAGAACGGCACCTTTGATTGGGCTGGCGTCCCCGGTCTGGTTGAGAGAATGGACCAGATCGCTCCTTACTTCCTGGAAGGCTCCGCTTCCATGCTGGAAGAAGATGCTGCTACCGCTATGGGCGACGGCCTGGCCGCAATGTGCCTGGCTGGTAACTGGAACGCCGGCATGATCTCCAATGTTGTTGAGAACATCTCCGCTTCCCTGCCTCCCTTCGGCGACAGCGTGAACTGGATCTCCAACTCCCCCGAGGACGCATTCTGCGTCACCGAGAACCCCAACCGTACCGCTGCTGAGCAGGCCGCTGTTGAGACCTTCTTCAACTGGCTGTTCGTCGGCGAGAACTTCGCTTACATCCAGAATGCCCGTGGCACCGTTCCCGTTGTCACCAGCATGACCGAAGACCAGATCAAGCTGCCCGAGTGCATGATCCCTGTGGCTGCTCAGATGGGTGCTGCTCCTGCAACTCTGATGGGCTTCAACCTGTGGGCTGCTGAGTTCTCCGATGCTGCCAACGGCATGATCAAGGGCCTGCTGTCCGGCGACAACGACGCTCAGGCTATGGTCGACAAGATGGTCGAAATGATGCCCAAGTCCTACAAGAACCAGTAAGCATCATTTGGATTCTGATCAAAGCAATACCTGACTAATTGAGGGAAACACTGCCCCACTGGAGGTTCCTGCCCTCCAGTGGGGCAAAATTCAAACAGCACGCGACCAGTTTTTGGAAATTCTCCGACCAACTGCTTTCCTGCTGACGCAAAACCGCTGAAGAGAGATAAGAAAAAGGATACTGATTGCTGTGCTGCGCTATGCGCTTTATCAGTGCCTGAGAGATACACACCATATGAAATGAGGGATCCTATGAAAAACGCTACGCTCACACTGCCCAAGCGCAGAGGCAATGCCCTGGAGCGCGGAAAAAATCGGGCTGGCATGCTGTTTATTCTGCCTTCTGTGATTCTGTGCGCCATGTTTATGCTGTGGCCCCTGACTGAGGTCGTCCGCTACAGCTTCACCGACTGGAACGGCGTAAATGCAGAATATAACTATGTGGCATTAAAGAACTACATGGAGATATCCAAGATCGATGGCTTCAATGAAATGATGATCGCCACCATCACCTTCGCCATCGGCACCACAATCCTCACTGTCGTGATCTCCTTCATTACCGCCCTGGCACTGGATAAGAAGGGCAAAGGCCGCATCAACCGCGGTCTGATGCGCTCTCTGTGGTTCCTGCCCGCCCTGCTTTCCGGCACCGTTGTCGGTATGCTGTGGCGAATTATGTACAACTTCAATAACGGCATGATCAACAAGGTTCTGGTTTCCATGGGCCTGGAAAAGATCAACTGGCTGGAAACCCGCGGCCTGACCAATATCGCCGTTATCGTCGGCTCTACCTGGGTGCAGATCGGCATGTGCGTCATCGTGTTCATGGCCGGCCTGCAGAGCATTCCCCAGGAACTTTACGAAGCTGCTGCCATCGACGGTGCTGTGCCCCGCCAGCAGCTGTGGCATATTACCTTGCCCATGATGGCTTCCTCCATCACCATCAATGTGATCACCACCACCATCGCAGGCTTCAAGGCCTACGAACTGCCCTACAACATTTCCAAGGGCATGCCCGGCAAGTCCACCCTGCTGATGACCCAGAGAATCTTCTTCTTTGGCTTCCAGGACTTTGACTACGGACTTGGATCGGCGCTATCGGTATTCCTGCTGCTGATCATAGCAGCCATTTCCCTGATCCAGCTGATCTATCTTAAGAAGAGGGAGGATATCTACTAATGACTAAGAAAGATAAGCTCAATAAATTCCTCTCCGAAATCGGCCTGGCCATCGCCACTCTGGTTATGATGATCCCGGTCTACTACTTCGTGATCAGTTCTTTTAAAAACCGTAAAGACGTTATTAAATTTCCTTTGACAATCACTGCGGAAACCTTTACCCTGGACAACTTCCCTTACGTCATCGGCAAGATGAAGTATTGGCAGGCCATGGCAAATACCGCGTTTATTACTGCAATGGCGCTGATCATCGTCATTATTCTGGCATCTCTGGCAGGCTTCGCCATCGCCAGATGCCGCCACAAGATCTTCTCCGGCTACTATAAGATCATCGTTACCCTGATGGTCATTCCCTTCATCGGCTGCCTGCTGCCTCTGACCACCATCTCCGTGAAGCTGGGCCTGTACAACTCCATTTGGGGCTGCATTCTGATCCAGGCGGCCTGGAATATGCCATTCTCGGTGTTCCTCTACACCGGATTTATGCAGGGCATCCCGGTGGAACTGGAAGAAGCCGCCTATCTGGATGGCTGTAAGCCGGTGGGTGTCTTTGCCCGGATCTTCCTGCCCCTGCTGGCCCCTGTCACCGCCACCTGCGCCATTCGCCAGGGCGTCGGCATGTGGAACGACTATCTGGTTTCCCGCACCCTGCTGAATGAAAACAAGAATCCCACCTTGATGGTTGGTATCACCGGCTTCTTCGGCTCCCGCGGCTCCGAGCTGGCCTACGCCATGACCGGTGTGCTGCTGGTTTCCATTCCCATGGTCATTCTGTTCCTGTTCCTGCAGAAGTACTTTATCAAGGGTATCGCTGCCGGTGCAGTGAAGGGTTAATTCAGAAAGGAAAGAATTATGGCACTTTTTGAAGTTACTGCCTATGACAAGAAAATTTACGAAGAAGAGCTGAAGGATTTTCTGCCCGACAAGATTCTGGACGTCCATACCCATGTGTGGCTGGATAAGTTCCTGGAGAAGAAGCCCCCGCAGCCCGGTTTCGTCAAGCGCACCGTTACCTGGCCTTCTCTGGTGGCGCTGGACAATTCTATCGAAGACCTCCAGGAGACCTATCGGCTCATGTTCCCCGGTAAGGATGTGAAGGCTCTGATGTTTACCAGCCGCGGCGCCTGGGAGAAAAACAACGCCTATGTTTCCGAATGCTCCCGGAAGACCGGCTGGCCGGCCCTGTACTATTCCGATCCCGCGGAATCCGCTGCGGATCTGGAAAAGCATATCCGCGAGGGCGGCTTCCTTGGTGTCAAGTGCTACCTGAACCGTACCCCCATGTATCTGCCTGAGGCAGAGATCCGCATTTTCGACTTCTTCCCCAAGAACCATCTGGAAGTGCTGGACCGCATGGGCGCTATCGCCATGCTGCACATTCCCCGTCACGGCAGATTAAAGGATCCCGTAAACCTGGCCCAGATTCTGGAGCTGAAGCGGGAATTCCCCAAGGTGAAGCTGGTCATCGCGCACATCGGCCGCGCTTACACCGCTTACGATGTGGGAAACGCCTTTGATACCCTGGATCAGGTGCCGGATCTGATGTATGATTTCTGCGCCAACTGCTGCGAGTACGCCATTACCGAAGTGCTGAAGCACGCAGGTCCCAAGCATGTGATGTTCGGCACCGATATGCCCATCCTGCGCATGCGTACCCACCGCATCGAGGAGAACAACACCTACATCAACCTGGTGCCTCCCGGACTGTACGGCGACCCCAGCCAGGATCCTCACCTGCGGGAAGTCACTGCCGAGGAAGCTGAGAAGATCACCTTCTTTGCCTACGAAGAACTGCTGGCCTTCAAGCGGGCCGCAGAAAAGCTGGGCCTCAGCCGCCAGGATGTGGAAGATGTGATGTACAACAACGCCGTGAACATGATCGAGGACGCCCGTAAGTCCATTTACGGCGAATAATCGGAGGTAACACCAATGGCACTGCTGGATGTAAAACCCTATGATAAGCAGTATTACGAAGAAATTCTGAAACCTTTCCTGCCCCAGAAGTTTATCGACTGCCACACCCATGTGTGGCTTATGGAGCATGACCCCAACAAGACCCTCCGGGCAGGCACCCAGAACTGGCCCGGCCTGGTGGCTAAGGAGAATTCCATCGAGGATCTTCTGGAGACCAACCGGCTGCTGTTCCCGGATAATACGGTGATCTCGACGCTGTACGGCGACTGCGCCGTGTCCATCAATCGGCCTGCAGTCAACGCCTATGTTGCCAAGAAAGCCATCGAGAACGATTTCCCAGCGCTGTACCTGTGCCATCCCGACACAGATCCCGAGGAGCTGGAGCGTACCATCCTGGAAAACCCTGTGTTTAAGGGCATCAAGGTCTATCTGCAGTTCGCACCCGGCTATATCCCTGCCGACGAGATTCGCATCTATGACTTCCTGACTAAGGAGCATCTGGCGGTCTGCGACAAGCACGGCTGGGTGGTGCAGCTGCATATTGCCCGCCCCAAGCGCCTGGCTGACCCGGTCAACTACATCCAGCTGCTGGAGATTGAGCAGAATTATCCCAATCTGCAGCTGATCGTGGCCCATCTGGGCAGAGCCTATGCCAATGAGGATGTGGGCGATGCCCTGGATTATCTGAAAAATACCGAAAAGACCGTTTGGGATTTCACCGCCAACACCAACGACTGGGTGATGGAGCAGGTGCTGGAGCGCTTTGGCTCTGACCGGTTCATCTACGGCTCCGACTTCCCCATCTTCCGGATGAAGTCCCGCCGCACTGTGGAAAACGGCGTGTACATCAACGAGATTCCCCAGGGTCAGTTCCCCTACGAATCTATTAAGGGCGATGCCCACATGCGTGAGATCCCCTATCCCGAGGCTGAGAAGATCACCTTCTTTATCTACGAAGAGATGAATGCCTGCCGGCTGGCCTGCCAGCGTCTGGGCCTGGGTAAGGAAGATGTGGAGAAAATCTTCTACAGCAATTCCGCCCGTATTTTCGGCGTGAAATAAGGAGACAACTATGGCGCTTTTTGAAGTAACTGCCAACGACAGAAGGATCTACGAGGAAGAGTTGAGAGATTTCCTGCCCGAGAAGATCTTCGATGTCCACTGCCATATCGCTCTGCAGAAGCATAAAAAGCCCGCACCTTTAAATCCCGGTGAGGTCAAGCGTACCGTCACCTGGCCCAGCTTGGTGGCCAAGCAGAATTCCATCGAGGATCTGCAGGAGACCTATGCGCTGTTCTTCCCCGGCAAGCAGTGCAAGGCTCTGGTATTCTCCGATGCCGGCCACGGCGTGGAGATCAACAACTATGTGGCCGATGCTTCCCGCAGAAGCGGCTTCCCGGCTCTGTACTACTCCCACCCCAATCAGTCCGCGGAAGAGATCGAGCAGAAGATCCGCGAAGGCGGCTTCCTGGGCCTTAAATCCTATCTGGATCTGTCCCCCAAGTATCTGCCGGAAGCAGAGATCCGTATCTTCGATTTCTTCCCCAAGCACCAGCTGGCAAAGCTTGATGAAATGGGCGCTATCTGCATGCTGCACATTCCCCGGCATGGCCGGCTGAAGGATCAGGTGAATATCCAGCAGATCCTGGAGATCAAGCGGGAATTCCCCAATGTGAAGCTGATCATCGCCCATATCGGCAGAGCCTATACCAAGGGTGATGTGGGCAATGCCTTCGAGTATCTGACCCAGGCACCTGACCTGATGTACGATTTCTGCGCCAACTGCTGCGAGTACGCCATTACGGAGCTGATCCGCAATGTGGGTGTCAAGCATGTGATGTTCGGCCTGGATCTTCCCATCCTGCGTATGCGTACCCACCGCATCGAGGAGAACGGCACCTACATCAACCTGATTCCCCCCGGACTTTACGGTGACCCCAGCCAGGACTCCCACTTAAGGGAAGTTTCCCCTGAGGAAGCCGAGAAGATTACCTTCTTTGCCTACGAAGAACTGCTGGCTCTGAAGCGGGCTGCCAAGACCCTGAACCTGAGCAAGGAAGACATTGAAGACATTATGCATAACAACGCCGTGAACCTCATTGAGGAAGCACGCAAATCAATCTACGGTGAATAAGGAGTAATTTACCATGAAAAAGATCAAAGTAGGTTTCCTGCCCCTGTATATCAAGCTGTATGACGATGCCAACGGCGTCGGCTACCGCGCTCCCATGGAAAAGTATATGCACATGGCCATCAATATGCTGGAGGCTCAGGGTATTGATGTGGTGCTGTCCGACGTCTGCCGTATCAAGCCCGAGTTTGATGCCGCTGCCGCTATGTTCAACGAAGCCGATGTGGATGCCGTTGTCACCATGCATCTGGCTTACTCTCCCTCCCTGGAGTCTATCGAGGCTCTGCTGAGCCTGAAGGCTCCCATCATCGTCTTCGACTCCACGCCCGACTATGAGCTGATCAAGTCTGCCGCTTTCAAGGGCAAGATCGGTCCCAACCACGGTATCCATGGCGTGCAGGATATGTGCAACCTGCTTAAGCGCAACGGCAAGCCCTACTACATCTGCGCAGGCCACGCCCTGCACTCTGAAGTAGTTGCCGAGCTGGCCGGTATGTGCCGCGCCGCCGCTGTGAAGAAGGCTTATGAGACCATGAAGATCGGTTCCGTGGGCGGCAGCTTCACCGGCATGGGTGACTTCCTGATCTCCGACGAGCGTTACAAGAACGATATCGGCTCCGAAGTGCTGTACATGACTCCCGAAGTGGTTGCCGAGTACATTGCCAAGGTTACCGATGAAGAAGTGGAAGCCGAGATTGCTGCTGACGCTGCCAAGTACAATGTGCAGGTCACCTGGCAGGAAGAGTACCGCGCTGCCACCAAGTCCGGTCTGGCTGTCCGTAAGTGGATGGAGGAGAAGGGTATCGGCTCCGTTACCTGCAACTTCCTGACCATGGATATCTGCGGCCTGCCCAAGATGCCCTTCCCCGAGTGCTGCAAGGTGCTGGAGCGCGGCCAGGGCTACGCCGGTGAAGGTGACGTCCTCACTGCCGGCCTGGTTGGCTCTCTGTTTGCCGCTTACCCCGCAACCACCTTCACCGAAATGTTCTGCCCCGACTGGGAGCAGGATGTGATCCTCATGAGCCACATGGGCGAAAGCAACCCCAACCTGGCCCAGTGGAAGCCTGTGCTGTGCGACAAGCCCTTCAACTACAACTCCTGTGGTAACACTGTGGGCGTTTACACCTGCGCCCGTTCCGGCAATGCCACCATCGTGAACCTGGCTCCCATGAACGACAGCTTCAACCTGATCCTGTGCCCCGGCAAGATGCTGGATATCGGCCTGGAGCGCGGCGCCTACAAGGATGCCACCCAGGGTTGGTTCAAGCCCAACAAGCCCCTGCCTCAGTTCCTGAAGGAGTACTCCCTGGCCGGCGGCACCCACCACTCTGCCATGGTCTACGATGTAGACATCGAAGAGCTGAAGGCCTTCGGTCAGATGATGGGCTTCAATGTGATCGTTGTGGAGTAATCACGAAATAATCAGGAAGGGCTTCGGCCCTTCCTGCCCCGATGAGAGGAACCATTATGAATATTGAACTTCTCAAAAAGCTTGGCAATATGGATCAGATCGCCGGTATCCGGGAGTCTCAGCTGCTCCGGGGCCGTGGTCAGCAGATCCAGATCGCCGAATTCTATAATGCGGCAGGCCTGCGCTTCACCGTGGTGCCGGATCGCTGTATGGATCTGTTTGACTTCTCCTACAAGGGCATCAACCTGTCCTTCCAGAGCAAGAACGGCCTTACCTCTCCCCAGGCATTCTCCGCTGCCAACGGCGAGTTTGCAGAGCAGTGGCCCGGCGGCATGCTGGTCACCTGCGGCCTGGACAATGTAGGCGGCCATGCCAGCCAGGGCGGTATCTTCCCCACCCACGGCCGGACCTCCCATGTGCCTGCCAAGAATTTTGGCACCGAGACCTATTGGGATGGTGAGCGCTATGTGCTCCGGGCTACCGGTGAAGTGCATCAGACCAAGATGTACAGCCGCCATCTGTCCATCCGCCGTACCATTGAAACCGGCCTGGACGAAAAGGTCGTGAAGATCCACGATGTTCTGACCAACTTTGATGCTGCGGATGAGCCCTATATGCTCCTGTACCACTTCAACTTCGGATATCCTCTGCTTCAGGCAGACAGCTGCGTGGAAGTGTCCAAGGCGGATATTACCCCCATGAATCCCATGTCCACAGACCCGGTGCATATGATGGATCCGGTGGACGGCCGGGGCGAGGAGCTGTATTTCCGCACCAACCTGGGTGACCGAGCCTGCGGCGTGATCTACAATGAGGCTCTGGAACTGGGTGCCTATGTGGCCTTCGATACCAAGAATCTGCCCAACTGCCTGGAATGGAAGAATATGAAATCCCACGACTATGTGCTGGCCATCGAACCCTGCAACACCTGCGGCCTGAACCGGGATGACGCTATTGCCCAGGGTAAGATCGCCGTGCTGCCCGCTTATTCCAGCGTGGAAAACCATCTGGAGCTGGGCGTACTGGAGGGCATGACGGAGATTCGTCAGTTCATTGCCAATCTGTAAATTCGTCTACTTATCCCCGGTCAGGAGGTGATACCGTGAAACAGAACCGGGAACAGGAACTGCTGGCCAGACTTGCTCTGGTGCAGAAGATTTCTCTGAGTGAAGCCATGGAGCTTCTGAATATCTCGGAATCCACTGCCCGCCGGATGTTTACGCGGTTGGAGCAGGATGGCAAAGTGATCCGTACCCACGGCGGCATCCAGAATGTCAATCACGCCATGGCCTCCTACTCCTTTGAACACGGCGCCAGAACCAACATTGAGCAGAAAACCGCCATCGGCAAGGCAGCCTGCGATTGCCTGGAAGACGGCGATGTGATCTTCTGCGATTCCGGTACCACCATGCAGTGCTTCTGCGCCCAGCTGGTACAGCGGCTGCAGAACGAAAAACTGGATATTATCCTCTACACCAACTCCCTGGCAAACCTGGAGCTGCTGTCTCCTTATATGACGGTGAAGCTGGTGGGCGGCGAATACCGGGTAAACCGAAAGGATTTCTGCGGCTATATGACCGAGCAGGCTCTGAACGGACTGTATTTTACCAAGAGCTTCGTGGGCGCGGACGGCTGCGCCCGGGGCAAACAATTCACCACCACGGATTACGAGACTCTGCGAATCAATGAAATCGCAATGCGCAACTCGGAAAAGACTTTTATGCTGGTGGATTCTTCCAAATTTAATATCACATCTCATGTGGCCTATGCACCGGTGCAAAGGCTTCACACCGTTATCACTGACAGCGGCATCAGCGATGAGACCCTGTATCAGTTGAAACAAAACAATGTCCGGGTGGTCTGTGCCAATGTGCGGCCAGCCACATACACCATGAAAATCGTAGATTGAGAGGTTATTGCCATGAAACCTGTAATCCGCGCCCCTTATTTTGAAGTGGGCACCAAGAACTATGTCTACGGCGACCAGCTGCTGGAATATGCCATCGCCGCCGACAAGGCTGCCCAGAAGTATGACATCGATGTGCTGTTCATCTGCTCTCCCATTGAGATTCGCCGCGTCTGCGAGAACACCAAGAATCTGATTGTTCTGGCTCCCTACATGGATACTCTCCGTCCCGGCCGCGGCATGGCAGACATTCTGCCGGAAGGCCTGAAGGCTGCCGGTGCCCAGGGCGTGGTGATCAACCACTGCGAGAAGCCCATGAGCCTGCCACAGATGAAGGCTGTCATCGACCGGGCCAAGGAACTGGACTTCCTGGTGTTCGCCTGTGCCGATACCATTGCCGAGGCCAAGGCCATTGCCCAGCTGCACCCCGATATCATTAACCCCGAACCCTCCGATATCATCGGCGGCGGCAACGGTGTCAGCCCTATGGCTTATGTGAAGGATTCCATCCGCGTCATTAAGGATATCTACCCCGATATCATGGTAGAGCAGGCTGCGGGCATTACCAACGGCCAGCAGGTCTATGATTTCATTATGGCCGGCTCTGAAGCCGCAGGCGCTGCCTCCGGTATCATGAACGCTGCAGACCCCATTGCTATGATCGACGAAATGATCGCTGCTACCCGCCGGGCAGCTGACGACCTGAAGAAACTGGAGGGCTAATCAATGATCTATAAAGAGTCTTTTAAGCTGGAATCCCGCCATCGCGCGGTCTCTTTCCACGATGTTACCGATAAGGTCAAGGAGATCTTCGCCGCTTCCGGCATGCGCGACGGCATCGTGGTGGTATATTCTCACCACACCACCTGCTCCGTTATCACCCAAGAGTGTGCCTTTGATATGTCCATGACCGGCCTGGAGACCCTGCAGCAGGATCTGGTAAACGCTTTTGAAGCGTGGATGCCCACCTGCCGTTATGAGGGCCAGTACCTGCATCCCGGCCCCAAGGCACTGGTATTCGCGGAAGAGCATGGCGAAGATAATTTCGGCTGCCACAACACCGATGCCCATCTGCGCTCCTCCGTTATCGGCCGCAATGTGACCATCGTGGCTGTGGACGGCGAGATGGATCTGGGCGAATTCGGCCGCATCCACTTCATCGACTGGGATCAGACCCGCGGCCGCAAGAGAACCGTGCAGGTTATGATCATTGGCGAATAATTTGAACGCGCGTAACGGCAGATTGGCCATCGCCAATCTGCCGTTTTCATAGGAGGCTCATATGGGTAAGATATTCGGCCTGGATTCCCCGGTGGTTCGGTTTATGACCCGGGTGGGGGAATTGATGATCTTTACGGTGCTTTGGATCTTATGCTGTCTGCCGATTCTGACGGCAGGCGCGTCCAGCGCGGCGCTGTTTCGGATGATGTTCAACATGAAAGAAGACCGCAGCACCAAGGTAACGGACTTTTTCCGGGCATTCCGGGATAATTTCAAGAAGGCTACAGTGCTATGGCTGATCCTGCTGGCTGTGGCAGTGGCGCTGCTGGTGCTTTTCTGGCTCATCGCCCTGGTGGAAAGCAATTTGATCCGGCTGGTGCTGATGCTGGTGTTCAGCGCCATGTTCTTCGTGACCTTCATTGCTGCGGTTTACATCTTCCCGCTGACTGCCTACTTTGAAAATACCGTGGCCGGTACCGTGCGCAATGCTCTGGCAATGGGTCTGGGTCATTTGCGCAGCTCCATTCCTGCCTGTGCCCTGCTGATGCTGCCGCTGATTGCCCGGGAGATTTTCTATGAGCTGTTTATGAGCCTGCTGTTTTTGTGGACGGTGCTGGCTCCCGGTGCCATTGCCTATGGCATCGTGTGGATACTGTGGCCGGTGTTCAAAAAATATATTCCCGAAGAAACCAAAAGCGGTGCTTAACAGCACCGCTTTTACAGCAGCTATGATTTTGTCTGCATGTTGCGGGTTCATAATGAATCTGAGAGACATTTCCCTATTACTTTTAGACATTATATTCAGATCTGCACATTCAGTTCCCTTAGTTCATATAATAGGACGATGCCGTTAAGGAAAGGGGAGGGCAGCATGACCACAAAGCAAAAGCAGCGGCAGCTATACTATCTCGGATATTATGGCGGCGAGATCGACGGAATTTGGGGAGCAGGATCCAAAGCTGCCACCGTCAGCTTTCAAAAGGACAATGCAATGTAGGCTGTATGTCAGACAGCCTACATTTAAGCGGTAAAGCAATTGATCTGCGCGTTGAAGGGAAATCTGCAAGGCAGACGCTTGCCTGGGTACAGAAGCAACCGGAAGTGCGGTATGCTTATGCAATAGATGCGTACTATGTTCACATGGATATCGAGTAATAACAAAGCAATTTGAACGGTCCAGCCACTGGTTGTTGTGTCAGATCATGTCGAAATCACATAAGATGAAGTACAAATTTAATTTGAAGAGGGTTTCTATTGAACAGATACAATGACTTTGATGATAGAAAGTGTGATTCACAATTCGATGATAATTCGTGCAAACGCCACCATCCCAAAGAGTGTGGTTGCACGGATAGGAATTACAGTTTCTGCTGTACGAATTGCCCGCCGGGACCCGCCGGTCCACAGGTCCCGTTGGCCCTCAGGGACCTTCCGGTATAGCAGGCCCTGCCGGTCCGCAAGGTCCCGCTGGTGTCGCTGGCCCTGCCGGTGGCGTGTTGAACTATGCAGATTTCTTTGCGTTAATGCCTCCTGACAACGCTGCAACCGTGGCACCTGGTACGGATGTCAGTTTCCCGCAGGATGGTCCCAACAATGGATCCGGCATTATCCGATCCGGCCCCAGCTCATTCAACTTGGCAGAAATTGGCACCTATCAGGTGTTGTTCCAGGTAAGTGTGACCGAGGCGGGCAGCTGATTCTGACCTTGAATGGAGAAGATTTAGCATATACAGTGGCAGGCCGTGCGACAGGAGTCTCCCAAATTGTTGGAATGGCGATTGTGGAAACAACCGTTATCAACTCTGTTTTGACTGTGCGAAACCCTGAAGGAACTGCAGCAGCCCTGACAATTACCCCGCTGGCTGGCGGGACCCGCCCAGTATCTGCTCACTTGGTAATCACGCAGATTCAATAACCTCTTGATGACTGCAGCACGATTCCATGCCGGAATGATGCTGCTTTCTTGTAAAAGAATAAGCAGACACCTCATTGGGGCATCTGCTTATTTGCCGCCGGGGGTGGGACCTGTTTCCGACCGCGCCGCACTTAACCGTTCGTTTCCCACTTCAAAATAAAAGAAAGAGGAAGCATATGCTTCCTCTTTCTCTCGTGGCATATACTACACAATTTGATACAATGCAACGCTATTTCCACGTGAAGTGATAAAATGATGGTAGACACAAACGTGCCTGCCATCATTTTTGTGCTATTATAGAATTGGAGGTAGAAATATGGCAAGAGAGTATACTGTCAGAACAAAAGAAGAAAAACTATCCATTGTAAAGAGAAACTTAGCAGGAGAAACTTGCAGAGAGTTGGCAAGGGAGATTGGCTGCAATCAAAGCCAGGTTCTCAGGTGGACGAATCGGTATCTTGCAGAAGGAGAAGCAGGGCTTGAACCCAAGAAGAAGCCTGGTAATCCCTTATCTCGATACATACAAAAGAAAGAACTGACCTACGAAGAACAACTGCAGTATCAAATAGAGATACTCAAACGCGAATTGGTCAAAAAGGATGCTGAGGTGCTTCGCCTAAAAAAACTGAACGAACGAAAAGGGGGCGATGCCCGAAGAAGATGATCCAAGAGATGTATGCCGAAATTCAAAGGCAGACAGATAAACACTCGGTCAGCGAATTATGCGGTATTTACGGTGTCTCTCGTAGTGGCTACTACAAGTGGTTAAGGAGAGATGGCCAGATAAATCGTTACGAAAAAACAAATCAGATATTGGATAACTTTGTATTAGACATTCACAACCATCATCCTATGATGGGATACCGACAGATCAGGGACAAGTTGTGCCTTGAATTTGGCTGGGTTGTTAGTGATCCTACAGTCTGGAAATCTATGAAAAGGCTAGGAATTAAAGGGTATTTTCCTCGTCGTAAGGTGCCGGTTGCCGAAGGAGCAGAACACGCGAGATATGCCAATATATTGAGCCGAAATTTCAGATCTGAGAGACCGTTAGAAAAGATCGTAACCAATAAACCATATTACCATTGTTTGGATCAGTTGATGTTGCTCGTTGGAAAGAAAGAGGAGCAGACACCCCAGGTAGTCTTCCACACCGACCAGGGTTCCGTCTACTCCTCACGGGCTTTTTGCCAGGCCCACGAACATTATAACATACTTCGGTCAATGTCGCGAGAGGGAACTCCAACAGATAATCCAATAATTGAAGCATTAAACGGATGGATGAAAGAAGAACTCTATCTTGACTTTGGTTTGGCTTCTGCGGAGAATGTCACCTTGCTCTTGGACAAGTATGTACATTACTTCAATAACAGGCGACCTGCGGCCGCCTTGGGCTATAAAAGCCCAGTTCAGTATAAGACCGAACTGGACTTCTAAAACTATGGTGTTTTTCAGTGTCTACTTTTCCTTGACAGATGCACTTGGCCGGAGGTCATGACTTAAGCATCACAGCAGCGAGGCAGATGATAGTCGGTGGGGGAATGCCTTCTACATCACTTGGCAGGAGCTTCAGTTTCGTGGCTGATTCTTGAATTCCAACGGCGTTAGCCCGGTGAACTGCTTGAACGCAAAACTGAAATACTTTGCGTTTGAAAAACCGACTGCGTCGCTGACCTCGAAGACTTTCAAATTTGTCGTCAGCAGCAGTTCCTTTGCCTTTTTGATGCGCTCCTGACGAAGATAGCTGCTGAAGCTGATTCCCTCCACTTGATGGAAGAGCTTGCAGAAATAGATGCGCGATAGCCCTACATGGTCGCTAACGGCTTCCAGATTCAGCCGTTCATTTCCCAAATTAGACTGGATATAATCTTTTGCCATACTGATCAGATAGCTGCTCTTCGTCTCTCTTCGAAAGAATAGGGCGTTTAGAAGCTGCTCGGTGAGGTGGAGTATCTCCTCTGCGCAGACCTCAGCCGGGTCGTTCTGTATTAGATGCAGGATAGCCGGTACATAGGACTCAATGCGGTACAACTCCAGATCCAGCCGCAGCGCCTCATTCGTGATGTTCTGCACGTATTCAAACAGGAAGCTCTTGATATTTTTCAACGGATTTCCGTAGGCGGATAGGACGGTGATGTGATTGTGCACGGCAGTCGTGATAGCGGGGAAGTTATTCTCCCGGAACTTTTGTAGCAGATAGGCGTGGATGGACTCCTGCGTGTGGAATACTGTGTCCATCTGTTCCATGTTTTTGAAGTGCATAATGGAGTCGCTGCCGAGTATGCACTGATAGTTGAGCGCCGTCAGTGCACCTGAGCGGGACTCGTGCAGCTGCGAGAGACTATTAACGGTGTGGCCGATGCCGGCTAGCACCTGCGCACCTATCAAGAAACTGACCTGATCTCTCGTGCGGATCAGTATCTCCTCAATGGCGTTGTCCGGGTCGGCGGTGGGAGAGCTAATGATGCCGCTCAGCCGGGAATGGGAGTCGACAAAGGAATACACCTGAAAGCCGTTCTCAAGCAGATTGGCTGAGAGCGCATCTTGTAGCAACATCGTCTCGTGGCCGAGAGAGATTCCCTCTGGAAGCTGTACCATCAGCATAACGACGGCGTAGTATGGGCCCTCGCAGCGGATACCCAGTTGTTGGAACTGTGCCTCGATTCTGGCGGCATCAACCGTTGGTTTCCGGAGGAGGTTGGCGATAAATGTCTCCTGCAGCTGTGGCAGGTGTTCCTCAATCAATTGCTCCAGAAAGTTTGCGGAGTAGCGCTCCTGCTGTTTGTTCCAGAAGTGATCTACCACCTTTTTCAGGCTGCTGTTGATCGCATCCTTGAAGATCGGTTTGCGCAACAGATCCACAACACCCACATTCACGCTACGCCGGGCCATTTCGAAATCTTCATAGCCGGTGATCACGATTATCTGCAGATCTGGGTCTTCTTTCTTCAGCATTTCTGCCAGCTCCACGCCAGAGATGATAGGGATGCGGATGTCGGTGATAAGGATCTTAGGACGGTGCAGCAGATACAGCTCCATCGCAGTGTTGCTGTCCGCTGCTTCGCAGGCCAGTCGAACTGGCAGCGTTTCCCAGTCGATAATCGTTTTCAGGCGATCTCTGGCTTGTTGATCATCTTCAACAATCATAACGTCAAACATAAGCTTTCTCCTTTTTAGGGGTCGGGCGGGGATTCCGGTACTGGCTCTCCGGGTTGGTACGGGATGCGCATGCGGATGGTCGTATAGACACTGATTTCGCTCTCGATGCACAGGCCGCACCCTTTCCCGTAAGCCTGCACGATACGACGGTTGATGTTGAACAGGCCGAAATGCTGGAAGTCATCCGGCAGGATTGTGCGTTGCATGATATTATTGATCTTCACGACTTCCTCTGGTAGCATGCCGATCCCGTTGTCCCTCACCAAAATATCTACAAAATCTCCGCACCGTGCGGCAGATATTTGAATTGTTCCGTTATCCCGATAGCCTGCAAAACCGTGAATCACCGAGTTTTCTACCAGTGGCTGTATTGTCAACTTGATGACCGGAAGGGCTTTCAGTTCCGGTGCGATGTTAAATTCCACAGAATATTGCTTTTGGCGGGCCATTCGCTGGATGCTGATATAGTGGTGGATCAGCTCTAGCTCTTTGAAGAGTGGGATTTTCGTCCGACCGCGAGAGAGCGTTGTTTTGAAGAATTCGCTCAGTGAGACCGTCAGATCCCATGCATCCTGCAAACGCTCCTGGCCCAGCACCCACAGCAGTGCGTCTAGACTGTTATACAGCAGGTGGGGATTGATCTGCATCTGGTTGAGCTGTAACGCCAGCTCTTGATTTGCACGGAGATCCTCCTCGCGCTGCTGCGCAGCCGTTTGGAGCTGGTCAAGCATGTTGTTGATCTGTTTGCCCAGATAGGCGACCTCATCATGGCCGACCGGCCCATAGCGCAGACTTGTCTCGCCACGCTCAACTCGCTTGGTGAATCCGGTGAGCTCCGCAATGGATCGGGAGAGCCTGTTGGCCACCAGCCAGGACAGCACTGCTGTAGTCAGCAGTCCGATCGCTCCCATAAGGATGACGGAGTGAAGGAAGGCTTTCATTTCCTGTGCACTGATTCCTTCGTACAGGTCGAAGGGAACAACCAGGTAAGCGTGCGTATTGGAAAGCTGCTGGTAGGATACGATCTGTTCGCGGCCGTTCCTTTCCTTATATTGGGCACTTGCTGCTCCTTTCGCTCCTTCGCTTCGGATTGCCTCCAGCATGGCTTCGTTCTGCTGGAACGCTTTTCCCACAAGCCGTTCGTTGCCGCCGGATGAGAAAAAAACACCGTCTTTTGCAATAATGAAGGCATCCTCGGCATAGGTGGTGTAGACGTCGCTTAGCCAGTCCTCGGAGATACCGAAGACCATGGCTCCCATTTTTTGCATGCCGATCGGTTGATAGATGAAGCGAAGGAAGACCAGTACATTGTGCGATCCCTGCTTTCCTTCTGCCGTACATAGCAGCCACCGGGGACTGGTGTAGTCGTAAAGCACTTTTTCATCCTGCTGGGAAAAATAATCGATGCAGCTTGCATAATCGGAAAAGGGCAGCGTATAGTCAGATAAAAAAACAGAAAAGCTGTCGTTTGCTGAAAGCAGGGAGACGAATTCCATTTTGGGGCCATTTGCTTCTGCGGACGCCATTAGCAGTGCCGCATTGCGCTGCAGTTCGCTGCTGTCCCGTACCGTTCCGTTGCCATAGACCGCATCCTGAAGCTGGGGGAGAGACAGAAACTGAAGCGACCACGACCGCACCTCCATCAATGCTTTATTCAGCGCCGTAGTTGCGGAGTTTGTGTAACTCTCTGAAAGACGAAGGCTCACTTCAGTGACTTTTTCGGAAGCAAGGCGATAGGAGGCAAAACCCACATATATAATCATAGCCAGGGAAAGGGAAAGCAAAGAAAGCATAATCCGGGTGCGAATACGCGTTCTGGAAATTGCTGGACGGCGGTTTTTTCTCTGTTTTTTTCTCATAGCACACCTAATCAGAAATATAAAAATGGATGGGAAAGTGGCTGGATTTTTATATCAAATTACTATAATTGCATGTGTTTGTTAAGGAAGGTTTGGCAAGGATGCCTAATACGCTGCCTCTTTACATACACATCATACCATAAGTTTTTCTGATTCGACACCTGTTCAGTTAGTATTTTCCCCGAATAATTATCCTATTGACGGGAGACGATTGACCGTGCAAATTTGTCTATGCTATGATTGCAGCAGGTCGGTAATCTTCAATAAAGCCGAACAACACCAAAACACTAAAGAGAAAGAAATGGAGGAATTTGATTATGAAAAAACTGCTTTCGTTTTTGCTGGTTCTGGCTATGCTCTTTAGCCTAGCTGCCTGTGGTGCCGGCAATGGACCTGTCGAGACTGATCCCCCCACCCCCAACGAGAACAAGAATCCCGGCAATGCCAACGATGGCGAGGCGGCCGGTTCTGAAGATGATGAAGAAGCTATTATGATGGCTCAGTGGCATCAGGGTATCGGTATCGACACTGTGTTTGAGAACCCCTGGTTGGACCTTCAGAGCCTGATTCCCTTCATGCTGTACGATTCCTTGATCGTCCAGAATGCAGACGGTACTTACGAGAACAAGCTTGCCAGCAACTACAGTGTTTCCGGAGACGGTAAGACATATACTTTCACCATCCGTGAAGATGCCGTATGGTCCGATGGCACGCCTGTGACCACTGAGGATATCGTTTGGTCTCTGAATGCTTGTGTCGGTTCTGCCTCCAGCTACTGTGCCCCTCTCGGCAAGATTCTCGGCTATGCAGATGTTGCCTCCGGTAAAGCCACCGAGATGAGTGGTATCTCTGTGGAAGGCAATAATGTGATTCTGAATCTTGCCAGCCCGGATCGCGGCCTGCTCTATGGCCTGGCTGTGGTCAAGATCCTGCCTGCACATCTGCTCAAGAATGTCGCCTATGCTGACATCACCACCTATGAGCCCTTCTGGAGCAATCCTGTTACCTGTGGCCAGTACGTCATTGAAGAAGTCTCCTTCCCGGATTACGTAATTCTGACCGCAAATGCTAAGTACTACGGCGAGCAGCCTGGTATCCCCAAGGTCCTGTTCACCAACTATGCTGCCGGCGGTAACGATGCAGTCGTTGCTGCACTGATCGCAGGCAATCTGGACTTTGCCTGGAAGAACGCCCTCAATGATATCGAGGTTGCCAATAACGTTACCAGTCAGAACAGTGACATCACTGCCCAGCTTGTGCCCTCCTTCTATACCCGTTCCTTCGCCTTCAACTGCTCTTACCGCGCTGACGGCAAGCTGAAGGAAGACCTGAAGAACCCCGTGGTTCGCCAGGCTTTCGATATGATCTTTGACAAGAATGCCATTGCCTCCTTCTATACCGGCCAGGCTGTCGGTCTTTCCACCTTTGTCAATCCTGTCAGCGACCTGTACAATGATGATATTCCGCTGCCTGAGCAGGATATCGACGGTGCTGTTGCACTGCTCAAGTCCGTAAACTACGATTTCAGCCAGGTCATTGATATCTGCCACTACTATGATGATCAGACTACGCTGGATGTTATGGCCCTCATCAAGCAGGATTTCGCCAAGGCTGGCATCACCGTTGAGACCCACCTGCTGACCGGCGACCTGAACGCCCTGCTGAATGTTGACCGCAACTATGACCTGTCCTACGGCGGCGACTCCGGCGCTGTTGACCCCCTCACCATGTACGAATCTCAGCTCTCCACCAATGCGAACACCATCGGTCTGGAGGAAGAGCGCGCCAAGGCAATCGATCCCTTCTACGACGCATACATCACCTGCATGGACGATGCTGACGCCAAGGAAGCCGGCGATGCCCTGCAGGTTGCTGCCCGTGAGGCTGCGTTCAAAATCCCTGCATACTCCCTGAACTCTATGTATTACTACAACAGCTCCAGAGTGTCCATCCCCGAGCCGATTTTCGAAATCGACAGCGAGACCGGCCGCAACTGGCTGTTTGAGGATTGGAGCCTGATTGGCTAAGTCCTAACAACATAATCGTTATCAGTCACAATACTTAAGCGGGCTGTGCGCCGCGGTCCTTTTCGCAGCTGCGGCGCACAGTTGCTTTTTTGAAAACACAGGAACGCTGTTTTAAGAGGGATGCCCCTCTTATGGGAAGAAAGGTGTTCGCCTATGATCAAGTATACCCTGCGCAGGCTCCTGGCACTGATCCCGAAGCTCCTGCTAATCTCCATTATTATTTTTATCGGCTTGGAGGCACTCCCCGGAGACGCGGTTACTCGCTCGCTCA
Organism: Oscillospiraceae bacterium; assembly: GCA_017435525.1. Classification (GTDB taxonomy): domain Bacteria; phylum Bacillota; class Clostridia; order Oscillospirales; family Oscillospiraceae; genus Faecousia. The sequence goes on along the minus strand of JAFSEW010000054.1, from coordinate 23,997 downwards.
CTCCTAAGCAGCTTGAGATTTTGTCGCAGGAACAGATTGAAGAGATGCGCGAGAATGCCGGCCTGAACGATCCACTGCCTGTGCAGTATTTTCGCTGGCTTTGGAATCTTCTCCGGGGAGATTTCGGATACTCCCAGTCCACCGGCTCCAATATTGCCGTCATGCTGGCCACCCGATTGCCCTACACCATGGAACTGGCAGCCTGGGCTCTGATATTTGCCTGTGTTCTGGGCATCATATTTGGCTTCATTGCCTCTACCCACAAGAACTCTATCGTAGATTATGGGTGCACTGCTTTCGGCGTTGTTGGCACCTCTGTTCCAGAGTTTTTTGTTGGTATCGTATTTATCTTGATTTTTGCATTGCATCTCAAATGGTTTCCCACCGGTGGACGTATGGATCCACGGGGGAGTGCGGACTTTTTCTCCCGCTTCCCCTATATCGTTCTACCGGCTTTTACGCTCAGTATTCACCTGATGGCATCCTATGCCCGATATACCCGCGGCTCCATGCTGGATGTGCTGAACAAAGACTACATCAAGACTGCCCGCAGCAAGGGCCTCAGTGAAACTACCGTGAATCTGAAGCACGGTCTTCGCAATGCGCTTACGCCGGTGCTTGTTCTCGTCATCTCCCAGTTACCGGCGCTTGTTAGTGGCGTTGTTATCGTTGAAACTGTCTACAATTACCCAGCCATGGGCAGCATGGTGTTGGATGCGATTTCCGCCAGCGATATGCCGGTCGTTATGATCACTACAATGATGATTTCCATTGTGACTCTGCTGGCCAGCACGCTGATTGATATAGTGACAGCCTTGTTGGATCCTCGGGTCCGGCTTGAGTGAACAAACCACCTGTTACGCCGGTAACGGCGTCTGTTTCTTGCAAGCGACGGCGCTGGCGGGCTTCATATCGTACTGTACGTAATCTTCCCCAAAACGTATCGGTGGCAAAGCCGCCGGCAGTGTGAAAGGATAAGTAACAACCATGGCGAAACATATTATGGACGTGCGCGCGTCCGACAATAAGTATCTTCACCGGGATTTCCACATGAGCGGTGACTGCGGTCTGCGTTATGTGGGTGAAAATTATGGCGATAACGGTGTCAAGGAGTATCTGCGCACCTTCGCCACCGCCTATTACAAGCCGCTCATTGAGGATTTCAAGGCCCGGGGGCTTGTGGCGCTGATGGAGCAGCAGCAGAAGCTCTACGAGACTGAGGAGATGCCTGAGGCCTTCCATGCGGAGCTCAGCGACAACGATCTGGTGGTTACCGTAGATCGCTGCCCTGCCATCACCTATTTCCGCAAGCAGGACTACGCGCCCTCCCCCTGGTATATCGAGCTGACCCGCACAGTCAATGAGACCATTGCCGACCTGTGCGATCTGGGCTTCTCTCTCATCTCTTACGACGAACAAACCGGCGCAGCAAAATATCGCTATTTCAGGAGGTCTTTCTAATGGTATCCTGTACAGAGTTTATTCCGCTTTACAGCGAGCTTTTCAAATTCATTGAGGATAAAAAGGACCACGATGCAGTTGTCAGGTACTGGGAGTATGTGGACGATAACTATGTTTCCATGCTGCTGGAGCCGTTGGTAAAGGAAAAAGGTATGGCGGGTGCCTGGGAGTACTGGACAAGAGCACTCTCGGAGGAGGCAGCGGACATCTATTATGAGTACGACGATGAAAAACAGGAGATCATCTCGCACATGCGGTACTGCCCGTCGAAGGGCCTTCTGCTAAGTCTCAAGCACATGGAGCCGTATTACGACTACTGCGGTCACTGCAATGTGCTGTATACCCGGATTCTCCGGAAGTATGGCATCATCGCGGTCAACGATAATTCCGGCGTAGACCACGCTGAGTGCAAAGGATTGAAGTACCTCGCCGAAAACGAGAAATGATTCGAGCACCGTCTCAAAACCACACGGCCGACAGTGCCAAATCGCTCTATCAGAGGGGAGGAACAATATGGAAAATAATACAAAATCTTCTCTTGCCAAGCGGAACATCAGCAAGTTCATGAGAAATCATATGGCCGTTCTCGGCGGGACGATTCTGTTGATCATTCTGCTTGCTTGTATTTGTGCGCCTCTATTGACACCCCATGACCCTCTTCTAATTGATCTAAAGCAGAAGAATTTGCCTTGTTCTTGGGAGCATCCGCTGGGTACCGACCGCATGGGGCGTGATCTGTTTGCCCGCATTCTTTACGGCGGACGTATGTCCATCTTTATCGGTGTAGTAAGTGCGGTCGGCGCGACCTTGCTGGGCGTGATTCTGGGCTGCATCTCCGGTTATTACGGCGGCTGGGTGGATAAGATACTCCTATATATTGCGGAGCTGTTCCAGTCATTCCCATATTACCTGCTGATTTTACTGTGTGTGGGACTGATAGGACAAAGCACCCGGAATTTATTTCTGATCTTCATTTTGACCGGCTGGCCGCTTATGATGCGTGTTGTGCGAAGCAAGATTTTCTCCCTTAAGCAGGAACCCTTCGTAGAGAGCTGCCGTGCAAACGGGCTTCGTCCCGTGTCTATTATGTTCCATCACCTGCTGCCGAACACCTTGGGTCCCGTCATCGTCAACGCTACCTTGCGCGTTGCCTCGTACATTCTTTCTGAAGCGAGCTTGAGCTTCCTGGGTATGGGCGTTCCTGACACGGTTGTCACTTGGGGAAATATCATGAATGCGGCCAAGCGCCTAGACATTATCCAGACCCAGCCGATACTCTGGATTGCCCCCGGCGCTGCCATCTGCCTGTTTGTGCTGAGTATTAATTTCTTCGGTGACGGTCTGCGGGATGTGCTAGATCCCTCGGCGCTGTAAGGAGGGGACAGCATGCGTGAAAAAGAAATTATTCTGGAAGTTAAGGATTTGAAGACCACCTTCAAGGTAGGGCGAAAGAAAGTCCACGCCGTCAACGGCGTCACCTATTCGCTGCGGCGGGGAAAGACACTCTGCGTCGTCGGTGAGTCCGGCTGTGGCAAGAGTGTCACTGCCCATTCGATTCTGCAGCTCCTCCCGCGTAACGGTATATTAGAAGGTGGAACCGTTACTTATTATCCCGAAACTGACAGTGAAGCTAAGATCCTCAGCGAGTACTCCCGCAGCGGCAGAGACATCCGCTCAATCCGGGGTAAGGACATCGCCATGATCTTTCAGGATCCCATGTCGACCCTAAACCCGGTGTACACTGTCGGTAATCAGATCATGGAGAACCTCCGCAGCCATGAATCGCTCAGTAAAGCCGAGGCTAGAGGACGGATCATAAAACTGCTGGGAGACTTAGGGATCCCGACACCGGAGACACGCCTCAATCAGTATCCGCACGAGTTTTCCGGCGGTATGAAGCAACGTGTTATGATCGCCATTGCCATGATCTGCAACCCAAAAATCCTGATTGCGGATGAACCCACCACTGCGTTGGACGTAACAATCCAGGCGCAGATCCTGGATTTAATGCGGAACATGCAGAAGGAATACGGCACCTCCATCATGTTCATTACCCATAACATGGGCATCGTGGCAGAAATCGCGGATGATGTGGCCGTCATGTATATGGGACGTGTCGTGGAATTCGGCTCTCTTGAGCAGGTGTTCACTAACCCGTTGCATCCATATACCAAGGCTCTGATGCGCTCAGTACCGGTTCTCGGTATGGCCAAGGGAAATAAACTGCAAACTATCGAAGGCAGTACCCCCGATGCCTCAACTGTATTCACCGGCTGTGAATTTGCAGACCGGTGCGAGTTTGCTACAGATGCATGCAGAAACCACTTTCCGGTGGAGACCGTCCTGGAGGACGGCCACGCAGTCCGCTGCTTGCTGTTTGAGGAGGTGACGAAAGATGCTTGAAACACGTGACAAGCTGCTTGTTGTGGAGAACCTGAGCATGGAGTTCAAGAGTACCCACCGCCTGTTTGAGAAAGCGAAGCCAAGTGTCAAGGCCGTCAATAACGTCTCTTTTTTTATACGGCAAGGTGAGACCTTCGGCGTTGTCGGCGAGTCCGGTTGCGGCAAGACGACGCTCGGTAAGTGTATTGTCCGTCTATACGACCCTTCGGCCGGCAATATCTACTACAATGATAATGGTGAGATGAAGGACATTCTGAAGTTGGGGAGAGAGGAAAGCTTTGCACTCCGGAAGAATCTGCAGATTGTCTTTCAGGATCCCTACGCTTCGCTAAATCCCATGCACAATATTTTTGAAGCGTTTGATGAGCCAATGCGCGTCCACAACATCGGTGGCGGAAATAAGGAAAAACGCAAGGAACTCATTGCAGAGTCTCTGCGTGCGGTGAATCTGCAGCCGGAGTACATGTACCGGTATCCGCATGAGTTTTCCGGAGGTCAGCGCCAGCGTATCTGCATTGCCAAAGCACTGGCTCTCCAGCCAAAGCTGATCATCTGCGATGAACCCGTCTCCGCACTAGATGTCTCTATCCAAGCCCAGATCCTGAACCTTATGCGTGATCTCCAAAAGAAGTATGATCTAGCATTTATGTTTATTGCGCATGACCTCAGTGTCGTGCAGTACATGTCTGATCGTATTGCAGTCATGTATCTTGGACAGATTGTTGAAATGGCCGAAGCGGACGATCTCTACAACAATCGGTTGCATCCCTATACGGAGGCGTTGCTCTCTGCTGTTCCTATGCCTGTCTACGGTACGCAGAAGAGCCGCATCATTCTGACTGGAGATGTTCCTTCTCCGATAGATCCGCCCTCCGGCTGCTTGTTCCATCCCCGGTGCAGCCGATGTATGGATATCTGCAAGACGAAGAAACCGGAGCTTCGTACGATCAGCGGTGATCACTGTGTGGCCTGCCATCTTGTGTAATAATCATGGTGGTAAGGTATGATAACCATCCTTTGTTATGGTGATTCCAACACATGGGGCGCAATTATTACGCCTTTGTCATATTACGTTCTGTAGGAGGTCATTGTATCATGAAAAAAGCAGGTTTTGTTCCCGCGTTGATTACCCCGCTGGATGAGAATGGAAAACTGGTGGAGGCCAGCTACCGCAAGCAGATCGAAGACATGATTCAGGCAGGTGCCGTGGGCCTACTGAGTATGGGCTCCATGGGTCAGCAGGCTTTCCTCTCGACATCTGTCTGCCGTGAGATCGCCCGTGTGGCCATCGACGCGGCTGCGGGCCGAGTGCCAGTGTTTGTTGGTGCCATGGATTGCTCCATCCGCCGGGCCACTGAGCGCATGGCCGCCATGGAAGATCTGAATGTGGCTGCGTTCGTCTTCACAGCTCCGTATTACAGCGCTGTTTCGCCCACGCAGATGGTCAACTACTTCAAGGGTGTTGCGAAGGCCACAAAGCATAACATCATGCTCTATGACCTGCCCAGCGTCACCCAGGCCAAGGTCACTTACAACATGCTGTTGGACCTGATCCGCTATATTCCGAACTTGATCGGTATTAAATCCGCAGATATGGCGATGTTCCGCAAGGTGAAACTGAATTCAGATGTGTCCGATGACTTCATCCTGGTCTACTCTGGTCTTGACACCTTCGACGTGGCTTATAAGTGGGGCATCACCAACTGTCTTGACGGTATGCTGCCCCTCACGCCGAAGAACACCGGCAAGCTGTTCAGCTCTATGGCGGAGGGAGACTATGCGACAGCCGGCCAGTGTCTAAATAACATCCTAGACTTCCGTGATTTCATGTTTGCTTATGACTTTTGGCCCTGCTGCTCCTACGCCATGAATCTGCTGGGTTATGAAGGCATTTCTGACCCGGATTTCAATCTCCCCATCGCTCCGGAGAATAAAGACCTTGTCCGCCAGGAATTGGTCCGCATCGGTGAGCTATAAGCCGCTGACGATCTGAAACAGGGCTGTACCATATGATTTTGGATACCATGGATCATCTGGAACAGTATCGGGATGCATATCCGAAAGTATGTTGCGCGTTACAGGCTATGCAGGCCTATACTGCAGAGAGCTATACGAGAGGTCGCATGAATATAGACGGAGACTCCTTGTTTCTGCTTCTTAATGAGTATGAGACTGCTAACCCGGTGGAAGCCGAGATGGAAGCGCATCGTCAGTATCTGGATGTCATGTATATGGTGGACGGAAGCGAGAGGATTTATGTGAAGTCCACGGTGTGGCCGAAAAGCATCACAAGACCTTGCGACTCCGTTGATGACGCGCTCTTGGCTGACTCAGACAGTGACTCCACCGCCATTCTTTTGCAGACTGGAAGTTTTTTCATTCTTTTTCCGCGGACGCTCATTGCCCAGCCTGTTGGGGAATTGACGGAACTGCAAGGGTGAAAAAGATTATCGAAAAGGTAAAAATTGACTAGAGAGGGGTATTTTTTTATGAAAAAACTGCATGCTTCTTACGTGTATGACAATCCTATCCCCCAGTTGCGATCCCGTCAGTCCGCTTTTGTGCAATGCATTGAGTTGCCTGACGGACGGCTGTTGGCAACGCATGTTTTGGGTGAGGCATTTGAAAGCGCCGATCAGACAGCGTACATCTCAGAAAGCACGGACGGCGGTCGCACTTGGTCTCCATCCTGGCAGGCATTTCCGGTTCGAAAGGGTAAGGATGGCATCCCGGAGAGCGGCGGTGGCAAGCTGACATATCTTCCGGACGGCCGACTCCTGATGTTCGGCTATAAAATGCAACGTCCTGACCCGGATCTGCCGGTGGCGAGTCAGGTCACTGGCGGCGTACTTAAGGACAAGGTGTTCTATTGTATCTCTGAGGATGGCGGCCACACCTGGTCGGAGGACGTGGAAATTCCAACGACCTGGACCGCCAGCACTGAGGCCTCTGCGCCGCTCTATATCCTGCAGGATGGAAGCTGGGCCACGCCCATCAGCGGTTTCCCCACATGGGATGGCACTATGGTCTCCCGCCTGTGTGGTCGGCTACTCCGTAGCTATGATAACGGTCAGACATGGAATGATGATACCGTATGCTTGGAGTTTCCTGGCAACACAGTCACTTGTTATGAGCAGAGGATGTGCCAGTTGGCGGACGGAACACTGGTCGTTATTGGCTGGAACGAAGACACAAAAACAGGAGAGCGACTGCATAACCATGTAGCTTTTTCCTTTGATAACGGTAAGACGTTTTCAGCGCCGGTCGACACGGGCATTCAGGGACAGGCATCCTCCATTATGGCACTGGAAGGCACCCGCGTACTGTCACTGCATGCACTCCGCCGTGATACGGACGAACCCGGCATCTATGCCTGCATCGCAGATGTAGCTGGTGGCCAGTGGAAGCAAGAGAGCTTTGAACGGATCTGGACACCTGTAGTCCCCATGACCAAGGACAATCGGTTCGCTGAGATTTTCTCCTTCCTAAAGTTTGGCCAGCCTGCTGCCATTCGTTTGCGTGACGGGAATCTTTTGATGTACCACTGGGTCTGTGAGGAAGGCTGCTACAAATCTTGCGCTACGCTCTATAGTCTCTGATGTGGAATAGTTTGACGCACTGATATGTTCACCACAGTTCGGGACTGCCTCATGTTCTCAGAGTGATGGACTATGTCTCAGAAGGATAACGTATCGGATGCTATCAAAGGAGGCTGCTCGTGGAATAATTGTGTGCCAATGAAGCAGGCTACTTTGGAGTTCTAAGTCACGCTCTGCTGCCACTAAAGTAAGCGTCAAATGTGACAGAGGATAAACAAGCATGAGAAAATAGTGGTGGAAAGTTTCACAGCATTCCACCACTTTTAACTTTTAATGTCTATAAATTCGTGATAGGCGTTAGTATGCCTCCCGCGGTGTCCTGGTAACGATACGATGTTACTTGCCTTTGCTTCAAATATATATATTGATGCTACAATAATTTAGATGTAGATCGTTGGTGTTCTTACTGCTTCTTGCCCGGCGACTGTGTCTTACTTATTGGTCGAACTTGCGGTGCAGTATTTTGAGTTGTTGCGCCACAATATCCAAGTATTTCTTCAGCGTCAAATTATATTAACACCGACTCTGTCTATTTTTCTCTTTTTTCGGCTATTTCGCTGGTTCATAGCCTTACGAGCTTTATGGCATTCCGGTTTTCCACAAGTGATTGTGCGATTCCATCTGCGAATAAAAGCCTCACCACAGAATGGGCAGGACATGACAACAGCTTCCGTTTCTTTTGGTTTTGCTGAAGCACGGCCCTTGTCTTCCGGTGCAACATCCTCAGACAGTTTCCGGGCAAAGGTATACCAGCAAATATCAAATACGGAATGCACATCCGCGGCAAAGACCATTTTTCTTGTTTTGGGATTGACCTTCAGACGCATCCGGAAATCCGGAATCAGGTCAACCAGTTTTTCCTGCAGTTCCTCATAATAGTCAAATACAACTCTGGAAAAATCATCAGTATGTTCGACAGCATTAGCCGCAGCTGCGTCCATCTGCATCATTTTTACAAGGTCGCCGTCAGCAGAAGAATAGTCAATTTCCGGGGCATCGTCGGGATCATATTTGTATTGCTCAAAGAACGGCAGACCGGCAAAGTGCTTGCCATCCTTATGCAGTGCAAGGGCCTGTTCATCATTATCCAGGCACATATGCTCAAAGGCAAAGTGCATCCGCATTCCCTGGTAGAACCGTTCCAGGTTTCGCATAAAGTCCTCGATGCGGAAAGTGCCATCCTTCTCAATAAAGTATCCGTCTTCCTCCAGCTTGTACTGTGGATCAGTCAGATACGCATGGAGCGAATCAATGGCATAGGGGTGACCATACTGCTTGCACCATTCTATAATCAAATCCGTGTACGACCTCTCTTCGGAGGGGTCGTCTATTTTTTTAGCCAGGTTATAAATGCTAGCGGTAAGATCTGCGCCACTGGGAGAATCTTTGGTATATAGCTCCGGCGCATAACCCTTCTGGCAATAAGGACGGGCGATCAGCCCGTAGGATTCTGTGTAATCCAGTTCGTATTCCTTAAAGTGAACCAGATGGTAAATCAGCTGACCTACACCGCCGATTGCATCATACCCGAATACATCTGTTCTGTTGTTTGCTTTTGACGGCACATAGTTGCCGTATGCATCGTATGGCATATTCTCCCGCCTGTGTCACCGTCTGGAGCTGATGGAGATCGGCATGGACGGCACATGGGAACTGTGCGACCGGTGCTTTGTAGTCGGAAAGGATTCCTGCCCCTTCTGTGGTCAGGAGATGCATCAGTTCTATGATGGCAAGCACACACCTAACCATTGGCAGGAATGTCCCCGCTGTGGACATGTGATGGATATGACCTTGGAAGGAGGTGCTATTTATGAAGAATAAAGATCTGTCCCGGTATCTCTGGAAAGGCCTCGACCTGAAGCGGTACTCTGTGGTGAGGATCATCCCCCAGGACAAGCACAATGCGGTCATCATCATGTACAGCAATGACAAGAATGATCCCCACTGGTGCCTGGAATATATGGGCGGTGGCCACTACTTCGACACTGCTCAGCAGCTTATGGACTACTATGCGAGCAGAAAGTTCAAGAAACCCTTTGGTCCTCCCCTGTGACCCCCAGGGGGAGGGGGTAGGGGGGTCTAAATCTCTACGACCTTTGCCTTGGGAAACGGTGCCGAGGGCTCACGCTAATTTTTTGCGAATTCAAAGGTAAAAAACAGGAAAATCAAATAAATAACCCATATGGAGAAAGGAGTGAACCGTATGTCGAAAGACGGTACGAATCGCGGCGGTGCCCGTCCCGGAGCAGGCAGAAAACCCAAAGCGATCTCGGAAAAGATAGCATCCGGGAATCCCGGCGGCAGGTCGCTGATGGTTGTGGACTTCGGTGACGAAGCTGTGAATCTGAGAGGCAGCGATATGCCGCCTGTGAAGGAATATCTGAAGGCAAAGCAGAAAGACGGCAGCGTCACCTGCGCCGAGGAAATCTATAAAGAAACCTGGGAATGGCTGCATGAGCGCAAATGCGACCATCTGATCCCCGTGCAGCAGATCGAGCAATATGTCATGTCCATTGCCCGGTGGATCCAATGTGAAGAAGCGGTGTCCGAGTTTGGCTTTCTGGCAAAGAAGCCTACGGGTACCGTTATTTCTTCTCCCTATGTCACCATGGCCCGTGAATACATGAAGCAGGCCAATACTGCCTGGTATCAGATCTACCAGGTGGTCAAAGAAAACTGTACCATCGATCTGGGTGACAGAACGCCCCAGGACGATGTAATGGAACGATTACTCGCTGCTCGATTAGCGGGGAGACGATAACACAAGCCAGGGAGGGTGGCCTACCAAGGCTGCTCTCCCCACCACTTTTGCGGTCATGACGGAAGGAGTGTCACTATGAAACTGCAGGATAAAATCGCTATCAACAATATGCGGCTGGAGGGACACAGTCCTTCCGTGATTGCCGCAACACTGGGACTACCCAACGGAACGGTGCGTTCGCACATCCATCGCAACCCGGTTATCCCAGGCACAAAAGCTTGTCAGAATTGCGGCAGACCGCTGATACAACCAAAAGGCCGCCGGGAGAAAAAGTTCTGCTCCGATGCCTGCCGGATGGCATGGTGGAACAGCCACCAGGAGGATGTCAGCAGAAAAGCCTATTACAATCTTATATGCCAGCACTGCGGAAAGGAGTTTGAGAGCTATGGCAACAAAAACCGCAAATACTGCTGCCGGGCATGTTATGTTGCATCCCGACAGACGGAATAAATATGATCCCAATAACCTGATCCTGTACCGCACCTCTCTGGCATTGTACAGAAATATGACAGATCAGGGTGTTTTCAATGAGGATGAGTATTGTCACATCCGCACCATACTGAACAAAAAGTATGGGCTATCTTCGGATAGTATTTTCGCAGAATGTGCTTGATATATGGCCCGGTCAGAGCGAATATGAACTACCCCAATATGATACAAAGGAGGAAAACACATGGAACGAATCGTAGTGCAGCGGCACTTCCCCAAGGCAAATATCCCACAGTTGAAGCGTGTGGCTGCGTATGCAAGAGTGTCCAGTGGCAAGGACGCTATGCTGCACTCCCTGTCTGCACAGGTCAGCTATTACAGCGATCTGATTCAAAACCACAGCGGCTGGCAGTACGCAGGTGTCTATGCCGATGAAGCGCTGACCGGCACCAAGGACAACAGAGATAATTTCCAACGGTTACTGGCTGACTGCAGAGCGGGCAAGATAGATCTGGTACTTACCAAGAGTATCTCCCGCTTTGCCCGTAACACCGTAACGCTGCTGGAGACCGTTCGGGAACTGAAAACTATGGGCGTGGATGTTTACTTTGAGGAGCAGAACATCCACTCCCTTTCTGCTGACGGGGAACTGATGCTGACGATCCTGGCAAGCTATGCACAGGAAGAAAGCCTCTCCGCCAGCGAAAATCAAAAATGGCGAGTCCGCCACAATTATGAGAACGGTCTTGCCTGGAACGGCACAATCCTCGGTTACCGTTACGACCACGGTACCTATATCATCGAGCCGGAGGAAGCGGAAACCGTTCGTATGATTTTTGACAGCTATTTGCAGGGTGACGGAATCATGGCCATTGTAAAAAAGCTGAACGCAAGCAACCGTATTACCCGTTATGGCAATGAATGTGGTCCGACCGGCGTAATGCGTATTCTGCGCAACTACACCTATACCAGGAATCTTCTGCTACAGCAGACCTTTTCAGAAAACCACCTCACCAAGTGCAGGCAGCGGAATAACGGCGAGTTTCCCATATACCACATACAGAATGCCCATGAAGCAATCATTCCTCTGGAGCAGTTTAACGCAGTCCAGGATGAGATTAAGCGGAGGGCAGAAAAGTATTACACACCCCACCGCAATAAAGGAAAGTACCCTTTTTCCGGGCTGCTGGTCTGCGCCGGATGCGGCAAGAATTACAGACGGAAAAACACAGCAACCGGAGCGGTCTGGATTTGTCCAACCTTCAATTCCCGTGGGAAAGCATTCTGCCAATCCAAGCAGATCCCGGAAGACATTCTGATTGCCGCCACCAAGGAAGTGGTTGGAAGCCTGGATGCCCTTGGCTGTAAAATAACGGCTGTGAGAGTGGAGAATGATAACACCCTGGTATTCCGTTATCCCGATGGAATAGAAACCGTTAGACGATGGCAGGATCGCTCCCGGCGGGAAAGCTGGACTCCGGAGATGAAGGAAACGGCACGGCAGAAAGAATTGGAACGGAGGTCACATCATGACAAACAGTAAAAATATCACAGTAATTCCAGCGACTATCAATCCGCTGACCCGACTGCCTAAAACGGCCATTCAACTCCGCCGGGTGGCTGCCCATGCCCGTGTGTCCACAGATAGCGAGGAACAGTTGACCAGTTATGAGGCTCAGGTGGATTACTACACCCGCTACATACACAACAAACCTGATTGGCAGTTTGTGGATGTGTATACAGACGAAGGCATCTCCGCCACCAACACCAAGAAACGAGAAGCTTTTAACCGCATGGTGGCGGATGCGCTGGACGGTAAAATTGATCTCATCGTGACCAAGAGTGTCAGCCGCTTCGCCCGGAACACCGTGGATAGCCTTACCACCGTTCGTAAGTTGAAAGATGCCGGTGTAGAGGTCTATTATGAAAAAGAAAATATATGGACACTGGATTCCAAGGGCGAACTGCTGATTACCATCATGTCGTCCCTTGCTCAGGAGGAGAGCCAATCCATTTCCGAGAATGTCACCTGGGGTCAGCGGAAGCGCTTTGCCGATGGTAAGGTCAGCATTCCTTACGGCCATTTCCTTGGTTACCGAAAAGGCGCAAATGGCATACCGGAGATCGTACCGGAGGAAGCGGAGATCGTCCGCACCATTTACCGGATGTGCATTGAGGGGCAATCCACCAATGCCATTGCACGGCAGTTGACCCAGCAAGGTATTCCCACCCCGGCAAAGAAAACTGTATGGCAAAAAGCCACGGTGGAAAGCATTCTCCGTAATGAAAAATATAAAGGCGCTGCCTTGCTGCAAAAATCCTTTACAGTGGATTTTTTGCAGAAGAAAATGAAGGTCAACGAGGGTGAAGTGCCCCAGTACTATGTGGAGCATAGCCATGAGGCAATCATTAAGCCAGCCGAATGGGATAAGGTGCAGTTGGAACTGGCACGACGGAAGAATAGCTCGCGGTACACGGTGTGCAATAGTCCCTTTGCCGGAAAAATCATCTGCGGAGATTGCGGTGAGATCTACGGATCAAAGGTATGGCACAGCACCAGCAAGTACCGCAGAACCATTTGGCGGTGTAATGCCAAGTACGGAAGCGGCGATCTTTGCAGAACGCCCCACCTTTATGAAGATGATCTGAAGCGGTATTTCATAACTGCGCTGAGCCAACTGCTCACCGACCGCACCGCCCTTTTGGAGGACGGCAGACTGATCCTAAACGACCTGCTGGATACCGCCACCCTTGATGCCGACAGCAACAGAACACTGCAGGAGATGGATGTGGTAGCCGGGATGATTCGACAGATGGTGAACGAAAACGCAAACCAGGCAACTGACCAAGTCGCCTATGCGGATCGGTACAATTCCCTGGTTGAACGATATGAAAAACTGCAGGCAGAATACGATGCTCTGCTCCAGCAAAAGGAACGGCGGCAGATCCAAGCCGAGGCGATCGGCAACTGCCTTACAGCCTTGGAAGAATTGGATCTGCTGGAAATCACCTTCACGGATGCATTATGGAATACGATAGTCGACCACGTAATGTTGTATGCCGATAGTCGCCTGATGTTCCATTTCAAAAACGGCGCAGAAAAGATAGTGCAAATGTAGCCACCCAACAACAGAAAGGGACTCAGGTTAGTAGATGATTTTACTAGCCTGAGCTTTTTATATCGCACCTGTTTCCTTCATTTCCTCAATGATGCCCATTACTTTATCATCAAACATTTTCCGGAAACTAAGATATCCCTTATTGGTAAACTTACTCCCTTTGGGCGGAAATCCCATGAATGTAAAATTGAAAGGGTCATCACCATAAGAATCACGGCAAGCGTCAATAAGACTATTCCCTCCAAGGCAAACCCGTTCTATTTCATATAGGCTGACCACCTTTATGTGCTCTATCAACCATTTCCATTCTTCAGAATCATTCTGAATGTCGAGGTCTTCTCTGGCCTTTTCAAAGTACCGGGCTCGTCTGATATAAGCGTCTTCTAATACGACAACAATCCCCCAATGGTCCTTCATATTCTTGGACGCTTGCCCAATGAACGGATCGTACCGATCAAATCTGTGCATCTGCTTATACAGTTTCACAATGTTTTCGGCTACAATTCGAATGTTGTCCTCATAAGAATCAGCATCCAATAACCTAATACCAATATTGGGTACTGTTGACTTACTATCAATAAAAAGCACATCTCGGTTTTGCCGTGCAAGAACATCGGGGCTATGAGAGTTGCTTCCTGAATACACATACAATTGCTCCGGAAAAACCTCCTGATATACACCTGCTTCGGAAACAAGATTTAATAAATACTTCTCCCAAATGTGTTTTCCCATCTGATTGCGTAGTACATTATCTCCTTCTGTTAACCTATACAACAAGGATGATGTAACATTTTGATTTATCAAGTGCGGTAACGGAAAATAAATAGAGTCCCCTTCCTCTACAAAAGTATATTGGTATGATGGCGACAACGAATATACATATTTGTATGGATCCGAAGAACCAGCAATGAATTTTCTTTGTAACGCAATGTATTCAGCCCTAGTAATTCGCAAATGCTTTGCTGCCTCCGGAAACCGTACATTGAGTAGATAATACAATGTTTTTTGCGGTATGACAATGGGCGTACTATTCGCCTGAGCAATAAACAGCAGTTGCAGAAGGTATCCTAAAGTCAAAAAGTCCTCATAGGCTGCACCCATTTTTCGCATAAAAACAGTTTTCATATGTACCGGATCTGACTCATCATTAAACACATTCCAATACCTATATTGTCTAATCCACGGCACTTCTTGCATGTGAAATTGATTTAGTGCAGTCGCAGCCATAAAAGTATCGATAAAGTCAAATCTTCCGCACGGGGTTTTGGCCACCACGGATGACGCATCCCATATTGCGTTGTACATCTTGATAAACTTGTTTTTGTTTCTTCCATCAAAAGTTCCGTCTGTATATTCATAGGCTTCCATCGCAAGCATTACAAACGTTTCCAAGCACCAAGGAAGTGCGCCCCGGTTCTTGTTTTTTCGCATGTCACTACCAAAAAGGATAACATGGCTAGAATATATAGTAGCAATACCCATTTTCTCCTGGAAAGAAAATCTTTTCAAAAGAGTTGGTAAATTTTTATACTGACAGTATTGATCATTGGCCTTGCTGGCATCCCGTTCTTCCAATTCTTCCACTGATTCCATGTTATCCCCTCCCTAAAAATAATTATATCACAGTTACCAGTAATCTGCTATCCCTCCACATATAAAAACACACCGCTCACTATAATGAGCGGTGTACCTACTTACCAATAATGTTTTTGCTTATGTAAAGCTGCTATGTGGTATTTATGCTACACTGTTTTCGGTTAATTCTTTTACAAAATGTATGCCGTAACGGAAGCCGTCGATGAAGGCTTTGTGTTCATAGGCTACGCAGATCCGGCAGCAGAGATTGAATACTGCGTTGTTATTATCCAGGGGTAGAACCTCTAAAAATGATTCCAGTTCTTTGAAGCCTTCACGATACCCGGTGAATCGTTCTCATGATCCTGTGTAAGCATGGTATAGCTGATCCAGCACCGTTTCGCAATCCGGATCGCCGGTGTCAAAGGTGTAGTTCTCGGCGCAGCGTTTCAGTAGGTCTAAAAGTGGTTGCATTGTCATCACCTCCCAAGTGTGGGTGTGGTGTTAACTCTGCTGTTCAGGTATTGCAAGTAGCCAAGTTTACCAAATATACTTGCTCTTTTCCGGAAATTTCGGCTGTATAACGAATAGCCAGTTGTTTAACGAATTGCGGTATTTTAACGAATTGAAAGCGCAATATGTGGGGTTTTAGCATTCCAAACACACTGTAAAACCACAATTGCTAGGCAACGGAAAGGAAAATGCGTTGCAAAGTTTAGGAATTCGTCCTGTTTTGGGGTAAAAATGCATATAAAAATACCTACCCTTGCTGATACCATTGTATCAAATAAGGGTAGGTATTATGGTGCCGGTGACCGGACTCGAACCGGTACGCTGTCGCCAGCGGTGGATTTTGAGTCCACTACGTCTACCATTCCATCACACCGGCAGGTGCTATGGTATTATACACTATCTTTTTCCAAATGGCAAGAGAAATCTTACATCTCTACGCCAAATCCCTGCAGCTCCAGCATTTCCAGCACGGTTTGCCCCCGCCCCGTCAGGGCAATGGTGCCGTGGCAGGGGAATGCTGCATAGGCGCTGTAGTCAAAACCGGAAAGACTCTGGCGGTAGTCGATATCAATGAGGCCCTTCTTTTCCAGGCATGCCAGAATCAAACTGTATTCTTCCCGGGTATAGCGGGTATCTTCCAAATACACGGGGGTCATATCATCGGCTTTTCGGACTACAGGCAGAAAGGGGATCTGGGCCAGGGTTTGCAGCATGTCCATTTCCATGGGGGTCAGCACCAGTTCTTTGGCGCAGCCGCCGCAGCTGCCGCAGTTACCGCTGCAGGAATGTTCCATATCTATCGCCTCCGGGGATAGTATAACCGATTTTTACAGACGCTGTCAAATAAATTTCTGTTGCACCGGGCGGCGGGATGCGGTATACTGAAAGAAAAAAGGAGTGTTTGCCATGGCTGTGATAGAAATTACCCAGGCCAATTTTGAAGAGACTGTTCTGAAGAACCCTAAGAAGGTGCTGCTGGACTTTTGGGCACCCTGGTGCGGACCCTGCCGGATGGTGGCGCCCATTGTGGATGAGATCGCCGAGGAGAATGAAAATATCCAGGTTGGTAAGGTCAATGTGGATGAGGAAGCCCCTCTGGCAATCCAGTTCGGCGTTGCCAGCATTCCGACCCTGATCGTGATGGATGGCGGCGAGGTGGCAGCCAAGGTGATTGGCTACCGCCCCAAGGCGGATCTGCTCAAGGCGCTGGGCCTGTAAGTGCATAGTTTGGAATCCCTCCCATATACTAGCAGTATCATGGGAGGGATTTGCTATGAAAATCAACTGGAAAAAGCTGCTTCTTTGCCTGGCGCTGCCCCTGGCTGTAGGCGGACTGGCGTCACTGTTGTCCGGGGGCATGGACCTTTACAAAGAATTGGACAGGCCGCCTCTTTCGCCGCCGGGATGGGTATTTCCCGTTGTATGGTCGCTGCTGTATCTGCTGATGGGCTACGCTTCCTACCGGGTGCTGGAATCCGGTGCGGAGCCTGCAAAGATTCGCAAGGCGTGGATTTTCTACGGATTGCAGCTGGCGGCGAATTTTCTGTGGCCGCTGCTGTTCTTTGGGGGGCAGATGTATCTGGCGGCGCTGATTCTGCTGACGCTGCTGTGGGTGCTGATTTTCCTGACCATCCGGGCTTTCTCTGAAACAGATGAACCGGCAGGGGATCTGCTGATTCCCTATATTCTCTGGGTGACCTTTGCCTGGTATCTGAACCTGGGAGTTTTCCTGCTAAATTAAAAATTTCCACTAGCCAAAACCGAAAAGCTATGCTAAAATTTATGTATCACAAAAAGCTTAGGAGGATTTTTTTATGGCTAACAAATATGCAGGCACCCAGACCGAGAAAAACCTGGAAGCCGCTTTCGCTGGCGAATCCCAGGCCAGAAACAAGTATACCTATTTTGCATCCAAGGCTAAGAAGGAAGGCTTCGAGCAGATCGCAGCCCTGTTCCTGAAGACTGCCGAAAACGAAAAGGAACATGCAAAGCTGTGGTTCAAGGAATTGAACGGCATCGGTGATACCGCTGAAAACCTGCTGCACGCTGCAGAAGGCGAGAACTACGAGTGGACCGATATGTATGCAGGCTTTGCCAAGACTGCTGAGGAGGAAGGCTTCAAGGAGCTGGCAGCCAAGTTCCGCCTGGTTGCTGCCATTGAGAAGCACCACGAAGAGCGTTACCGCAAGCTGCTGCAGAATGTGGAAACCATGCAGGTCTTTGAGAAGAGCGAAGTGAAGATCTGGGAATGCCGCAACTGCGGTCACCTGGTTGTTGGCACCAAGGCTCCCGAGCTGTGCCCCACCTGCGCCCATCCCAAGGCCTACTTCGAAGTCAACGCTGAGAACTACTAAGAATCAAAAAAGAGGGAAGCATCTGCTTCCCTCTTTTTTATATCAGGGCTTTTTTCAGCCATTTTCCGCTGCGGAAACGGAGCAGATTCAGGGTCGCCCGGACGCCCCAATCGGCCAACATGCCGATATAGACGCACATAAGACCCAGGGAAGGGAACAGGGCGTTCAGCAAATAGCACAGCGCCACCCGGAAGGCAAACATGGAGCAAACCGAAAGTATGATGGGGTAGCGGACATCGCCGGCGGCCCGGAACGCGTTGGTGGGGATAAAGGAGAAGGGAAAACCGGAGAAGATGGCACCCAAAGCGCAGAAGCCGATATAATAGGCGGCGGTTTCCCGGGCTTCCGGGCCGAAGCTGAACAGCCGCACAATCTGATACCGCAGCAGGAATATGGTGCTGAATAGGATAACGCAGCAGCAGATTGCTGCCCGGAGGAATTTACGGATATAGGCCTTTGCCTGCTCCGGCTGCCCGGCACCGATGCACTGCCCAACCACCGTAAGCAGCACCGTACCGAAGGCGTTCACCGCAGACCAGCCGATATTATTGATGGTAAAGGTAACGGAATTTGCGGCAATGGCAATGGTGCCCAGGGAAGAGACCAGACTGGCCACCAGCAGTTTGCCCACCTGGAACAGGCCGCTTTCCAGGCCGTTGGAAAGGCCGATGCGCAGCACCCGCTTCATCATGCCAAAATCGATCCGCAGGTGCAGCAGTTTTTCAAACCTGGCGGGAAGGTCTTTGGAATGCACCAGGTAGATGCCCAGACCCGCATAGACCACGCGGCACAAGGTGGTGGAAAGTCCGGCACCGGCGGCACCCATGTGAAAGCCGAAGATAAATGTGGCATTGCCCACAACATTGCACAGATTGGCAATGACGGTAATGGAAACGGCCTGCCGGTTTTTGCCCATGGCCCGCAGGATCGAGCCGCAGGCCGCGCCGATGGAGAACAGCGGGTAGCCCAACAGGGTGAAGAAGAAATACCGTTCGGCATGGGCGAAAACATCCGGGGCAATGCTGCCGTAAACAATGTGCAAAATGGGCCTGCGCAGGCATAGCAGAAGGAGCATACACGCCGAAGACAGGATAGTCACCAGATAGAACAGCTGGTTTGCACTGTCGGAAGCACCGCGATAGTTCCGGTTGCCGATGTATTGGGCTGTGACTACAGAGCCGCCCACCCCAAGGGCAGAGAACATGGACAGAAACAGCCAGTTCAGGGAATCCACCAGGGATACGGCACCCACGGCGGCTTCTCCTGCGGAAGAAACCATGGCAGAGTCCACCATGCCCACCAGGATGGCAAGCATGGCGTCCAACACCACAGGGATGGTCAGGCTGACAAGTTTCCGGTTGGTAAACAGCGGAGGCTGGATGCTGGCAGTATCCATAGCAGGTCTCCTTCTACTGTGCAATGGTGTAACAGAACCTATTAAAAGCAACATACATTGTTTTTGGGGATTTGTCAATCCCGGAATACAGAAATCCGGCCGCGAAATTCGCAGCCGGATTTTGCGTTATATCAACTTTTTGTGCAGCCATTTGCCGCTGCGGTAGCGGCGGATATTGCACACGGCCCGGAAAGCCCAGTCCAGGGCCATGCCGATATATACGCACATGAGCCCCAGAGAGGGGAACAGGGCGTTGATCAGATAGCAGGAGGCTACACGGAAGGCAAACATGGAAAAGATGGAAACCGTAATGGCGTAGCGGATATCCCCTGCTGCCCGGAAGGCGCTCATGGGAACAAAAGAGAAGGAGTAGAGAGAAAGAATCGAGAACAGCGCGCTGACACCTGTATAGTAGGCGGAAACCTCCAACGCTTCCTCACTGAAATCAAACAGACGCACCAGTTGATGCCGCAGCAGGAACACCACGCTGAACATAACGAACATAAACACGGTGGCAACGGTAAGCAGCTTTTTGGTGTAGCGTTTGGCCTGTTCGGGCTCTCCGGCACCGATACACTGGCCTACCACGGTCAGCAGAACGGTGCCCATGCTGCCTACGATGGTCCAGCCGATGTTGTTGATGGTAAATGCCACGGAGTTGGCAGCAATAAAGATGGTGCCGAAGGAAGACACCAGGCTGGAAATCAGGATCTTGCCAATATGGAACAGGCTGCTTTCCATGCCGTTGGACAGGCCGATCCGCAGAACCCGGCGCATAATGTCAAAGTCCAGCCGGATGTGCAGCAGCTTGGAAAAATGCACCGGCAGCTTCTTGCTGTGGGCCAGCGCCAGACCCCAGACGGCAAAAACCATGCGGCTGAAGGTGGTGGAGATGGCCGCGCCTGCCACACCCAGGTGAAAACCGTAAATCAGAGTGGCGTTGCCGATGACATTGATCACATTAAAGGCAATGGTGGTGGTGACTGCCTGGCGGTTCTTGCCCATGGAGCGCAGGATCGCGGTGGAGGCGTTACCCACAGCGGAGAAGGGGTAGCCCAGCAGGGTGATGGAAAAATAGGTGATGGCGTTTTCCAGCACATCCGCCTCAATATTGCCGTAGATCATATGCAGGATGGACTCTTTCATGACAAGCAGCACCAGCATCAGCACAGTGGAAATGGTAAAACCGGCATAGAACAGCTGGTTGGCGCTGATGCAGCCCTGCTTATAATTCCGGCTGCCCACATACTGGGTGGTGATCACACTGCCGCCCACGGCAATGGATGCAAACATGGAAATGAACAGAACATTGATAGAATCCACCAGAGAAACGGCGCTGACCGCGGCTTCACCGGCGGAGGATACCATGGCGGAGTCCACCATGCCTGCGATGATCGAAAGCAGGGCATCCAGAATGATGGGGATCATCAGCCCCACCAGGGCACGGTTGGAAAACAGCTGTGGTCGGGGTTCGGTTGCTTCCATAATACTACCTCCTGAAGGTCAAAAAAGGAGTATGGCGCTTCTTCTGCACCATACTCCTTTTCTTCGTGTTTGTCAACCCATATTTCAGTAAATTATACGCCCAGGTAGCCGCACAGAACTTTCAGAGTGTTATGCACGCCGTCAATGTGGCTGCGCTCATAGCCGTGGCTGGCGTAAACACCGGCACCGATGAGGCCATGGCGGATGTCAAAGCCTGCCCGGAGAGTAGCTTCCACATCGGAGCCGTAGTAGGGGTACACATCCACGGCATAGTCGGCAGCTGTGGCTTTTGCGGCTTCGATCAGCTTGCCTACTACCTGATAGCTGTAGGGGCCGCCGGAATCCTTGGCGCAGATGCTTACCTGCTTTTCCGTGCACTGCAGGCCGCTGCCCACGCAGCCCATATCCACGGAAATGGCTTCGGTGACACCGGCAGGCAGACTGCCGCTGCCGCCGTGACCTACTTCTTCGTAGACTGTCACATGGACCCAGGTGCGGCGGGGAAGGATAATGGCGTTGTCGGCGCAGTACTTAGCAAAGCCCAGCAGGATGCCCACGGAGAGCTTGTCATCCAGAAAACGGCTCTTGAGATAGCCGGATGCGGTGCGGCGGGTACGGGGGTCGAAGCAGACGATATCGCCCACTTCAATGCCCAGAGCCCTGGTATCGGCGGCGGAATGCACATCTTCATCCAGCACCACTTCCACGGTGTCAAAGCTGCGTTTGGCGCTGCTGTAGTCGCCGTTGACATGGACGGAAGCGTTGCACAGCTGCGCGGTGCCTTCCATGACTTTGCCGCAGCGGGTGTAAACTCTCACATTTTCGGCTTCGCCGTTGTTGGCATTCATGCCACCCAGGGGAGTCAGCCGCAGGCGGCCGTTGCCCTTCACTTCGGCTACCATGGCGCCCAGAGTGTCGGTGTGGGCTGCCAGCAGCAGGCCGTCCTGGGCATTTTCGCCACCCAGATCCACCAGGACACCGCCCTTGGTGGTGATTTCGGCATGATAGCCCAGGTTTTCAAAGGCATCCTTTACCCAGGCAGCGGCCATGTGGGTAAAGCCGGTGGGAGAGTCAATGGCCAGAAGCGCGGCTGCCTGCTCCCAGGAAAAATCTGCATAAGACTTGCTAATCATACTGTCCTCCTAAAATCATATAGTGCCACACACCGGCGATTTCCCGCATAAAGTGGTTGATAGCCTGGGAAAGCCGGGAAGTTTTTGCGGGGATGCCTACGAATTCCACGCCGCAGTCTTTGGCTTGCAGGCCTGCGCGGTACATGTGGTATTCGCTGGAGACTACGCCCAGGGTATCCGGGCGGGTGCCGGTTTTTTCTTCAATGAGGTTCAAAGAATAATTCAGGTTGGCCCAGGTGGAGCTGGCCTGATCTTCGATCCAGATCCGGTCCGCTTCGATGCCCAGTGCTACCAGCTTTTCGTACATGGCCCGGGCTTCGCTCATAGGTTCGTCAGCACCCTGGCCGCCGGATACCACAGCAATCACATCCGGGTGCGCCTGCATGTAATCCCGGGCAGCGTAGATCCGATCCCAGAGAGACACAGAGGGGCCGGAATTTCGCACTTTCGCCCCCAGCACCACCATATAGTCGCAATGGGCATCGGGATCGCCCAAACTGGCGTGGAGAATGATGCCTTCTGTGATACCGGCGAGAATCAGACCAATGCACAGAAAGACTGTAAAAAACCGGCGCAGCCATTTCATGGCCCGGGGAAACCGGGGCAGCAGATGTTTACTCAGGGTGTAGAAGGCAATGACACCGATGATGCCCACACAAACCAGGGCGGAAAAGCCGTAGCCCGGCAGACAGAATTTCAGGATATAGGCAAATACCGCCAGCAGGCCGCACAGCAGCCAAACGGGAGAAATTTTTGGAATTTTCAGCTTCATAGATACCTCCAACGGGGAAAGCGGGAAAGGAACTGACGCCATTTTATCACAGCTTGGAAAAGAAAACAAGCCATCCCGATAGGATGGCTTGTTTCTTCATAAAAAGTTAAACTTCCTTGCTCTTGGTGGCGATCTCCATCAGGCACTTGGCGATGAAGGCATCGGGGGTCATGGCACCCAGATCCTCACCCTTGCGGGTACGGACGGAAACGGTGCCGGCTTCCATATCCCGGTCGCCGATGACCAGCATGTAGGGGATCTTCTGCATCTGAGCTTCACGGATCTTGTAGCCCAGCTTCTCGCTGCGGCAGTCAGTCTCTGCGTGGATGTTCACAGCGTTCAGCTTCTCAGCCAGCTCCTTGGCATAGCCGTGGGCACGGTCGGTAATGGGCAGAACCTTGACCTGGGTGGGCATCATCCACAGGGGCAGGGCACCGGCGTAACGCTCGATCAGGTAAGCCAGGGTGCGCTCGTAGCAGCCCAGGGAAGTGCGGTGGATGATATAGGGGATCTTCTTCTGGCCGTCGGCATCGGTGTATTCCATGCCGAACTTCTGGGCCAGCAGCATGTCGATCTGGATGGTAACGATGGTATCTTCCTTGCCGAAGACATTCTTGTACTGGATGTCCAGCTTGGGGCCGTAGAAAGCGGCCTCGTCGATGCCAACTTCATACTCCAGGCCGATATTGTCCAGAATTTCCTTCATGGTAGCCTGGGCGGCTTCCCACTGTTCGGCGGTGCCTTCATATTTGATGCCGGCCTTGGCAGGATCCCACTGGCTGAAGCGGAAGGAACAGTTTTCCAGCATGCCCACGGTATCCAGCACATACTTAGCCAGCTCCAGGCAGCCACGGAACTCTTCTTCCAGCTGATCGGGGCGCAGCACCAGATGGCCTTCGGAAATGGTGAACTGGCGGACACGGATCAGGCCGTGCATCTCGCCGGAATCCTCGTTGCGGAACAGGGTGGAAGTCTCGCCCAGACGCATGGGCAGATC